>JBOHVJ010000525.1:0-9675 GCA_050735075.1 Binatia bacterium
GTTCGACAGGCTCACCACGAACGGATGGTGACACTCCGAAATTCAAAGACTTAGCCGTTCGTCCTGAGGCTCTCGAAGGGCGGACGGCTAAGTGCGACACAGTCTCTTGCGGGAGAAGGTTAGGATGGGGGGTGACGTAGAGGGAAGTGAGCATAGAGAGTCTCGTTTTGAAAAGTGCCAAAGCTCCAAAACCATATAGCAAAATCAGCACCCAATGAAAAACTCGAAGTTAATTCGGACAACAATGATGCAAATCTGAAATTCATGTGAGGGCGACCAAGTCGATCTCGATCAGGGCCCCTCTCGGGAGATCGGCTACGGCCACTGTGGAGCGGGCCGGCTTGGAGTTTCCTAAATATTCCGCGTAAACCTCATTCATGGCCGGGAAGTCAGCCATGTTTTTCAAAAATACAGTTGCCTTTACCACGCGATCCAAGGATGAGCCCGAGGCCTCCAGGACTCCCTTTAGATTCTCCATTACTCTTCGCGTCTGTGCTGCGATTCCTCCGTCGATGAGGTTGCCGGTTTTCGGATCGAGAGGGATCTGGCCGGCCGTATAAACTAGACCGTTCACCCGGATTGCTTGTTCGTAGGGACCGATTGCCTTGGGGGCATCATCGGTCTTTATCGCTTCACGCTTCATCTTTGTCTCTCCTTCGCAAATATTTGCTGCGCGGAATCCTACAATAGGACTGATCAAACTAGCAAACGGCTGAGCCGTGCATGGAGTGTCGCTTGACAGCCCTGATTGCGAAGTGAAACAATAACTCGCAGTTTCGGGAGGAACGTGGGTGTGCTCGCTGCGCGAACGCAAATGAGTTTTACCTCCTACTGTGGGCTTTTGTTATCTGCGCGCTCATCGCTGGTTGCGCCGCCGGCGTGGAGGGCCCAACGCCGAGTGCGCCTGTCACGAATAGGGTATCTGTCCCGTTTCAAGGTCCACAGATGACGGTTCGGGCAACTCTGAACGAGAGAGTCTCGGCTAACTTCAGGGTGGACACAGGCGCAAGCATCACGATGATCCCTAGAGCCAAGGCTAAGGAATTGGGAATCGATTTAGAAAAGAGGCTTCCCACGATCCCCATACAAACTGTAAGCGGGATGGTCCGCGTACCTGTGGTTGTGCTCGATTCCGTAGAAGTCGGAGGGATGCGGGTTAGGGATCTCACGGTGGCGGTTCATGATCTTCCGCATGCAGACCGACCAGGGCTTTTAGGACTTGACTTCCTGAACCATTTTCGCATGGAAATTGATATGAAAGAGGGAGTCCTGGTATTGGAGAAGAAATAATATCCATCGGATGAGATAGGTCCTCGAAATTGAAAAGGAGGACTTCTGTGAGGAAAATCGGCCTACCTACAAGCGCCTTATATTCCGTTTTAGTATATGCGTTCATCAATGGGTGTACTCCTACGATGTCGTCTGTGAATCCCCCTGAGAATTATAAAGGGCCAGTCGCCGAAGGTTCGAAACTCCAAGCGGAGGATTTCTGGATCTACGAGCGGGCTGATGGGAGAAGGGTGAAGCTAGGGGCAGGAACTTTCCTTAGCCATTTGAGCTTTCCCCTTTGGGTCGGCAAAACGTGGAAGTACCCAAGTGAGGCGATAAGGGGCGGGGTGGACCCAACTACTAGCAGGGAAACGCGTGTTTCTGTAGAAGTAGAGTGTGAGGTGACAAGCTTTAAAGAAATGGCAGTAACGGCCGGAACATTTGAGGCATTTGAATGCAGATGCCAGTGCACGGTTCATAGTTCAGCATATGAACCGGATTGTGGTCAATGGACAGTTTGGTATGCTCCGAAAGCAAAAAATATTATAAGAATCAAGACTGAAAGTACCGCCACCACCCTAGAGTTAGTCGAATATGATGTTTCAGGTAAAGTTACAAGGCCGACCCCTGCCAGGCGGGCTCCCCCTGAGTGCCTCGATCCTGAAAGCAGGAAGAAATTTCCCATCCTATGTGGTTCCTATTAAGCCAATTTTTCTTGCGTCAGCTTGGGTCTTCGTCCTATGATACGGGAGAGCTGAGAAGACGCAAAAAGATGAAAGAGACGATCCTATCTGTTTTGTTGGCTGTTATCCTGGCCTCATCGGCCTGGGCGGATGTTGGCCATGGGCATGGTCCTGTGCCCAAGTTGGCTGCGCCGCTCTGGGTGTGGGCAGTCGGTCTTGGGGTCTTGGCCCTGGTTGTGTTGATTCTCTTTCGTCAAGCCCGGCGTGGCACTCTTATGAGCGAGCGATTCAGAGGCTTCAGCCGCAACGCCCGACTGCTTCTTCTGCGGGCCCCTTTCAGCGGTCTTTCGGTCAGTCTTATGCGTCTTCTCTTCAACCTTTACCTTCTCGCTGTTGGTTTTGATACCCTTTTCGTTGCCAAGTTTGTGGCTCTGAACTGGACCTTTCATGGTCTTTCGGTCATCCCGTCTGGAATTCTCTCGGACCTCTTTGGCCGCCGCCGTGTCTTTCTTATTTCTTATAGTGGAAACCTTCTGGCTACAACCGCCGTCATCTTTGTGACCGATCAGAGCTGGCTCCTTGTCCTTGCGGCGCTCAGCGGTCTCTTTGAGGGTGGCCATGCTATTGTGGGCCCGCCGTTCATGACAGAGCAGAGCAGGCCGGACGAGCGCGTCCAACTCTTCAGCTTGAACGGTGCAATCCAAGTCGGCGCCGCAAGTCTGGGAAACCTGGCGGCCGGCGTCCTCCCATTTGCTTTCGCCGCCCTGTTAGATATTGGGCCAGAGAGCGCCTGGGCCCGTCGGGCCGCCTTGATGTGTGCCCTGCCGATTATGGTCTTCTCGATGATCCCTATCTATCTTATTCGCGAGGAATGGAGGCCCATAGATATTCGCCGCTGGTGGCGAAGCCTCGAGAGCTATGGCAGGATCGGGATGCTCGCGCTGACTGAGGCGTTGATTGCCTTCGGTATGGGCTTTTCAGCTCCCTTTTTCAATATCTTTTTTGAGCAGAAGCTCAGAGCATCCACTGACCAGATTGGTCTCGTCTTTGCCCTCGCCTCAGTCTGTACAGCAGTGGTTATGCTCTTTGTTCCGGTGGTGGTGGAGCGTTTGGGGCGCGTTCGTACGGTAACGCTCGTCAAACTGATGGGAGTTCCGTCTCTTATCCTTCTGGGCATGTCGGACAGCGTCCTTTGGGCAGGCGTGTTCTACATCTTAACCATTCTCTTTATCGGCGGGCCCTTCCCGAATCGGGGAATATCCGATCCGATCTACAGCCTCTTTGCCATGGAGGTTGTAAAGGAGAGGGAGCGCGGAACGACCAACGGAGTCATGCACGCCTTTTCAGAGTTCCCAATGGGGGTTGGCGCTGCCATTGCGGGCCAGTTTATGGCGGTTGGAGATTGGCAGACTCCTTATCTGATCGGTGGGGTTATCTTTAGCGTGGGCTTTATTCTGTATTACCTGTATTTCGTGCGCATCGATGGCCGCCAGCCTGCTCTTCAACCCGCAACAGCCAGCTAAGTTACGGACTCACTGAAAGGCTGTTGAAGAAGTGGTTTTTATGCTTCGACGAGCTCAGCATGAACGGGAGTTGTCAATGGTTTCACGGTTCCTCCGTTCGCCCCTTCGTTAAACTCAGGGCGGGCTCTGAGCCCTTCGATACGCAGGCCGTTCGTCCCTTCGCTAAACTCAGGGCAGGCGCTGAGGCACTCGAAGGAAACGGCCTGCCACTCAGGACAGGCTGTCGAAGGGTAAACAGAGAGTCTCTCGACAGTCTGCTACTAGTGATCATAGGTGTTGTGTGACTCTGCTGACGGCCCATAGGATTTTAATCTCCACCGCCGTGCTCTTCTTTTTTGGCTTCGCATTGTGGGAGCTTAGCAACTATTCCAACACAGGAAACTCATGGGCCTTCTTTCGTAGCCTTATTTATTTCTTCATCTCGGCAGGTTTTGCGTTCTATCTGAAGAGGCTCAAGAATTGGCTAAAGTAGATCATCCTTCATCCTTTCCTATAGTCTCCGTCAGTGAGGAAGAGATCCGGCGCGAGCGCCAAAAAGCTAAGGAGTTGCGTTCAAGTCAGTGGTGGAAGAGGCGCTGCTCTTCAGGAATCTGCCATTATTGCGGCAAAAAGGTCCCTGCCCGATCCCTGACCATGGATCACATTGTCCCGATGGCTCGTGGTGGCAGAAGCACGAAAGGCAACGTGGTTCCTTCATGCAGGGAGTGCAACGCCAAGAAGAAGTATCAGTTGCTCATGGAATGGGAGGAATATATTAAAGGTTGAATCCGTTCAAGTCGTTCAAATGGTTCAAATTGTTAACGGCTTAAACAGCTTGAACAGCTTCTTTGTTCTACCTACCGCCAACACCTGGCTGCTCGCTCGTCGAAGGACGGCTTCGGTACTGAATCAGGGAGGTTGGTTATGGAGGAATTGAAGAGATTTATGAAGGGGCGGGTGGTGGTGAAGGTAGGGGATATTACCAAAGAGGACGCGGATGCCATTGTCAATGCGGCCAATAGCTCGTTGATGGGTGGTGGGGGAGTCGACGGGGCGATCCACCGCGCGGGTGGTCCCGATATTTTGAAGGAGTGCAAGGAGATTCGCCGCGCTCAGTACCCAGACGGGTTACCCACCGGGCAGGCTGTGATAACAACAGCCGGCAAGATGGCGGCAAAGCATGTGATTCACACGGTCGGTCCGGTTTATGGTCAAGGGGGGAAAGAGAAGGCGGAACAACTCGAGGCCTGTTATCGTAATTCTTTAAGCCTTGCTGCGAAAAAAGGGCTTAAGACAATTGCCTTCCCGGCTATCTCTACCGGAGTGTATGGCTATCCGCTTGATGAGGCGGCTAAAGTCTCCTCTCAGGCCATAGAAAAATCTATCAGTTCTGATGCATCCCTAAAGGAGGTGAGATTGGTCTTTTTCAGCCGTCAGGATGCCGAGGTCTTCTTAAGAAACCAAGCCTTTACCTCTTAGTCCCGAGCGGTGAAGTGTGGTACTCTAATGCCATCATGAGAAGAAATATCGCGTCAGTGCTGCTATTCCTCGTGTTTTTTGGCTGCACCCCGGCAGTAACCAGTCGTGGGATGACGTTCGTCGCAGGTCTTAAGCGATATCAGGACGAGATGGGCAGGCTGGAAGCGAGGCCCGAGCGGTGGCCCGAAAGGCAACGCCTGGCGGAGTCGCTGAAGACAATCTACACGTTTACGATCGGCGGGTCCGAGGAGTTCAATCGACTAGTGAATATGGACCTTAGAAAGAGAGAGTTTCTCATCGCTTTGCGCGAAGGATCCGTGAGGCCGGAGCGCGTCAAGGAAATGAACGAGGAATTAGTAAAGATCAGCAAACAGGTCGATGGCCTGGGGGAAGTAATCAAGGGACAGGTTTTACATACCGAGCTGCACGGCTACGATCAGCCGCAGCATATTGAAAGCGTTGCTACCATCGGCTTGGTGAACCTGGCGATGGAGTCTTTTTCCTCGGCAAATCGTGGCGTGTCGGTGCGCTCCACGAAAGTAGGCCTCTATGTCGTTACGGATCAAGGAGATGTTTCAACGGTGAGAACGGCTGAGGGACAGACGTTTCGCTGCTCTACCACGACCATCCAGGACGAAGGCGCGACCATAAAGTGCGAACCGGCGGGAGGCAAGCCGTAGCCGCGTTGGGATGTATTAGTCCACGGCCTTCAGGCTCGCTCCTCGCCGAAGGTGTCAAGTCTGCTCTTGGCTTCTGAGGGCAGTTTATCATTAATCATTTATAGAGGCTTTTGATAAAGCCTGAATCCTCCAGCTCCTAGATTCTTACTGTTAAAAAGACCTTGTTCGTGCTTCGACAGGCTCGTCGCAGAGCGCCGCAAGGGATTTCGACAGGCAATTATTGTTTGACACGACCTATCTTCAAGTCTATCTTTTGATCGAGTGGCCTCAGCATGAAAAGAGAAATTGAACTCATTATGTTCGACCTGGATGGGACGTTGGCGAATACAGGACAGGACCTGGCCAACTCGGTGAATTATGTCCGTTCCCGCCTGAACTTGGAGCCCCTGGATGATCGGTTAGTCTATAATCATGTTGGCCGTGGGGTGGAACACTTGATGCGCAGCTCCCTGCCGGAAAAGGGTGAGGAGAGATTCAGAAAGGCGATGGGATTGTTTCTCGAACACTATGAGGGTCACTTGCTAGACACAACCGTGCTTTATCCGCATGTCAAAGAGACCCTGGACTATTTTAAGAGAAAAAGAAGAGTTGTTGTCAGCAATAAGCTGCACCGCCTCACGATGTCGGTGCTTAAGGGATTGGGGATCGACCTCCGCTTTGATGCGATCTTTGGCGGCGACAGCGTCCCCCAGAAAAAGCCTGATCCAGAGCCTTTGATGCAAGTCCTAACCCAATTTGGGGTAAGCCCAGTAAGGGGCCTTATCGTTGGAGATGGTGAGACAGATATCCAGGCAGGGAAAAAAGCCGGGGTATATACCTGCGGCGTCACCTACGGGCTGGGAAAGATGGAGGAGCTGGTAGCAGCAAAGCCGGACTTTCTGATCGATGACATCTATCAGTTAACCGAACACTTTTACTAACAATGTGCAATCGCAGATGCTTATAACTCCACATCGATCTTTTGGCCAAAAAGTACCTGGGAAAGGATAAACATCCCTATCGCCAGCCGGGCGAAATCCGGGTCCTTTACAAAATCCGTCCGCAAAGAGTCTCAACGATGGGTTAGCCCAAGGCCTTTCGGCTCTACTGATGCGAAAAGTGTGGTGTTCAAGAGATGCGGAGGGTGCCTACCCTCAGCGGGAGCCGATGGGCCTTATCATTTTGGATTTTGGATCTGAAATCGCAAATCGATTGTCGGACGTCTCCCAAAAAGTGTCGTTCCTCGGGAGAAAACCTTCCGGCCTGAGAGACTGTGTCGCAATTCCGTTCATGGTTCGACAGGCTCACCACGAACGGATGGTGACACTCCGAAATTCAAAGACTTAGCCGTTCGTCCTGAGGCCCTCGAAGGGCGGACGGCTAATTGCGACACAGTCTCTGAGCCAATAAGTCAGTGTCTCGAGAGCCACCCTCCCGTCCCCTTCGGGTGGGGTCTCCAAGGGCCTGGGCCTGCCTTCAACCTCCTCGTCTCTGTGTCTCAGCCCTACAGGTTTCCCCCCTCGGAACGATGCAGCTCAGGACTACGGAGGGGGCCTGCACCGAAGCAGTGACAAGAGCCAGGCCTTTCTTGTGCCTTTTCACAAAATCCGCTATGGTTGGCAGGATGAAGGAAGAAGATTTTTTAAAAAAGGTCGGGGTTTACTGCCGCTATCTGAATCAGTTCCTCAACGATGGGGACATCCCCAAAATTCTCGAGACGATCAGAGACTTGGAAGCGATCCGACGGCAGGCAGAAACCGAAAAGGTTAAGTAGGCTCGTCTCTTCATCTTGCCAGCGGCTCCTAGTTTATCTCTTTCCATACCTTGGCAAGGCTCTCTCCGTAAACACTGAGATCCCACTCGCAGAAGTACCCAAAGGGGGTGACCCACACATGGTAGTCTGTCTCGCTTAGGCGCTGGGCGAGGTCGTTTAGAAAAGACTCGGCGCCGGCGGGAGAGGCAGTCTGCCCGCCGAGGTGGGTAAAGGAGTGGAGGACGACGTTCCTGAGGCTTCTTTTATTGGCCAACCACTTGATATGCTTTAGGGTTTGGCGCAGGACTGAAGACCTTCTCTGGGGTTCTTCGTCTGATGGCTCGGCCTGAATAAAGACGACTACGCCTTCCGTGACTTCCTCTTCGACCTCCCGGTCCGGGACATCTGGGAGCGTCTTGGAATAGGATTTCCAGCGAAACCGCTTGGCCTGAAAACAGAGAAGCCTCATCCTGAGGTCAGTAGTAATCCAAAAAATTTTTGAGCAACTTTTTCCCCTCCTCCGTGAGGATCGATTCGGGGTGAAATTGCACTCCTTCCACGGGGCAGCTCTGATGGCGCACGCCCATGATGACGTTGTCGGAGGTCCGCGCGCTGACGCATAGTTCCGCGGGCAAGCGCTGGGGATCTATGACCAATGAGTGATAGCGCATCCCGGAGAAGGGGTTTTTCAGCGATTGATAGATGGTCTGGGAGTCGTGGAAGATGTTCGACATCTTTCCGTGCATGATATTGGGGGCACGGATGATCTCCCCGCCGAAGGCCGACCCGATGCACTGGTGGCCCAGGCAGACGCCGAGGATCGGAGTCTTTGGTCCAAAGCGGCGTATCACGTCACAGGAAATCCCCGCTTCTCTCGGAGTGCATGGGCCAGGAGAGATGACAATTTTCTCCGGCCTCATTTCTTCTATCTCTTCAAGGGTGATCTTGTCGTTTCTGAAGACCTGCACCTTCGCCCCCAGCTCTCCGAGATAGTGAAAGAGGTTGTAGGTGAAGGAGTCATAGTTATCGATCAGCAGGATCATCTCCGCCTCCACCGTTGGGCCAATTCTATCGCCTTGAGCATGGCGCGAGCCTTGTTCAGGGTTTCCTGATATTCCTTTTCAGGATCGGAATCTGCCACAATACCTGCGCCTGCATGGATATAGGCCTTTTTCCCCTGCATCAGGATGGTTCGGATGACGATGCAGGTGTCCAGATTACCGTTGAAACTGAAATAGCCGATCGCCCCGGCATAGAGGCCCCTCCTCTCCGGTTCCAGCTCGCTGATGATTTGCATGGCCCTGATCTTGGGGGCGCCGGAGACTGTCCCGGCCGGGAAGCTGGAGACAAAAAGGTCAAAGGGGCTTTTTCCCTCTGCGAGTTTCCCGCGGACGTTGGAGACTAGGTGAATAACGTGGGAGTATCGTTCAATGGCCAGCAACTCGTTGACCTCCACGGAGCCGACCTCGGCAACCCGCCCGACATCGTTTCGGCCTAAATCGACTAGCATGATGTGCTCCGCCTTTTCCTTGGGGTCTGAGAGGAGGTCGGCCTCGAGTTCATGCTCTTCGGATGGAGTGGATCCCCTTCGGCGCGTCCCGGCGATAGGTCGGAGCTCAATGGTATTGCCCGTGAGACGGACCATGGTCTCCGGTGACGAACCGATCAGCCTTAGCCCCTCAAGCTCCAGGTAGAACATGTAGGGCGAGGGGTTGATGAATCTTAGGGCCCGATAGATTTCAAAAGGGTCCGCTCGAGTCTGGGTCTCCAGTCTCTGGCAGAGAACGACCTGGATGATGTCGCCGGCCTCGATGTAGTCCTTGGCCTTTCGGACCATGGCTTGAAACGCCCTTGGGGTCAGATTCGAACGGGTCTTTCTCTCTTGTCTCGGTCCGCTCAGATCCCTTGCCTCTATCCCCTTGGGTCTCTTCTGCAGCGAGGAGACTAACCTTTGGATTCTGGCGGTGGCCTCGCTGTAGGCCCTGCGGAGGTTGACCCTCCCGTCCAATCTCACATTGTCAATAACTTTGATCGTGTGCTTTAGGTTGTCGAAGGCGACTAGAGTTTGGACGAAAATGAAAAAGATCTCAGGCATCTCGAAGGGATCTCTCTTGGTGTTGGGGATATCGTGAAACTGCTCAACCGTATCGTAGGCGACGTAGCCCAAAGCCCCGCCGAAGAAAGGTGGGACCCCCTCCACGGCAACCGTGCGGTATCCCTTGAGAAGCTCCTCTACGAGCTGGAGCGGCCTATCCGCCGTAAGGGTTTTCTTCTTGCCGTCCTCAATTATTTCGATATGCCTTCCACGGGACTTAAAGACCATATAGGGA
>JBOHVJ010000526.1:0-2833 GCA_050735075.1 Binatia bacterium
GCCTTAAACCGGTCGTATCTGTTGTCCCCAGAGCCGTTCTATTAGATGGGGGGTCGAAAAAGGGTCGGGAATCTTTTTACACCTTAACCCGCATCCGCTGTCAATTGCCGTATACTGTCCCCGGAAATCCCCCCCTGATCGGCTATGATCCTTTGACCTTGAACTGGGTAATCGTTGCATATGGCCGCTGTGGTCCGTCAAGGAGTGAACTAAATGGCTGCGGGTGACGCCAGCCGCACGTGGTTTTCCGAGATGGTCGAGACGCGCCGCCGGGAATGGAAACCGGACATACCATGGGAGGAGATTATCGCTCTCCGTGATCGCCTAGATGCGATGCTCCAGCAAATCCGACTTTCCCGGGGCATTCGGCCTCCGACCATGTGGTGTCCTGTCTGCCAGCGGCAGACGCAGCAGGCTCCACCAAGCGTATCAGTTCGGGCCGTTATATTCGCGCTTGGTCGCTTCGGTATTGTCCCACAAGTGGAAGTCAAGTCACTGGAGAAGCGCTGGGCGAAGCACCGGAAGGAAAACGGACTGGATAGGAACGGCAGGCCCGCCTGCCAGGGCGCGGGCACGCCAAGCGAGATCATAACCACGCCCTCCAGCGATGCGCGTCCAGCACTTCACTCGCACGATCCGACCGATGGCACATGGGTGGCCTCGGCTGGTGAGCACGACGGCCAAGAAGACGAAGCTGTGGGGGAGGGTATTACCCATGATGCCGCCGGGCGACGGCCGAGATAGGCTACGGGCTGTTAGGGAGATAGGCCGCCGAACCCGGCAGCGTTTGTCGGTCAGAAAGCTCTTGACAAGTTGAGGTAAGGGGTGGATATTGCAACCGATTCGGATTTGATTGGTGGAGCCGTCTTAGGAGATAGGCCGAGCGGCATTTGTCGGCGCTTAAAGCGGCTCACTTAATAGTCGACGAAAGAGTCGCCGTATTGACTAGGATATCCTCGCGGGGTAGCATGAAGTTATGACCAAAACGATAGAATTTGAAACCGAACTGACTGGCAGTCACACTCTGAGTATACCTCCAGAGATTGCCGCGGCCTTGCCGTCAAAGGGAAAGGTGACGATTGTGGTTTTTGTGGACATGGATCCCGAGGACACCGCATGGCGCAAGGCGGCTTATGAGCAGTTTCTGAGTGATGACTCAGAGGAAGACGCAGTCTATGACAAGTACCGTTGAGTTCGGCGAAGTGTATGTCTGTGTTTTCCCTTTCACCTCCGGGCAAGGGGCCAAGGCCAGACCTGTTCTGGTTTTGATGGACCTCGGTCCCGATTGCCTAGTCTGCCGAATCACCTCTGTCCCCCATCGCGGTTTCCTCGACCTGCCGGTGACCAACTGGCAGGAAGCCGGTCTGGAGAAACCATCCACGATCAGGCTGTCGCGTCTGGTCACTGTGGAAAAGCCCCTCTTGAGGCTCCGAATCGGAAGATTGGCCCGCGAGGATTTAGATCGGGTGAAAACGCTGTGGAATGAAAAGTTCCGCTTGTGAGTCATCGTCGAACCACAGGGTGGAGGCGGACAAGTCACGCGCCTCACCCTGAGCGTTGAGCCTGTAGAAAAAGTCAAAGTGACAAATTTACAAGAAAAACGACCGCCGCACTTGACTTATAAGCCACGATCTCGGGTCGGGAGACCATTTAAGTACCCCCAATTTTAGTTGGCGGGGACTTTTTCTACAGCCTCGTTAGACTGTTACTAAGGAAACTTCACTTGGACTCAAAAATTTCGGCACGCATAACTCCTCTCTGGGTTGTCGCGGCATTTGTCACCCTTACCGAGACTGTTCTCGGATACGCCGTGACGAAAGTGACGGGCAACGTCCAGATCGCCCTAACGAGCTTCGTAATCGTTTTCGCGCTGCTGGTAGCCGGAGGCTTTTTCCTTATCCTCTGGAATCGCCCTTATGTCTTTTATCCTCCATCTGAGTATACTTCAATCGACCCCGCGAGGTTTATTGATGCGCTCCGGTCCGCATTGCCAAAGAAGGTTTCAGAGCAACTCAAGTTAGCCGCTGACGTTCAGAAGCGTTCGTTGGATGAGGAGGCGCTATTTGCGCTCGTGGACAGCTTTATCGAGCATAACTTTCGACAACATCTCATTCTTATGCACGAATTTAAACAGGCGATACCATATAGCGATTCCCGTGGCCACAAGTATGCGTATGAAATGGGAACGATAGCTTCGGGCGAGGGGGTTTTTGGCGTGGACGAATTCGTTGAGCAACTCGAAGCTACGGGGTTCATTGAGTTGAGTCCCAAAGGTCCCGTGGTTAAACTGACTGATTTGGGACATGGGTTTGCCGAGTGGCTCGGTCGTCACAACAGAAAGGCAACATACTTCGTCTCCCCCTTCGGCCAGTGGGGGACACCCAAGCCCGGCGGGTTTTTCGAACAACGTCAGAAGAAAGCATCTCAGAAAGCGGAGACCCAATAAACATCTGATTGCAGAGAGTCTAACACTTGGGTTGAGAAGGACGCGCTACCGCGCGCCTCTCACCCACGACGTTAGGTGGACTATTAAGATACTCATGATGAACTGAAATGGAAATCGTCCTCATCGTAGCCACCTTATTTGGCGGAGTCGCTGCGCTATGGTTCTTTTGGGATAAAGTCGCGGCTTTTTTCAAAAATGACTCTCCCAAGAATCCACATGCGTCAAATTCCAGCCAAGAAGCGATTCTTCGCTTGATCGGAGACTCGAGTCCGTCCGCTTGGAGAGGAAGGGGATGTGGAGAGGAACAGGGGACGTTGTTGACTGAGTTGACTTACTAAGGTAATAAACTGGCTTTGTTTGGATGAGGGGAGAGAGATGCCACGGCAG
>JBOHVJ010000527.1:0-4080 GCA_050735075.1 Binatia bacterium
CTATCTGGCCGGTGGTCGAATCAAAGTTTATGTATTCAAGGAACTTTCTGAAGGCGCGCTCTGAATACTCATGCGGCACATAGGGTGCCATGCCCATAATTTTGTACTCGTGCTCGCCCCTCCTCATGCCTAGGAACTGCGTAACCCGCGCGTATAGATCGCCCATGGAGTGAAAACTCTGCGTCGCTTGAATCCTGGTGCATCCTTCGGTCTTCCTCCAAACACCGACACTGCTGGTCATCCCATCGCCGGAATCGTCCGAGGTGAATATCAGAATGGGATCGGGATCCGTAGTGAGGCCCGACGCATACAGTGCCGCAAAGGCGTGCGCTGTGTGATGCTCTACTTGGCAAATTCTCTCCGAAGGTAAACCGAACCTCTGGACGTAGGAATTTATGGTTGCCCTACGACTAGCACCAAACAACTTACGGTACGGCCCGATAAGCTTGTTCGATCCAATAACGGAACGAGGGAGTACTCGATTCGAGCGAATAAACAGCTGCCGCCTCAGCGAAAATTCAGGCAGCTTCTCGTTATAGGTAACGGGCGCGATCAAATGGGGTATTGCTATATAGTCCAAATCCTCCATCGTGAGAGAGTTCTGCTCCAAAATCCACTCGACGGCATGCTTGGGAAAGCCCCCTTGGTTTTTCTGGTTGGTAAACCTTTCCTCTGAAACCATCGATACAATTTCGCCATCTCTAAGGTAGCAGGACGTAGCAGTATGACCATCATGTATGGCCAGGATTCTCACAACGTCTCCGCTCCAGACCAAACGTGCAAACGGATGCTCAGATGCGGCCCCTGCCCTCTCGCCCCACGATTGACGTTCAAACCGCTTTACTCTGACCTTTCTCACAAATCAGGACATGAGATATACCCAGCAGCGGGATTTCGAACCGTAGACGTCTCAACAGGGCCAGCATTAAGACCGGTGTCTTGTTGGGGAAGATACAGCCTACGGTTGCACTATAAATGATCCTCAACTTGGACTGTCGTGCCATTTCATGCAAAAAGCTCGAAGAGAAACGGAGAACGCCTCGTTCATGTCTGCTCACGATTGCGTACAGGGCTTGAGCCGGGTTGGCTCTGTTCGGTTCGAAGAAAACAAGATAGCGAGCACTGACTCGACGCATCTCTGCCAAGACAGCCAGCGGGCGTTCTGTATGATGGAGCAATTCCCAACAATAGACTAGATCGAAGGAGTTGTCTTGAAAGGGTAAGGCATAGGCATCAGCCTGGACAAGTCTTGTCCTGGGAACGGGATTTTGAAGAAGCATGTGTCTTGACCTATCGACGGCCCACAGATTGGGAACAATTTGCGAGAAATAATGGCTCGAAAAGCCTGTGCCGCAGCCCACGTCGAGAGCCGAACGGATGCTTGAGAAATCGAGCTGATCTCTGAGAAAATCGATACGTTGCCGCGCGAATTCCCGAACGACGGGATGGTCGTGTGACCGCTGGGTCGCCTTCTCCCAAAAACTCCTCTGCGTTTCATCGTCGAGTTTCAAGGCATGGTCCCTCGTCACAATCCGCTCTCAAGACTTTGCCTGGCTCTCTAGCGCTTCCGTAGTTTGCGCAACCCATTGATGTCACTCGATCGACAATGTCACGCACCGTCGCGACCTCCAGCAATCCTGCCCGACGGTACCTGCCAACGAACTCGAATACCGGCTCAAGGAACGCCCTTAACATCTGGGCGCTTTTGAACTCATAGAGATGGCACCAGAGAGCAACCACATGCTTTTTCTCAACGCCAAGAGCAACTAGCTGTGCCACCTCGTGCGGGGTACAGGCGAGAGGAGAGAGCCACAAGCCAACCGGAAATCGCCAAAGACCAAATTCATCCCTCTTGACATCACAACCTTCCCCACTCCGGTACACTGCAAAGCCCACCCTTTTCAAGATCTCAACAAAACCGGGGCGGTTGTTCGGAAATACGAGGGTTGTCAGCCTGCTATCCAGTCTCCTCAAGATATCGAAAGACTCTGATATTTCGAAAAGGGCGACTTCCGCCGTAGTAGCATCATCACTCAGGTCCACATGCGAAAAGCCATGACTTGCTATTTCGTGATCTTGCCCGCTATTCAAAATCGCCCGGACCAAGTCCATCCCATAGTATTCGGGATTACTCGCAAGGCTGGAACGCGGATCGATCGCGAACCAGTCTGTACCCAACCAGTAAGGAGTGAAGGGTGGAGCCTTTCGGTGGCCAGAACAATCCGCGAGAGCCAAATGAGCCACTATCGCGAATGTTATCGGGATCTCATAGGAATCGCTCAGTGCCAAGAATTCAGAAAACACCGTTCTCGTCAGGCGTGCTCGCTCCAAAGAGTCGGCGAGTTTGGTAGAACCACTGCTCCCCCGTGCGCGCGACCAGGCTAACTCCAAGTCAATTGTCACATTCAGAATCCCTGCCTCGTGCCTCCCTCTGCCTTCACGAAGGCGTTGAAAATAGCGGGTGTAGTCTCGGCTTTTTGCCGAGCCGGTTCGTAGGAATCTGCATGCCCGTCTGATCGAGGTTTTGTAATGCATCCTAATTGCTCTTCAGGAAGGTACTCGCGACGCGGCATTCCTGCAGTCTACATGGCCGCGTCGCCATCTAGAGGGGCAAAGTACCAGTCGTCCATTCTTGGGAGCAGGGCTGTGCAGTGAGGGTCCACGGCCTTTATCCACAACGGGACATATTTCGTCCTTCGCCGAAGCCAGCCATACTGTTGCAACCGACGGCGCCATTGACCTGACAGAAAGCGAACCTGCAGTATGCTTGCCCGCGCCTGCTTGGCCTGCTTCACCACGGCGGCAACCAGCGTATCGAAGACCTCCGGCTCATTGGGCGAACAGAACAGGTCCAGGAGCTCGGCACGGGTCCAGCCGGTGGACGTATCTAGTCGCCGGAGCCGCCAGCACGCGTACCCGACAGGTCGGCCACCTCGCCGCGCCACTGCAACAGCTGGAGCCGCGTGGTCGGTGGCCGCGTGGAAGACCCGCCACTGCAGAAATGTCTGGTCCCGCGGGTTGGTGACGAGGTATTGGTCTCGCCAGCACTGCCCGACGTCTGCCATGGCATGGAGTGCATCATCGGCCCCGGATACTTCCATGCCTCGAGCTGGTTGTGGTCCCGAGACTCTCCAGTCCGTGTAGAGGGCCAGCGGCCCTCCGGCCAACCATCCCAACGCGCTGCTGGCTGCACGCGACCATCGATAGCGACGCGCTAGCCCTACTACAAGTTTGCTAGAGTCCAAGAAGGCATAGAGGATCTCATCAGAACCAGACACGGGAACAAATCCGAATCGAGAAAAAATCCGTTCAGCCGGTTGATTCGCCGTGGCGTTGCCTAGCAACTCGACTGAGTCCTGCCGCGAGAAGGCCTGAGCCAGTTGTAGTCCTGCAAACCGATGTTCGGGTAGGACAGCATAGCCGGTGGCAAAGCAGGCCGTCACTTGATGGTGACCGACCCACATGGGTTGTGGAATGCTTCCCAGGAAGCCGACGACGTGACCTTTCGATTCGAGCACCCAGCCGACGGCCGTCACGCGACTGACATACGGGTTGTCTTGGAGTTTCCAGATCCAATGCTGCCGCGGGCTCGCGTGCCCAAAAACTGCTTCACATAGACGCGCAACTTCTTCGAAATCGTCACGCGTCACTGGTCGGATCCCCATGTTTCTAGCGGACCCCGTGTTTGCGCAAGACGCGCTTAACGGCTGCCAGATCTATCATCATCATTAACTCGTCTGAGGATATCTTGATATTGAACACCCGCTCTAGCTCCTCGATGAATCCTATGTGGCCCAACGAATCCCACCCTGCCACATCCTCGTGCGAGATTCGATCGGAGACCGGGCCGGTGTATCCGAAGAGGTCCTTCATCACGTCGCTGAGAAGTTTGTTGAGAGAATCATTCTTTCGGTGGATCATTGAGGAGATCTACTCAAGCCCCTGGATATCGGACCCTCACGGGATCAGCCGACCACTGGTTTACGCTCTCTAAGGCGAGTTTCCAGGTCGACCCACCGTCGCTGTTGTCACGATCGTCATCAACCTGAACAAAGCCGTGCTCCGGCAGAACCCTCGAGG
>JBOHVJ010000528.1:0-4037 GCA_050735075.1 Binatia bacterium
AGCGGAGCTCGTTCGAGTCCTCCCAAATACCATTCTTAGTCAAAAGCAGGTTTTAAATCTCCGATGGAGCTACTTACGAAGACTTCTATGACTGCCGGGCGTTTAGTTTCTAGGGCGCGCCGGATCGCGGGCCTAATCTCTGTTGGGTTCTCCACCCGTTCTGCGTGGGCACCTAGGGATAGTGCCACATCGGTAAAGTTGGGGAATTGATGGTCGACACCTATGTATCGTCCGTCGTAAAACTGAGTCTGGGTTGCCTTTGCGCGTCCATAGCAGCCATTTCGGGCTATCACTGCTAAGACGGGAATCAGATGCTCCACCGCTGTCCCGAGGTCGGTCAGAGCGGTCATGAACTGCCCGTCTCCTAAAACCGCTGCCACGGGTCGGTTGGGAAGGGCTAGCTTGGCTCCCATGGCGAGGGCAAGGTGGGATCCTGGTGCTGCGAAGTCATAGCTCTCGATAAGAGGGAAAAACGAGGTATTCAGACACTGCTTCCATTCGAGCTCTCCAAAAATGATTCCCTCCCGGCCAACTTCGTCTACGAGGTCCTTAAGGAGACGCAATCGTCGAATGGGTATATCGGAAGATCGAGCCAGACGACTCCATTCGTTGCTCCAAACCTCCTTTCGCTCCCAGACCTTTTGCATGCGATGGATGACCCTTGACGGCCATTTTTCGGCGCCCATTTGGCGTAATAGCGAGAGCATCTCTTTGAGGACCGTCCTGGCATCTCCAACGATGCCCAGTTCGACAGGATAGTTCCTCCCGATCTGGCGTGGATCAATATCGACCTGGATGATCTTAACATTGGGAGAAAAAATTTCTTGCGAGAAGCCAAACGTGGTACGGTCATTAAAGGTGCAGCCAAAAGAGACTAGCACATCAGCTTCCGCTATGGTTTGCAGGGCCACTTTGTTGGCCTTACTTCCCAATCTTCCGATGGAAAGCGGGTAATCGTCTGGCACAATGCCGGACTTGCCATTTGATGTGACTATGGGGGCAAAGAGGAACTCGGCCAATTCCATGGCATCTGCAGTAGCTTGGGACCAGACTGCGCCCCCACCTAGGAGGATCATAGGGCTCTGAGATCCCATCAGGAGCTCGCAGGCCCGGCGGAGCAATTCCGGAGTCCCTGAGCTAAGTCCTGAGGACATGAACTGGCTGTGGTGGCGGATTTTCTCCGGCGTTTCCATGACTAGAAAGTCGCGCGGGATTCCCCAGTAAACCGGTCCCTTTTTTCCTGAGACGGCGCTTCTATAAACCTGCTCCAAAGTTTGGACTACGTTGTGTGGGTTGGTAGCCCTACAAGAGAGACGAGTCAGTTGTGTGAAGAGGCCTTTTTGGTCCAGACCCTGGGTTGCTGATTCCTCTTTGGCGCCGTGACTTGTTGGCAGTTCCCCGGCAAGTAAAATAACAGGCGAACCGTCGTGAAAGGCTTGTGCCAGAGCTGAGACCGCCTGGACGGCAGCACTTCCGCCAGAAAGCAAAACAATACCCGGCCCGCCTTCAACTCTGGCGTACCCGTCCGCCAAAAGCGCTGCAGTCTCTTCCCGGTAGGTCGGGATAAACTTAATCGAGTCTTGACTCGCGATGCGATCCAAGAGAGGGAGAATATCCTCCCCAACCTTCCCGAAGACATAACGAATCCCCTGGGCTTTTAGAAATTCGACGACGGCATTAGTAACGGGAGTCATCATAATGGATCCTCCGAAGATTGCAGATATGAAAAGGCTATTGCAAAATCTGTTGCAAGTTTGTAGACTTACGATTTATTGTTTGGGATTTAGAACTTCCATAACACATGGAAAACAAAACAGTGTGTTAACAGAATTTTTAGTAAGATATAAGAAATAATAGGGGCGGATTGAATCATTTGTTCTGAAAGAGTAAATCCAATCATGAGACTGAAGTGTAAAGAATCCTAGCATCGCCCTTGACTTGACTTTGTGTTTTGATATATGGCAGAAATACCCGTTATCCAGAAGTTGTGGATAACTTGGAAATCATAGAAAACATCTTTGACTTACACTTAAGATTAAACACAGCTATAAACAGGAACAGGTTAAGAAGCGAATCAAGACACGAAGGACTGGGTGACAGAAAAACAATTGAGCGCGTGCTATTTGACGCTAAGCGGAGGTGGGATTAGGTGCCTAGTCCTTTATTGAAAATTCCCCTTCAGGACGGCCAATCGACAGAACTAGCTCCAACGGAAAGCGTGGAGACCACCCCGGTACAAACCGGAGGCCTAGGCTCCTTCGAAGAAGAGAAACCAAAGGAAGACTTCCTCCACTCTTTGGTCTGCGTTATCTACGAGTGCAAACGTTCCATGGATTTAACTTTTATCTCCAACAACATCCTTGAGCTCATTGGCTTTGAGGCAAAGGAGCTTGTCGGGAAGCGTTCCCTCTGGGAAGAAAGAATAGTCGCCGAGGATTCGGGGCTGGTTCGGCAAAAGCTCGACGACTTGGAGAGACTCAAATCGGTTTCCATGGTCCATCGCCTTCTAGATCGAAGAGGGTTTCCAGTATGGGTCTCTCATGGTCTCCAGTGGGTCACCTCGGAAGATAGAGATTGTTTCCACGGTTACCTTTTAGGCGTTAAAAATGGCACGGAGGTTCAAGGGTTAGGACATGGCGCCGTTGATCTCTTTGTGCACAGGATGGGGAACCATTTTCAGCTTCTAAACCTTGTCATCAGCTCCTTGAGAAAGGCTTTGCCGGAATCGAGAGAGACAGAAGTCCTACAGGAGACCGTGGATAGGGTGATAGAGCTGACCCGTAGGTTTTCGGAGTACAATCAGGCGCCAAGTTGTTGGTTGGAAGCGGTCGATATGATCGTGGTTCTTCAGGGAGCGGTGGCGCGTCGCAAGCCGGCATTTCTGGAGAAGGGGGTAGTCCTTGAGGAACGGATCGACGTTTCTTCTATTGAACAGGTTTCGGTATCTGGAGATCCCTTCTTGCTGGAGTTGGCCGTCGGTCACGTTCTACAGAATGCTTTAGAGGCAACTGGAGCAGGGGGTAAAGTGACCCTCGACGCTAAGGCTGAGTTGGAGCCTGGTGTTGTTAAGGTCCATATCACCGATTCGGGCTGTGGGATTGAGGAAAAGAACCTAGTGCGCATTTCCCTTCCCTTCTTTACCACCAAGGAGCATCACGACGGTTTAGGATTAAGCATGGCATGGCGCTTTATAAAGATGCACTCTGGCCTCTTAGATGTTAGGACCGTAAGGGATCAGGGAACAGAAGTTAAGATCGTCCTCCCGGCGGTTACCGCGAAGAAATCTCTTTGCAAGTAGCGATGTACCCTCCTATTATAAAATAAAATGTAAGACCCATTCACCTTAGCTTCAGATCCCCTTATGTACAGCATACTCATTGTTGAAGATCACGACCGCCTCAGAGAGCAGCTAGGCAGATTTTACGAGCAAGAGGGCTACAGGGTGACAACGGCTGCTTCTGGGGAGGAGGGGATAGAAAAGCTGTCTATGGAGAAGTTTGCCATAGTGGTCTCAGATGTGAAAATGCCTGGGATCGATGGTTTCGAGCTTACACGGCACATTCGGGAGAAATATCCTGACACGGACGTGATTCTGATTACCGCCTACGGGAATGTTAAGAACGCGGTGGAGGCGATGAAACTTGGAGTCAGTGATTACATTACCAAGCCGTTTCAGCCTGAAGCCATCCGTTTCGTCAGCGAAAAGCTGATTGAGAGAAGACGGCTTCGGGAAGAAGTTCGGGAATTGCGACAGATGGTCAAGGAAGAATACATCCTTGAAAACATTGTGAGCAAGAGCCCTCAGATGCAAAAGGTTTTCGACTTGATTAAGGCTTTGGCAGAAACCGACTCCGGAGTCATGATCACGGGAGAAACCGGAACGGGAAAGGAGCTGGTTGCGCGCGCTATCCATAATTTAAGTAGGAGAAAGAGCGGACAGTTTGTCCCTATCAACTGCGGGGCTTTCCCTGACACTCTTTTAGAGAGCGAGCTATTCGGTTATGAAAGAGGGGCCTTCACCGGAGCGGTCCAGAGTC
>JBOHVJ010000529.1:0-7692 GCA_050735075.1 Binatia bacterium
ATTGTTTAGATTGTCACAGACTCCTGAAAAAGTGGTCTGCATGCTTCGACTAAGCTCAGCATGAACGGAAAATTGTCAATGATTTCATGACTGCCTCCGTTCGCCCTGAGCCCTTCGATACGCAGGCCGTTCGTCCTGAGGCTCTCGAAGGAAACGGCCTGCTACTCAGGGCAGGCCCGTCGAAGGGTGTACGAAGAGTTTTTCAACGGTCTGGTCATGCATGACCCCAGGGAGTTCCCAATTCCGTCACCTGAAATGAAGGATCCGCATTCTGTGGCCAGACTAACTCCAGTGACTACCAATCACGATCGTTGCAGTGTAAGATCTGGACGGGCAATCTGTTTGCTGATCGACCTAGGCAGGTCTCAAACGGAGCGCGTCAAGGTGTTGGGTAAGATGATATTGCTCGGCTTTGCGCTCTTCGCCAGCCTGATATGTTGCTCTTTTTCAGTTGCCCTGGAAGTCCCGGTCCTCAAAGATACCATCAACGACTTCGCTGGAATGATGCCGCAAGTCAGCGCTCTTGATCTGGGAGAGCGCCTGAAGCGCTTCAAAACACAGAGCGGCCACACCATAGTAGTTCTTACGGTACCAACCCTTGAAGATGAGGACATGGAAAGCTTTGGCCGCAAAGTCTTTCAGAGCCTGCCGCTCGAGGAGACGGATTTACAGAAATCTGTCCTTCTTCTCGTCGCTCTCAATGAGCGAAAGGTCGGCGTCCAAATGGGCCCAGAGCTGCGACATCTCTTTCCCGAGCCTGCGGCGAGCGAAAAACTCCAGGCCCAGGTGGGCCTTTATTTTGACGGCTTCAGACGCGATTTGGGCATTTACGCAGGAGTCAATTATATTTTTCGGGTGATCAAGGGAGAGGTTCATGTCGATAGCATAACAGAGCTAGAAAAGCTTGAAAAAGCGTCGACAAAAGGTGCTGGGGCCGGAGCGATCTTCGCTCTCCTTTTGGCTCCCTACTTGTCATTCATGGTCGGCGGGCTATGGGGAATCTACGCGACAAAATTTGGTGTTGAGCGTGCAATGCGCCTCTTCATGGGCGCCCTTCTGGGTGGTGGAACGGCGAAGGTCGTGGCGATTCTTATGTCCCTGATGGGTAGCTACAGTGACGGCTTATGGTATTTTATCCTGGCCATCAGCATTCCTCTGGGTGCTTTCGCCAGCCTAACGGAATATTGGATGGCAGGGGATTGGAGCGGTATACCGAGGGTGAAGGATGAAAGCCTAAGACGGAAGCCCACTGATAAGATGGGGATCTGAAAACCCGCGGTCGACGGGACGATAGGCATTGCAGATCCAACTCTCCTCAAGGTAGTGGCAGAGCGTGCCACGAACTCTACCTAAGCCTCTCGTTGACACGACACCGTATCGCCGATAGTCTGCTGCAAAAAAAGGCTGGAGGTGTGATATGAGACTTCCCGACTTTCCGGCCGGTTTAGCGCTGCCGGACTATAGTGTGGTGCTGGAGGAGTTCGACACCAATCTGGAAGAGCAGCGAGGAGGACATCATGAGTAAGACGAAACAAATCGCTATTCTTTTTTTCTTCTCTTTCACCCTGATGCGTTGCATGACGGAAAATGCTGATTCTGCCGACGTCTCCGACAAGCTGACCCGCGTCCGCATGGGCTTGGCGGCCAGGAGTACGACTTCCATGCCTTTTTTCGTTGCCAAGGAACGGGGGTTTTTCCGAGAGGAAGGTTTGGAGGTAGAGCTGATCGTGATGCAGGCGATCCAAACGATTCAGGCGACGCTTGCGAATAGCACGCAATTCGCTTCTGCAACCGGAACCGCTGTTACTTCCGCCATCAGTGGCGTTGATATTAGGGTGATTTTGGCTGTAACTGACCGGCCGTCATTTGATCTTATCGTCCAGCCCAGCATTACCAGCGTTCAACAGTTGCGAGGGAAGAAAATTGGCACCGGCGGTGTCGGCTCTTTGGCGGAAATTCTCGCGCGCCGGATGCTTTTGGCGCACGGTGTTCGTCCCGAAGAGGTTGTTATTCTTGCAACGGGCCCCAGCCATGTAACCTATTTGGCCTTAAAAGCCAAAGCCATTGACGCCGCACCGCTCCAGATGCCTTTAACCTTTACTGCTCAGGATGAAGGGTTTCGCAAGCTAATCTCGGCTGGCGACGTTTATCAATCGGTACAGGGGGGTCTTGCGACGACCAAAGTCATGCTGTCCGAGCAGCCCGAAATGGTGACCAAAGTGGTTCGTGCGATGTTGCGCGCGATCCGGCTGATCAAATCCGACAGGAAGTATGGCATTGATTTTCTCAAGGGACCTTGGTTGGACATCGGCAAAGACCCGGAAAAGATCGCCGCGCGCGTGTATGATATCGCAGCTCCGGCGCTCTTGGAAAATGGATTAGTGGAAGAAAATATACAGCGTCAAATGATTGCCGATGCTTCGGTCCGAGTTAAGCCTAAGCAGCCGATGCTTCCGGAGCAGGTGTTCGACTTTAGTATCGCGCAGAAAGTTAGCCAGTCGCTGCGCTGAAGGGTCACGAGTCGCCGGTCTTTTTTGGCGTGGTGGTTTCAGGCGCTATCTCATAGGCGACCAGTAGTATCCAAATGGTCCCGTAGATAGGGATAGGAATGACGATGAACCACGAGAGGATGGCACAAAGAACCATGGTGATGGTCGGGGCCAAGAGAGACGGCGAGCGTGCTCACCATCCCATAGTTGGGCGGGCTTTGCTCTCTTGCCAAATAGATCTTCAACGCGAGGACGTGGATGCCGGCCCTCATCCCGATCACGCCAGGAATTTCAAAGGATTCCATGGCTGAGACCAAAATGTAGATCGGGGCAGCCAGGATGGATGGACGGAGAATTTTCACTGGCCAAATTTCGTTATGCCTGGCCACTTTTGTTCACTGGAGTACTTTTCCCTCGACACAAAGCCCACGGAACAGCGAGCATTTCTACAAAACCTCCCTCTTGGCCTTCTGATTGCATTTCATTCGTGAAGGACCCAGCTTAGGACAAGGAGGGAGCGATGTTTTTCGGCTTGAAACGATCTTCTATGCTACTGATTCTCGGACTGCTGCTTCCATCAGCCACAGGGTGCAGCTCTTCAATCACAAATCGATCAGAACCTCAGACCGTGCCTGAGCCGAAGATTTTCCAAAGCAACGTTGAATTGAATCCCTCACTTAAGGCGCGCGTTACCAAGGTCCTGTTTTTTGAAAGCGGTCGTTCCGATGTAGAACTTCGTCAAAAAAAGAGGATATATCAAAGCCGGTTTGCACAGGCGACTGCTAGAAGTGTTTACACGGAAATTCACCTTGAGCATCCCCAACCCGGTAAAAGAATCGATTTTATCGTTACCCTGGTCTATATCCGTGAGGACGGAACAACGTTCAGAATTGAGGAGTACCAGAGCCGGATAGAAGCGGATTGGACTTCGTCTAGCCACTGGGCCGGTGTGGGTGACTATGGTCCGGGATATTGGCATGTGGGCGCCTATAAGGTAGACGTCCAAATCAACGGCGGGAAGGTGGCTACAGGTTCTTTTGCAATTCACGAGTGACTTGCATGAAAGGAGAAGATATGTTTGAAGACCGGCAGAGTTTGTTTTCGACTTGGGGTGCGCTGGCCCTCATCGGCTTAATCGGTTTAATAAGCTGTGCACCTCACCTGAGAGATCGCGCGGACCCTCCACTGGTGAGATGGTCAAGTCAAAACCCACTCGCAACGTCCGCTGGTTTGCAAGGGCGATCTCAAACCGCCTCTCGTGACACATTCGGTGAGTCTGGCGTCTCTGGCAGCCTTGACCAACTGCGACGGGGTGAGAGCCCCGCGACTCCCGCATCGAGTCCTCTGAAAGATCTATATTTTGCTTTTGACCGCTATGATCTCGATCCGTCTGCTCGGGAAACTCTCAAAGCCAATGCGGCTTGGCTCACAGCCAATCCGTCAGCAAACGTACGGATTGAGGGGCATTGTGACGAGCGCGGCACGAACGAATACAACTTAGCCCTAGGAGCAAGGCGCGCGGACGCATCGAAAGATTATCTAGTGAGCCTCGGGATCGCACCCGATCGCTTGTCGACGATCAGTTACGGTGAGGAGATCCCGGTTTGCAAGGAGAAGACGGAAGAGTGTTGGGCAAGAAACCGCCGCGCCCGCTTTGTCATCATGCAGGAAGGTCCAGCGTCATAGCCCATCGACGATAGCCCTCGCAGTCTTCAGGTCAGCCATTCGTATTCCTCCGAAAGCGGGTTTCCTCGGGATGCGAGTCTTCGGACCGCGGCCGATGGGCCAGTGCCTCGAAGGCCACCCGCGCCATCCCCTTAGGGTGGTTACTCCCACTGCCAGGGCCTGCCGAGACCGCCACGTCCCTGCGTCCTCGGCCCTCTCCCTCGCATCCCTCGGCTTTCATTGTCAAGGGTGTCGCGTAACGTCATGAAACATTCATAAGTATCTTGCCACTGACATTCGGAGGAACTCCTTAGTAGTTGCCTGACATGGTTAGTTTTGCGCGCAAACAGCGCGGAAATCATCGGTTTGACAAAGAGGGGAAAGGATAGCTTAATAGTTGAGAATCAGCCGAGAGAGGATTCTTGATGGCATCGTTTGATATTGTTAGCCGCGTGGATTTGCAGGAGGTCGATAACGCGGTCAATATGACGAGGAAAGTGATTCTCACGCGTTTCGATTTTCGCGAATCCAAAACGGAGATCGCCCTAGATAAAAAAGAGAAGAAAATTCATGTGGTGACGGAAGATGATATGAAGATGAGATCCATTCAGGAGGCGTTGATCGAGAATTTGGTCAGGCGGAAAATAGATGTCAAATGTTTGGATGCCAAGGAGATTCAGATGGCCTCCCGTGGTATGATTCAAAGGGAATTGGCCATTAGAGAAGGGGTCGATGCTGAGACAGCACGTACCATTGTCAAGCTGATCAAAGGGGTGAATCTAAAGATTCAGGCCGCCATTCAAGACAATCAAGTGCGCGTCACAGGGAAAAAAATCGATGATCTCCAGGCTGTTATCAAAATGATCAGGGGTGCCAATATTCAGATCGCTCTCCAGTTCGTCAATATGATCAGATGAGGGGGGTTCACTCAAGCTCAGGTGCGCAGTCTATTAATAAGGAGGACCAAGAAGTGGCCAGCAGGATATCTAAAAGCGAAGAGGAATGGAAACAGCAACTCACACCGGAGCAGTTCTATGTCTGTCGGCAAAAAGGGACGGAAAGGGCCTTTGCGGGAGCCTACTGGGATTGCAAAGAAAAGGGGATTTACCAGTGCGTGTGTTGCGGCAACGACTTGTTCAGCTCAGACACGAAGTTCGATTCGGGCACGGGTTGGCCCAGTTTCTGGGCTCCCATCGCAGCAGAGAACGTGAAGACCGAGGAAGACAACAGCCTGTTCATGCAGAGAGTAGAGGCCTTGTGCAGCAGGTGTGACGCGCACCTGGGCCATGTCTTCAACGACGGTCCCAGGCCGACGAACCTGCGCTACTGCATCAACTCCGTATCGCTCAAAATGGTTAAGAAAGAGTGACATCGCTTTCCCTATGAGTGAACCACTATTCTAGGATTTGGATTCAACGCGGCGGTGACTAACCCCGATCCGACCGCGAGGGGAGAGGGAACGCTCGCTCGACGCATCATTCAAGGAGCGGAGTTTTTTGTCGGATCGGGGCTAAGAGCAGTCTCGTTTCTTGGCAGGCACGCAGGAGAGATCATCGTGGAATATACCACTCTCGGACGGACCGGCTTGAAGGTCAGCGTGGCCGGGCTTGGCTGTGGCGGGCCCAGCCGTTTGGGCCGGCGCGACAACAAATCTGAGAAGGAATGTATAACGTTGGTCCGGCAGGCGTTGGATATGGGCGTGAACTTTCTGGATACGGCGGAGGTCTACGGCACAGAGGAGATCGTCGGGAAAGCTGTCGGCGCGGTTCCCAGAGACAAAATTATTATTTCCACAAAGATGAAATTCCCGCTGGCAGATTCGAGCAACCCCGCCGGGGAGGTGAGGAAAAGTTTGGAGCAGAGCCTTCGGCGCCTGCGCACCGATTACATCGACGTCTACCACGCCCACGGCGTGGAGCCCGGAGATTACGCCTATGCGTCAACGAAGCTGCTTCCGGTTCTTGTGAAGATGCGGGAGGAGGGCAAGATCCGCCTCGTAGGCATCACCGAGGCCTTTGTCGAAGACACGACGCATAGCATGTTGGTGCAGGTCCTGGATGACGGCTATTGGGATGTCATCATGGTCGGCTTCAGCATGTTGAATCAGTCAGCACGGAATCGGGTTTTTGCAAAAACTCTGGAAGAAAACGTCGGCACGTTGGTGATGTTCGCCGTGCGGAGGGCTTTGAGCCGGCCGGAGCGGCTGCGAGAAGTGTGGGCCGAATTGGCGCAAAAAGGTTTGGTGGATCGGAAAGCCTGCAACCCGGAGGAGCCCTTGGACTTTTTGCTCAGAGACGGAAAGGCATCGACCATTGTGGATGCCGCTTACCGATTCTGCCGATTTGAGCCGGGGGTTCACGTTGTTCTGAGCGGCACCGGCAGCGCGGAGCACCTGAAAGCCAACATCGAGTCCTTGACGAAACCTCCTCTGCCGGCGCCGGTCACGGCCAGGCTCAGAGAGATCTTCGCGAAAATAGATTGCGTCACCGGGAACTAACCCTCGAAATGCTACACTGCGGGCTGATATCCGCGTACACCGCCGGCCAGCGGCGGGGGTGGCGCTTGATATGTAAGGGTGGCATACTGATTTACTGAGTAGGATGCTGAACCCCAGGCGTCGGGCGCGTTGAATCAGTCTTTCGCGCCATTGCAGGAAGGAAAGGAGGGATCATGTCGAAAGTAGACGAGCTCAAAACGGAAATCGAGAGACTTCCCAGGGAGGAGTTCACCGAACTTTTGCGCTGGCTGTCAGAAAAGGATTGGGAGAGGTGGGACAAAGAGATCGAAGCTGACTCTGAGGCTGGAAAGCTGGATTTTCTGGTGCATGAAGCGCTCGACGCGAAAGCCAAGGGAACCCTTAAGGACCTGTGAGGCATCGCACAACGGCCCGATTTTGGGCTTGCTTCGCGCGTCTTCCAGAAGCTGTCCAGAGAGTGGCCCGACGAATACATCGCTTTCATTTTAATCAGCATGAACGGAAAATCTCCAATGATTTCAACCGCTCCTCCGTTCGTCCTGAGGCTCTCGAAGGATGAACGGAGGGTTTTTCAGCAGAATCGTTTCTTGAATTAACTCTGACAGGATGAGCCATGGCCCAGCGCGATTATCAAAATAGGCGCCGGATGCAAGATACAAGACCTGACCCCTCGCCTCGACCTAAGGCCCCCCACCCCCAACTGCGAAATCTTAAGCCACGCCTCTCACAGTGAGACTGTGGTACTCTACTCGATCAGCTCCGCTTTTCCTTTGCCGTGAATTTTTCGGGTCGAATTCGAATCTAAAGGGATCTGTTGGCTGCGCAGGCTCGCTCGATTGGCGCCCCTTTTTTTCTTCGGACAATACGATTACGCGCCCGGGAAAACTTGACTTTCTTTATCTCACTGCTTTGCCGGAAACTTTTCTCAGCAGCGGCAGAACAAGATTTGCCCTGCCGCTGCTGACACTACCGCTTAGCGGATGATCCGTGCGACTAGGCGGTTGAGGTGCTTAATGTCCTCGAGTGGGACCACGATGAACTCAGGATCGGGCACCCTCAGGT
>JBOHVJ010000530.1:0-2672 GCA_050735075.1 Binatia bacterium
AGAGGCCTGGAGAGAGGGCGAAGGGCCACATGGTGCCGTTGGAGGCCTTCATTCCTTCGGGACTGGAGATGTTTTCGATCCGGACGGTAAACTTGGCCATCTTCTTATCTTGGGCGTACCCGACGACCGAAGCCCCCACTATTAGGGTTGCTGATAAAGTTAAAATTGTTCGTAACATAGTTTCCTACCTCCTGTTATTGGTGGTTAAGTTTGGAGACTGTCCTTTGAGTCCACTCCTATTTCCAATGTTTTATTAGATGCCCGCTAGTGGCAAAAAGATGCGCCGACGGGGGTTAAAAATCTGAGTTTTTCCTTGGGGCTAATGGAGTAAGCGGACTATGGGTGCTCAGGATGAAATATTTTCTGCTAAGCCATTGAAATTACTATAAATTGGCCCAATTCGGAGTTACCTTGGCCAGTCCGTTCCTACGCCGAAGCAGTCCTGTTCGGTCTCGCCGCACTGGTATACGTGCGGCACCGAGGCTGTCAGATAGAAGAGCCTTTACAGGTTATCAGGAAGATGCCGGGCGTGCCGGCCGGCGGCCCTGTCCGAACAGAATTGCCTTCGCTTCTTCGGTCATGGTCGTTGCCGTGTTGATGGTTTTCGCCAGGGCGTAGGCCCGCTGCACCGCATCGCGCCGCTGAATCGTTTCGAACCAGCGCTTGACGTTCGGGAAGTCATCTAAATTTTGCCCCTGCCTCTCGTGGAGGACGATCCAAGGATAAGACGCCATGTCGGCGATCGAGTAATCGCCCGCGACGAAATCTCGGTCGGCCAGCCGCTCGTCGAGTATCCCATAGAGCCGCTCGGTTTCCTTGAGGTAGCGGTTGATTGCATAAGGAATCTTCTCTGCCGCATAGTTCCTGAAGTGGTGGTTCTGCCCGAGCATTGGCCCCAGATTTCCCATCTGCCAGAAGAGCCATTGCATGGTCTCGGTGCGCCCGCGTAGATCCGCCGGTAGGAACTTGCCGGTCTTTTCAGCCAGGTATTGTAGAATCGCGCCGGACTCGAAGACACTTAGCGGCCCTTTCCCATCCGCGGGCTCATGATCCACAATCGCCGGAATGCGGTTATTCGGGGAAATTGCGAGAAACTCGGTGGAAAACTGCTCGCCCTTACCGATGTTGATCGGCTTAATCGTGTAAGGGAGACCGGTTTCTTCCAGAAACATAGTGATCTTGTGCCCGTTCGGCGTGGTCCAGTAGTAGAGATCGATCATGTGAGCCTCCAAAAAAAGAGTGGTCAGGCTAAAGCACCAGCTATTATAGAATGCCAAGATCGCGTATCAAAGGGTTCACGCCCCCAAAATTTATCGTGTGTGGCGATGAGCATGGTTTGCCCTAGCATCCGGCGGCCCTTGTTGTCAACTTGAGGTTGATTCAGCCGCCAGAATGCTGTAGCCTCATTGTAGCACAATAGGCTACAGGAGGGATGAGTGATGAAGTTCATCTCCAGCCGCGAGCTGCGCATCAATCCGGGGAGGGTTTGGGCGCAGCTTCGCGATGAAAAAGAGCTAGTGATTACGTCCAACGGGAAGCCGATTGGAGTCCTCGCTTACGCCGATGAGAGCAGTCTGGAAGAGGTGCTTGCCGTCCTCCGGCAGGGCCGCGCCCAAGCTGCCGCTGCGGAGATTCGCCGCGTCGCCGTGGCTCAAGGGCTGGATAAACTGACAGATAAGAGCATCGGGGACATCATCCAGAGAGGCCGCCGTTCCGGTCGAAAAGCCGCCGCCGGAGGCAGACGTTGAAAATAGTGTTGGATACCAACGTTATGGTATCCGCACTCCTTCGCCCTGGAAGCGTTCCCGCGCAAGTCCTGGATCTGGTCCTAGGGCGTCAAGTCACGTTGGCCCTAGACCACCGTATTTTTGCCGTATATCAAGACGTTCTCTATCGCACGGAATTCATGTTTCCACGTGATCGCGTGGCTGACCTGCTGGAATTTCTCTGGCGATCCAGCGAGCGGATCTATGCGGAACCCTTGCCGATCCGGCTGCCAGACCCGGACGACCTCAAATTCATCGAGGTAGCCGTCAGCGCCTTAGCGGATGCCCTGGTGACCGGCAACCTCAGACACTTCCCCGTCCGCCAGCGCCACGGCGTCCGCGTTCTCACCCCGCGCCAGTGGCTTGAGTTTTGGGCTGGAACGCTCCGATAAATTTTCTTGCGCCTGTGGGAAAGTGGAGTAGTATTGGACGATTGTCATTGCTTGCGAGCTATTGCTTGGACCAGGGGCAAAGCTGGGAGATGCCATTCGCCAGCTTATGGCTCCAGCGGAACTCAAGAAACGGAAGAGCGGATTTTTGGTAAGGGAACGGGCGGCAAAATACGGAAGGGCATGAATGGCTTTTGACGTTGAAGATTTCTTTAGGGAATGAAGTATACTGTCCCCGGAGATCCATAGGATGTACCCTTCACGGTTCGTTAATTTACGACATTGCGCTCTCATAAAATAAGGAGGTGCAACCATGCCGTATGCTGTTCGTAAAGTAGACGTGTGGGTGGCGGAGATTGATGACCGCCCAGGCGGACTGGCTGAAAAATTGGAGGCCTTGGTAAAGGCTGGAGCGAACTTCGAGTTTGTTATCTCCCGCCGCGCTCCTGAAAAACCCGGCAAGGGGGTCGTCTTCCTGACGCCAATCAGGGGAACTGCACAGAAGCGTGCTGCAAGC
>JBOHVJ010000531.1:0-1255 GCA_050735075.1 Binatia bacterium
CCGTCCGTGATGAGCTGTTGCATTACCTAGAGGCTTTGAGAGCCGCCTGACCTCGCCAAACAACAGCATTTTATGCAACGCCAGGGTCGATTCTAACTTGTAAGCTACCTCTAGCTGTCCGCGACCACGCTTAGGGCCGTAGGGCGGAAGCCGCGAAGAGGTGTTCCACGAAATGAATATCAAGATAGTCGGTCCTTCGGCATTAAGCGAATTGACCATCCTACAACCTACAAACCTTTTCCCCTCTTCTCCTTATCTAAGTCCTCTTTGAGCCAGTTCCTCTAATAGATCCAAGCGGTCGAGACGCTCAAGAGCTTCATGCCAACCGCCTACGTCATCTACGTCGAAGGACAATGCAATGTTTTCTGGGTGACAAATAACAACGACCCTTTGATTCGCTTTTGCCAACCTTTCACGAAGCGAAATAACCTCCGCATGAACCTCACTTCCCCGGCGCCGGAAGCGAGAGAAATCCAAAATGATGTCGTAGCCCGGAAAGTGACGAACATGAAATGCCAACCGAGAAGGCAATGACGGATTATAAATACCGGAAACAAGGCTAAAAACCACCAGCTTCTCGAATTCAAAAAAGTCTATCTTCACACAATCTCGATATAGAACTGCCTTAATCGTTCTCCCGTTTTCCTGAGCCGATAATCCGTCAGCCAATCCTTTCACCGTCAACAAACCGCGTCCGCGTCGAGATTGGGGATTGTCGGTTAACAGCCTGTACTGCGTTTCACAGGCTTTTTCAAAGTCGAATCGCACTCCTTTGCTGTTACGAACTATTAATGCCACGTACGAGTTAGTGATTTCTGTCTCGATCTCGATCTTGCCTTTGGTCAACCACCGATCCATCAGGCCATGCTCGAAGGCGTTTGGAATCAGTTCAACGTAAATTCCTTCAAATGCATCAATTACGGAATTGGGATACTTGAGTGTCCTAAGTTTATGAGCACATAGTTCTCGAACAAGTTCGGCTTGCTCACGGTTGCTGGAGTCGATCCGTAATGCGAGCGTGCAGATATCCTTTTTCCATTCACGGGAATTTTCTACTAGGTTAAGGAGGCTCGCGCCAGCATCACGCGCATCCTTCGAGACGAGCACTTTTGCAGCATTTAGTAGCAGTGAGGTGGCTCGGGTTGTTCGGACAGATTTTCCTCTTCGATAAGTGGATAGATCTGCCGCTTGGTTAAAACACTGTGAGGCATTCTGCCTCAATTCTTGATCCTCGGTTCCTCTCCTTCAGTCTCCC
>JBOHVJ010000532.1:0-17805 GCA_050735075.1 Binatia bacterium
GGACTGTGCTTATTGCACTTGAAGGAGGCGTCGTTCGATAGTAGGATTAAGACCAGGAGAGAAAGCAATGAGCAGGCCAGCCTCGTCAATGTCAAGTGAATTAATCAGCCAAACCCCCGACGTCTGCGGGGGTGCCCCCATCATAGCTGGCACAAGAATAAGAGTGAGCCATATTGTCTATCGCTATGAGCGGGAGCGCCAAAGCCCGGATGAGATCGTCCAAGCTTACCCTCATCTAACCCTGGCCCAGGTACATGCTGCACTAGCCTACTATTATTCTCATCGTGAGGCGATCGACGAGGAGATCAGGTCCTCCAATGAGATCTTGACGAAGGCAAAGCACACTTATCCTTCAAAGCTTCCCGGTTAGTCGAAGCTGTGATCCGGCTCTACGCTGATGAAAATGAAGCGGTTTACGCCTCCGAGGGATCGACGTTATAACTGTTGTCGAGGCTGGAATGACGGGAAAGCCCGACGCGGAACGGTTATCCCACGCTACCGTGAACGGGTTAGTCCTACTTACTTCCGATCAGGATTTTCTGGAGTTGCACCTGCGGTGGATGCGGGAGGGAAGGACGCATGCCGGAATCATCTACTATTCTCAGTTTCATGTAAGTGTCGGAACGTGTATTTGGGGCGTGAAGCTTATTGCGGATCTCCTAACCGCGGAGGAAATGAGAAACCACCTTGAGTTTATTTCGCCATGACAAGGTTTGATCAGTCCTCGTTGGGCAGGGGCTCGTAGGTAACCAGTCCTCGGTCCCGTTTCTCCCGTACCCACTGAGCTATAAGGTCGCGCAGGATCTCTTCAGCGTGGGCGATCGACGTAATCTGAGAAGGGTCTTGATATGTTCAATAGTCGGCGGGAGATAAATAAGCTTATTCGCTCCGGGAGGAGGCCCTGAAGTTCATGGCAAAGGATGTGGTCAGAAAAAAGTCCTTGACGAAGGTAGTCGCCAATTTTCCAGGATGGATGTTCCATAATCTCATGCCGCGCAGATGTGCCACGGTGTTGGCCCAAAAACGTTCGAGGTCCTGACGGGAGTATATCGCCCGATTGCTCAAGGCATCAAACTTGACATGGGGGAGTTGGAATTTTGACGGGAGGCTACTCTTCAAGCGGAGGTAAGCTTCCTGCCATTCTTGTATCCTGCCTCCGAGGCGTATGCTCCTGTGCATTTGGTGCATCTCATCGAGCCATCGGCGGGCGGCCTCTCCCTCTCGGGTAAAATGAGTGCGCAGCTCCTGTATCTTCGTTTGAAGACTCTCCCATTGCTTGAGAAACCTGTTCAGGTCTTTACGGGTGAACAGGATCCTTGAGGATAGCTCTTCGAAGGGATCCAGCAGGGCTTTGGCCTTGGCGGGGAGGGTTGCCTTGGCCTTGTTATAGACTTTCTGCCACTCTGCAATCTCCAGGGCCTGCCATATCTCTCCCTGGATTCTCTGTATCTCCTCGAGCCATTTCTCTTCCTTTTCACTCTTCTTCCGGGACTGGAGCCAAACCTCCTCCATCTCCTTGACGAATTTGGCCCAGGAGATAAGAAGCCGGATGACTTCTTTGGTGCGCTTCCAGAGATGGACCGGGAGGGGATCGATGGGGAATCCGGGCCTACGGAAGAGCCTGTCCTTTAGGCGGAAGAAGCCGGCGATCATCGGATGCTCCTTCTCGATGATGGCGGCGCTCTTGTACCAGAAGAAGTGTGACATACGCTCCCAATAGACCTTGGGGTCGTGGTTCCAGCGCGACAGAATCCTGATCATGTTTTCCTTGCTGTAAAAGGCCTTCCACGCATCCTCGTAAGCCTGGGTCCATTCCTCCGCGGTCATGCGGGGGTGCTTGATAGTGGTATGGAAGGAGTCTCGCTTATTGAAATCAGGGTCCATCCACTCCCCGCGCTTCTTCATTTCGCGGTGGTCATGGGATCCGGGAAGCGGGGTCAGCATAAAAAACGATGCCACGTCCGGCTGGATTTCGTCCATGAGGTAGCGGATATCCAAGGGTACTTGCTCTTTGGTATCCCAGGGTAGGCCGATGATATATCCCGTGTGAACCACAACGCCCGCGTCATGCCATTCTTTGATGATGCTCCGGTATTCTTCGACGTGGTTCTGGCTCTTTCCTTCAGCCTTAAGGTTTTCCGGATTCACGCTCTCCATGCCGATGAACACCTGACTGCAGCCGGCGTGAGCTGCTAGGAAGACGAAATCCTTGGGCTTGCGCGCAAGGTCCACCTGCATCATGAAGGAGATCTTGATCCCTTCCTCTTTGAGTCGAATGATGGCCTCGAAGGTTTCGCGCCAAAGTTTCTTTCGGGCAAAGTTGTCGTCGGTGAAAAAATAAAAGGAGATGCCGCGCTCGCGATAGTTCCTGCGCAATAGTTCTGCAATGCTCTCCGGGCTCCGCTCGCGCATCTTGCGCCCTTGGACATTGATGATCGTACAGAAGGTGCAGGCAAAGGGACAGCCGCGCGAAGTATCGGCTGTCCCAAAGTCTGATTTGGCAAAGTGTCTCATCGTCTTCTGGCTCGCCAGCGGTAAGGGGGCGTCATGGATATCGACGAGCTTCTGGAGGTCCTGGGCATACGCATAGATCGGTTTTAGCTCTCCCCGCAGGGCGTCCGCCAAAATATTTTCCCACTCCCCCTCCACCTCACCGGACACAATGGAGATCCGCTCTTTTACAAGTTCCTGAATGTCAGGCTGTTGCTCACCGAGCATGTTAATGGTTCCGCTCGTGTGAAACCCACCCATGATCACGTCAATCCCGGCAGCTCGGAACTGTCGGCCCAGGTCAAAACCTCTCGGGAACTGGTTCGTTTGGACGCCGACCAGTCCCACCAGAAGCCTTGTGCCAGGAGTGCGTGCCCAGCGGATGATTTTTCGCACAGGAACTTTTTCAACCGTCTCGTCAAACGTAACGACCTCTATCCTGAGGCCTCCGAATACTCGACGCTCTTTCACATCTTCCGTTAGGCCGTTTAGCACATTTAGGGTGTTGCTCGGCAGGACGCCTTTCCAAAAGCGTATAACGTAACCATCATCGTCGTACTTGGAGGGTTTGATCAGAACAATCCGGAATCTTTTAATCCGAGCCTTTTCTGTCAGCACACCCATCCCCTCAGCGCTTGTAAGTTGGTCGAACATACCTTATATCTAAAAACAGTAGAACTATTGTCGTAATTTTTCGCAATCTAGCAATGACCTGTTCCAATGTCAAGTTTTTTTGTCATGGGGGCTTCCCCCGACTTAGCGTCTGAATGGTCCATCTCTTTCGTGTTTCTAAGGTCTACCCTCCCAGTTATCCTGCCCTTGCGGATATTAACCTCCAGATTGAAAAGGGTGAGTTTGTTTTTCTAAGCGGGCCTAGCGGCGCCGGCAAGACCACTCTCTTAAAGCTTCTTTTTCGCGAAGAGGAGACGACTGAAGGCCAGATCATTGTCAATGGTCGGAACATCACTCGGCTGAACGGGGGAGGAGTCGCAAAGCTACGACAAGAGATCGGCCTCGTTTTTCAGGAGTTTAAGCTTCTTCCTACCATGACGGCCCTGGAAAATGTCGCCCTGGCTGCGGAGGTGGTTGGGACCTCCAGACACGAGAGCAGGAGAAAGGCCTTCCATCTGCTGCGCGAGCTCGGGCTCAAGGATAAACATGATGCCAGGCCGCTGACGCTTTCCGGCGGGGAGCAGCAAAGGGTGGCCATCGCACGGGCATTAGTCAATGACCCAATCTTGGTCTTGGCTGACGAGCCCACAGGGAACCTAGATGCCGATATGGCTGAGGAGACCCTCCGACTTTTTTTGAAGATTCACGAGAAGGGAACCACGATTGTCATTGCGACCCATGATACAGGGCTCCTCAAGCGAATTGGCCATAGGGCGATTTTTCTGCAGCGCGGACGCTTGATGGGTGATTCTAAGCTTGCTGATGGTGAAGGAAGTCCTTGAAGGTCCCGCAGATCTCTTTTGTTTTCCGGCGTGTTCTCAAAAGCCTCAGGGAGTTGCTCTGGACTCATATTCTTACCTCTGGAACCATGGCCATGACCCTATTAATTTTCGGGGGTTTTCTACTCATCCAAGAAAATCTTCACGGCATGCTGAGGGGGTGGGGCAGCCAGCTCCAAATCTTTGCTTATTTGGAAAATAGCCTTTCCCCGGCAGATCTCAAACCGCTCCTGCAAGGCATCCGCGCTTACCCTGAGGTCGAGAGCGTCCGCTTTGTATCAAAGGCAGAGGCCTGGGAGAGTTTTAGGAAAGCCCTGGGGGCACAGTCTGGCGTGCTTCAGGGCTTGCAGGCTGACATCCTGCCGTCTTCTTTGGAGATTGTTCTCAAAAGCGACCAACGACATCGCACATCCGTGGAAAATGTGGCGACACGACTTCGTGGACTTAAAGGGATCAGCGAGGTCGAGTATCCTGAAGAATGGATGGAGAAGTTGAGCCTCCTTGTGCTCGGAATTCAGTGGGCGAAATGGGTCTTAGGCGGATTTCTTTTCATCGCTACGCTTCTGATTGTTGGAAGTACGGTAAAACTGGCGATTCTGGCACGCAAGAATGAGATTGAGATAATGCAGCTGGCCGGCGCTCCAGAAGGGTTGATTAAAGCCCCCTTTATCGTCGAGGGGATGATTCAGGGTCTTGTGGGAGCCTCTCTCTCACTCCTTTTGCTTTGGCTTCTTTTCTTCTTTTTGAGTTTCCAGCTAGCTTCCTCTTTCGGGGTCTTCATCGCCCAGAACCAATTGCGCTTCCTCGATTTGAGGGGGGTCTCTCTTCTGCTCTTTCTCGGATGGTTAATGGGGGCCGGTGGAAGTTTTTTTTCCCTTAGGAAGTTTCTCAAGAGATGGGGAAGATAATGACAAAGAGTTTTAAGGGGGTGTTTTTCTATGCAGTGGCGCTCCTGGTTTTTATGGATCCGATGGCGCAAGCGGCAAAGGTGGAGACTGAATTAGAGGGGATCAAAAGGCGAATAGAAAGGGAGAGGCAGGGGATCGCCAAGGTACGGAAAAAAGAAGGTTCCGTTCTTCACGATTTGGAAAGAATTGAGGAAACATTAGATTATAAAAATAGGGAATTAGGGAAGATAAATTCAAGATTAGATTCCATTTTGGTGGATCTGCAGAAGAAAGAGAAAGAGGCTGAAAAAATAAGCTCCTCCATCAAGGCAAGGAGGGAGCTTCTGAAAAAAAGGGTGCAGGCGCTTTACAAATGGCAGAGGGGGGGTAGTTTCTTCGTTCTTCTCAACGGCGGGTTTTCTGTGGCCGAGCTAATGCAGCGCAAGCGTTATCTGGAGTTGACGCTAGCGTATGACCAGGAGCTTTTGAACACCCTGCGTGGGGAGTCCGCCCGTCAAGAGACCGTTAAGGGAGAACTGGCGCTAAAGAGAGAAGAGGTGGATGGACAGAGAAGGGCATTGGTGGAGGTCAAGGAGTCGATCCGTCTAGAAAGGGAGAAAAAGAGAGAGGTCCTTTCCGGTCTGCGGAGAGAGAAGGAGCTCCATGTGCGCGCCCTTAAGGAGTTGGAGCAGGCAGCCCACAAGCTGCAGAAAATGATGGATGAGATCAGCCGGAAAGCAGTTGTTAACACCAAAGAACTGCCTGTGGGGGGTAGTTTTGGGATGCTGAGGGGGAGGCTAGACTATCCGGTTCGGGGGGAGATCATGGCAGGGTTTGGGAAGACGAAGCACCCGGAGTTTACTGCCGAGATCTTTCGTAAAGGAATCGATATCGAGGCCCCTCTAGGGGAAGAAATTAGGGCTGTGGAGGGCGGTAAAGTGGTTTTTGCAGATCGGTTTGCCGGCTACGGCAAGATGATGATCATTGATCACGGGCAGAGGTATTATACGATCTACGCCCATCTCTCCGATCTCTTAAAGAAGAGCGGGGAAGCTGTCCAAAAGGGTGACCGAATAGCCTTGGTCGGGGACAGTGACTCCCTCACGGGGCCTCGACTCTACTTTGAGATTCGCAAAGACGGTAAGCCTTTAGACCCGCTTGCCTGGTTCAGAAAACGATAGCTATTTAGCAGCGTTTGATATAAAATAATTGTTTGTTATTATAAACTTCATTGAGGAGATACCCTATGCGGTTACTAAGGAGCCATAAATACTCTGCCATGCTGATGTTGCTCTGTCTTGGACTGGGTCTTTTTCTAAGCGGTCAGGCGGTAACGACCGTATCAGCAATTCCCCGAGAGGAATATGAGAGTCTGGAGACCTTCACCAATATTTTGGCGATAGTGAGAAAAAACTATGTGGACGATGTCCCTACCAAGGAGTTGCTTACGGGCGCCATTAACGGAATGCTCAATTCTATGGATCCTCATAGTGCTTACCTAACCCCCGATCTCTATAAAGAGCTTCAGATGGATACCCAGGGCAAGTTTGGCGGCCTGGGTATTGAGATCACTATCAGGAACGGGGTCCTCACGGTTGTCTCTCCGATCGAGGACACACCTGCCTATCGAGCAGGGATCAAGTCTGGGGACCAGATCATCAAGATTGAAGATGAGTTTACCAAGGATATGACCCTGATGCAGGCTGTGAAAAAGATGCGCGGTCCTAGAGGAAGCAAGATTAACATCTCGATTAAGAGGGAAGGGGTCACAGATCTTTTGAACGTTAGCCTGGTACGGGACACGATCCGAGTGCAAAGTGTCCGCAGCCGCATCCTGGAGGAAGGTTACGCCTATGTTCGCCTTGCCCAATTTCAAGATCGTACTGACCGAGACTTGCAAAGGGCACTCGAGAAGCTGGGTTCGGAAAAGGGAGGCGTTAAGGGTCTGGTGCTCGACTTGCGCAATAACCCTGGCGGGCTCCTGACGCAAGCCGTGAGGGTTGCCGATCTCTTTCTCGACTCTGGCATGATTGTCTATACGGAAGGACGTTTAGAGAATCAGAAGCAGAAATATTTTGCTCGAGCGGAGGGCTCTTGGACTGAATTCCCGATGGTGGTCCTGGTGAACGGGGGAAGCGCCAGCGCCTCTGAGATCGTTGCCGGCGCGTTGCAAGATCATAAACGGGCTGTCATTTTGGGGACCAAGACGTTTGGCAAAGGATCTGTCCAAACGATCCTTCCCTTGGATGACCATTCCGCGCTTCGCTTGACTACGGCCCGTTATTTCACCCCTAAAGGCCGCTCGATCCAAGCTGCTGGGATCGTGCCTGATATCATTATGGAAAATCCACCTGTGCAAGAGCCCAAGGCTGAGGAGAAAAAGCGCCCTAACATTAGGGAAGAGAACCTTCCCGGCCATTTACAAAACCAGCAGAACCAGAAGGACAAAGAAAAGCCAGCGCAACAGCAGAGTGAAGACAGCATCGAAACTGATCCTCAACTCAGACGGGCCTTGGAGCTATTGAAGGGCTGGGATGTCTTCAAACAGATGGTACAGAAGAAGGCTGCTTGATTTCGAGAGGGGGTGGCTGCTGCGTTTATTGTGATCGCCGCTGGTTATTGGTTGCTCGTTGACTTGTCCCCTAGAACACGATTAACGAACAGACGAATAACGAATACATAAATATCCGTTCCGATTAGCCCTCCCGTTGGAGGGCTAATCTTTTTATGGGGCCGAAATAAGAGAGGCGAGAGAAGTGAAAGGTGAGGCAAGACTGCCTTTGTTCTCAGACCAGCCGCGGTCCTTCTTGACGGTTAGCGAGCTTAGCGAGATCGTCAAGGGGACTCTCGAAAGAGAGCTCGACGCATTCTGGGTTGTCGGGGAGGTCTCCAATTTTCGAGTCCCACCCTCCGGGCACCTCTATTTCACTCTCAAAGACGACAAGAGTCAGATCGCCGCCGTTATGTTCCGGCGCCAGGGCCTAACCCTTTCCTTTCAGCCTGAGAATGGGATGGAGGTGTTGTGCTTCGGTCGTGTCAGCCTCTATTCGGTGCGCGGGGACCTGCAGCTCTATGTGGAGACTATGGAGCCAAGAGGGCGAGGGGCGCTCTTTTTGGCCTTTGAGCAGTTAAAGAAAAGGCTTGGAGAGGAAGGCCTGTTTGCCGCGGAGAGGAAGAGGCCGCTACCATTCCTGCCCGGCTCCATCGGCGTCGTCACCTCTCTTAAAGGAGCGGCACTCCGAGACATGCTTCGCATCTTGGGTGATCGGTTTCCAGAACGGAGGGTAATTATTCGGCCGGTCAAGGTTCAAGGCGAGGGAGCCGCGTTGGAAATTGCTGAGGGAATCACAGAATTGGGTCGGTCCGGGATGGTTGAGGTGACGATTGTCGGGCGCGGTGGAGGATCATTGGAGGATCTTTGGGCCTTCAATGAGGAGGTAGTGGCGCGGGCGATTTGCGCTTCGCCGGTTCCGGTGATATCCGCCGTAGGCCATGAGGTGGACTTTACCATTGCCGATTTTGTTGCGGACTGTCGCGCCCCAACTCCAACGGCAGCGGCGGAGATGGTGATGCCGCGGAGGGAAGAGCTCGTAGAGCAGATCGAGGGCTTGGAGAGTCGTCTCCTTAGAGAGATTCAAGCGAGTCTTGAAACCAAAAGGGAAAAGTGGGGTGGATTGGTGCGGAGGCTAGTGGATCCCAGGCGGCGACTTAGGGAGAATCAAATGCGCCTGGATGATCTTTCCCTGAATCTATGGCGACGATTTCAGGATCGTTTTGACCGGTTAAAGGATCGCTTGATTTATGGCGCAGCACGATTAGGCGGATTAAGCCCTCTAAGCGTCTTGGAGCGGGGCTATAGCATCGCGCACAAAATGCCCGAAGAGCTGATCGTGAAAGATAGCGCCTCTGTGGAGGTCGGAGATCTCCTCCGCATCATGTTTGCGCGGGGAAGATCTCTCTGCCGGGTCGAGGAAAAGGAATAACAGAAATAAAAATGAAAGCGGTAGGGCTTTTTGCCGGTTCCCTTTATCTCCTCGCTAGGGCCTCTTTTGGGGGTGAGGCCCCCTGGACACCCTCCCCTGAGTCCGCTGAGGTTTTCCAGGGAGGTGTCGTGGAGATTCGAGTTTTGGGTGGCGATATGGCGGGGGTAAAAGGTTTTCTTGGCAACCAGGAGGTGCCCTTTTTCTTTGAGGAGGGTGGTGTTTATGCGGCCCTTGTAGGAGTGGATCTGGAGGAGAAGCCCGGACATGTGGGAATCACGGTCAGAGGCTGGACTAAAGGGGGAGAGCAAAAGGAAAAGCTGATCAACCTTCGCGTCAGGGAAAAGGTGTTCCCCCAGGAAAATATATCTGTGCCGGCGTCCTTTGACCGTATCGATGAAGTCACACGAAAAAGGATTGAGAGGGAACAGGCGCAGTTAGCGCGACTCTGGACAATCTCTAGCCCCCGCCGTTTGTGGCAGGGCCGCTTTCTCACCCCGGTTTCTGGAGGAATCAGTTCACCCTTCGGCTTGCGCAGAATCATCAACGGATCGCCCAGCTCTCCCCATAGTGGCGTTGACCTTAAGGCCTCGTTGGGTACAGAAATTGTTGCGGCTAATCACGGCCAGGTAGTCCTTCGAGACGAGTTTTTCTTTAGCGGTAAGAGTATTGTTCTTGACCATGGTGGTGGACTTTATACGATGTACTTCCATCTCGCCGATTTTCATGTCGAAAAGAATTCTCAGGTGCGTAAGGGAGATCTGATTGGTTGGGCCGGTATGACAGGGAGGGTGACGGGTCCTCACCTACATTGGGGGGTACGCCTGAACGGGGCGAGAGTGGATCCCTTTGATTTGTTGGAAAGGATCAGCGAAAGGTAATAGGTAGAAATCGCATTTTGGATTAGTATAAAATCGGAAACCTAAGATCGCAAATGGATGTGGGCCGAAGCCGGTTGGGGGAAAGATGATGGCGAGAAAGGATAAGGAGAAAAAGAAGTTTGAGGAAGCCCTTGAAGAGTTAGAAAAAGTAGTGGAACGACTAGAGTCCGGCGAACTCTCTCTCGAGGATTCTTTAGCGGCATTCGAAGAGGGGGTGGGGTTGGTGAAATACTGCAACCAAAAGCTGAATGAGATCGAAAGAAAAATAGAGTTATTGGTGAAGGACAAGGAGGGAAAGCTTCAACTCGAACCCCTGAAGGGAATCGGAGACGAAGAGCCAGAGGCCGAGGAGCCATAGGGGTGTCCACTTTCGATATCCACGATTATCTGGAAGAGCGAAAGTCCCTTATCAACCGCACCTTGGATCGGTACCTTAAGGAGTGTAAAGCCTGCCCGCGGACCCTCTATCAGGCGATGCATTATGGCGTTTTCTCCGGAGGAAAAAGGCTCCGTCCTATCTTAACCTTGGCCGCCGGAGAGCTGTTCGGAGGGAAACATAAACTGCTCCTCCCCTTTGCTTGTGCCCTCGAGCTTATTCATGACTATTCTCTCATCCACGACGATCTTCCTGCGCTGGACAACGCTGATCTCAGAAGAGGGGAGCCGGCAAGCCATAAGGTCTTTGGCGAAGGGATTGCGCTGCTGGTCGGCGATGCCCTTCTCACCGAGGCATTCCACCTAATGACCCGTCCCCAAGTGGTGCGAGCCTTAAAACCAAACTTAACCTTGGAACTGATCCACGAAATATCTCATGCTGCAGGGGTTGGTGGGCTGGTGGGCGGCCAAGCGGCTGACCTGGAGGCACAGAATCGGGATGTGAATATAGCGGCGGTTGAGGATATCCATGAGCGTAAAACCGGGGCGCTGATCCTCACAGCTGCTTGGGTTGGCGCCCGTATCGGCGGGGCAACTCGAAAACAACTACGCAAGATCAGTCGCTATGGGGAGTTCTTAGGCCTGGCCTTCCAAGTTGCGGATGACATCTTAGATGCCGGAGATAAAGAGGGAAAGAAGGCAACCTACCCCTCAGTTGCGGGTCTTCCTGCGGCAAAAACTCGGGTTCAGGAACTCTTGCAGCACTGTTTGAAGGAGATCGAGGGTTTTGGTAGAGATGCAGATCCACTGAGAGGAATCGCTCATTATATTACAGAGCGAGCGGCATAGAAGTGCACTCAGCTAATAGCTGACAATATGGCAAGGCTTCTAGACAGTATTAAGAGCCCAGCAGACCTTCGTAGGTTAAGTTTTGAGGAACTCGCCATCCTGGCCAAAGAGGTGCGCGAGGAGGTTCTCTCGGTCGTCTCCGAGGTAGGAGGGCATCTGGCCTCGACCCTCGGAGCGGTCGAGCTGACGCTGGCGCTTCATTACGTTTTTCATAGCCCCGAAGATCGGATTGTGTGGGATACCGGACACCAGGCCTATGCGCATAAGCTTATTTGTGGGAGGCGGGAGAAGCTATCGACGATTCGGCAGCTTGGGGGGCTTAGTGGATTTTTGAGTCGAGAGGAGAGCGAGTACGATGTATTTGGGGCAGGGCATGCGGGGACATCGGTGTCAGCAGCCCTTGGTATGGTCGAGGCGAAGTCTCTTGAGGGGGTGCAGCGCAAGGTGGTGGCGGTTATCAGTGATGGTTGTTTGAGTGCGGGTCTCACCTTTGAGGGGTTGAACCAGGCAGGCCATCTGGATAAGGATCTGATCGTGGTGCTTAATGACAACGGGCACTTCATCGACCCTAGGGTGGGCGCCTTTTCTTCCTTCTTAAGCAAGCAGCTTACTACAGAGCTCGGAGTCAGGCTGCAGCGGAATCTTGTCCATCTGTTGAAGACCTTACCCAAGGTGGGAGAAAACCTTTACCACGTCGCTCGCAGGGTAAAGGATTCGTTCTTAGGTTTAGTGACGCCCGGATTTCTTTTTGAGGCCTTGGGTTTTCAATACGTGGGCCCCATCGACGGTTACAATCTAGGGGAGATGATCCAGACATTTCAGAATGTAAGGAAGATCGATCGTCCCACGCTGATTCATGTGATCACGATGAAAGGCAAGGGGTACAAGCCGGCCGAAGAAGATCCGATCAAGTACCACAGCGTGACACCCTTTCATGTGTTAACGGGAAAGCCGAAGAAGGAGAAGGGGAGCGTTCCTAGCTTTACCGATGTTTTTGCCTCCTCGCTGATTCGTTTGGCCAAGGAGAATCCGAAGGTGGTGGGGATCACGGCGGCGATGGGCAGTGGGACGGGTATCGATAAGTTATCAAAGGAGCTACCTGGACGGTCGTACGATGTGGGGATAGCCGAGCAGCATGCGGTGACCTTTGGTGCGGGGATGGCAACCGAGGGGTGGATACCGGTAGTGGCTGTTTATTCTACTTTTTTGCAGAGGGCCTATGATCAGATTCTGCATGACGTTTGTATTCAGAATTTGCATGTAGTTTTTGCTCTTGACCGCGGGGGATTAGTGGGGGCGGATGGCCCGACGCACCATGGGGTATTTGATTTTGCCTATTTGCGCTCAATACCGAACATGGTGGTGATGGCGCCGAAGGACGAGGACGAGCTTCAGCACATGCTGAAGACGGCGATTGGGCACAGCGGACCGATAGCCTTTCGTTATCCGCGGGGAGAGGGATGGGGAGTGGAGATGGCGAAGGAGGTCCGCAGCTTAGAGATTGGCAAGGGGGAGCTTTTGCGTCGAGGGAGGGACCTAGTGATTGTGGGGATAGGGAACACGGTGATCCCGGCGTACAGAGCGGCACAGGATTTATCCAAGTTAGGGATAGAGGCGGCGGTGGTCAATGCCCGTTTTGTGAAGCCGCTTGATGAAGAACTACTTTTAGGCCTTTTGAGTGAAGCACCGCGGCTGATCACAGTAGAGGATCATGTATTGGAAGGTGGGTTTGGCAGTGCGGTGTTAGAGTTTTTGGCCAACGAGGGGGTCAGCGTTAAGGTAAAGCGCTTAGGTGTTCCGGACCGATTTATCCCTCACGGGACACAGGAGGAGCTCAGGAAAATCTGCGGCATTGATAAGGATGCCATTACTCAAGCGGCACTACAGATGGTCCGCGGAGAAAAAAAGAGAAAAAAGGAGGGATGGGAAAGAGGGAGCGCTTAGATAGGCTTCTGGTCGAGCGTGGCCTGGTAGCGAGCCGGGAAGAAGGGTGCAGGCGGATTCTAGCCGGAGAGGTGTTGGTCAGCGACCAACCAGTGGCCAAGGCCGGAAGCCTAGTCGATCCGGAGGCTGTGATCCGGCTTAAGGGTAAGCCCCTCCCTTATGTCAGCCGCGGCGGAATAAAGCTGGAGCATGCGCTTAAAGAGTTCAGGATTGATGTCAGAGATAAAATTGTCCTTGATGTCGGCGCCTCAACCGGAGGTTTTACAGATTGTCTCCTTGTCCACGGAGCGAGGCGAGTTTATGCCGTTGACGTGGGTTATGGGCAGATCGACTGGAAGCTGAGAAAAGATCCGCGTGTTGTTGTCTTAGAGAAGAGAAATATCCGTTACCTTAAAGCCGAGGAGCTCCGTGAAACCCCTGAGTTCGCTACCGTCGATGTCTCCTTTATCTCTCTCCGTTTAGTCCTTCCCCAAGTCCAGCGGCTTTTAGTTCCAAAGGGCGAGATCCTGGCGCTCATCAAGCCCCAATTTGAAGTGGGTAAGGGAAAGGTGGGCAAAGGGGGAGTGGTGCGGCGTCACGAGGAGCATCTCCGGGTCGTCGAGGAGATCAAGGCGGCCGCGGCAGCCATGAAGCTAAAAATAGGAGGAGTGACAGAATCTCCTTTATTAGGACCGAAAGGGAATAAGGAGTTCTTTATTTATCTGGCCAAAAGAGACGAAACCTAATACAAACGTCTTTAAAAGTGTTGGATGAAGATTCCGTCGAGGGGAAGAAGACTGAGGGCCCCGGGGGGGGCACAGGAACGTGGCCATTATGGCAGGCCATTACTTAATGCGCTTGTATTAATAAGGATGAGCCGGATGATGTTCGCCAAAGAGATTACTTGTCCCCGTTGTCAGAGTAGCTTTCCTGTCGGAAAGGTGATCAATCTCTGTCCATGTGGCTCGCCGCTATTGGTCCGTTACGATCTGAAAAAAATCAAGCAGGCGGTTAAAAGGTCGGGCTTGAAAGACCGCCCTTCCAACTTGTGGCGTTACCGAGAGTTCCTTCCTCTGCGTGTCGACAGCAACCGTGTCTCTCTGGGCGAAGGCTTCACGCCACTCATCGAAGCCTCTCGACTGGCCTCAGAACTCAGCGTCAAGAAACTCTGGATCAAAGACGAGGCGCAAAACCCAACCGGGTCTTTCAAAGATCGGGGTATTTCAGTAGCTATCTCCGTGGCGAGGGAGTTGGGAATCAGGAAGGTCGCGGTGCCCTCGGCTGGTAACGCCGGCGGGTCCCTCGCTGCCTACGCGGCCCGGGCCGGTATGGAGGCCTATGTTTTTATGCCCAAGGATACTCCTAAAGCCAATCAGATCGAGGTGGAGAGGTACGGGGCTAAACTCACGCTGGTGGACGGGCTGATCCATGACTGCGGCAGGTTGGTTGCCGAGCGAAGGGATGCCGAGGGCTGGTTTGATGTTTCGACTTTAAAAGAGCCCTACCGCGTGGAGGGAAAAAAAACTTTAGGACTTGAAATTGCCGAGCAGCTTCACTGGAAACTTCCCGACGTCATTATCACCCCGACTGGAGGGGGAACTGGTCTGATTGGGATGTGGAAGGGGTTTGAAGAAATGGAGGAGGTAGGTTGGATCGGTTCGAGGCGACCCCGTATGGTCTCAGTTCAGGCAGAGCATTGCGCCCCGATTGTGCGCGCCTTCAATGAAGGAAAGGAGAAAGCTGAGCCTTGGCTCCACGCTCGGACGATAGCCTCTGGGTTAAGGGTGCCCCAGGCTGTGGCTGATTTTCTGATGCTCAGAGTGATCCGGGAGAGTAGGGGAACAGCGCTCAGCGTGAGCGATCAAGAGATGGTTGCAGGGATTGTTCAAGTGGGTCGTTTGGAGGGTCTCTTCTTTTGCCCTGAAGGAGGGGCGTGCGTAGCGGCTCTACGCCGTCTGGTTCAACATGGGTGGATCAAGCCAACTGAGACTGTTCTCATCTTCAACACCGCCTCGGGGTTAAAGTATTTAGATGTGCTTTCAGGATAGTTAGTGAAAAGGGATTCTCATGCTTCGACTGGCTCAGCATGAACGGAGGATTGTCAACGATTTTAAAACTTGTCCCGTTCGCCCTGAGCTTGTCGAAGGGTGAACGCGAGGTTTTCCGCAACCTCCTAAGTGACCATGGCCAGTTTCATCAAGATTGCCCACCGGGGGTCCTCCGGATCCTACCCGGAGAACACGCGAGTGGCCTTTGAAAAGGCAATCGATGCCGGTGTGGATATGGTTGAGATGGACTGCCAACTCTCCAAGGACGGCCATGTGGTGGTGATCCATGACGAGCGTTTGCATCGGACCGCACGCGTGAGAGGTCTGGTCAAGGGGAAAACCCTTAAGCAACTCAAGCAGCTCGATGTGGGGGCTTGGTTTAAAAAGTCATTCAAGGGGGAGAGCATCCTTACACTGGAAGAGGCCATGCAGATCGTAGCCCCCAAGGTGGAGCTGAACCTGGATATCAAGTCTGTTCCCCACGGGCCTCTTGGGATCGAGCTAAAGATCCTTTTCATCCTGAGTTATTACCGCTACCACCAGCGGAGCATTGTTTCCTCTTTTGATTACCGCTCGCTTGGACGAGTGCGAGAATTGGCGCCCCAGGCCCGTATCGGTATTATCTACGCGAAAGGCATCAAGGATGATCCGCTACAGGTGGCGTGGAAAGTAAGGGCCTATTCCCTGCACCTTGAGAAAAATTCTGTTACTCCCGATCTCATACAGCAGGCCAGAGGGCTTGGCGTCAAGATTTTTGTCTGGACGATCAACGAGGTGAGGGAGATGGAAAAGTATCTATCGTTGGGCGTCGATGGGATTATCTCCGACTTTCCGGAGAAGTTTTGGAAGATTAAGCAGAGAAAGAGATGAGATCGGATCAAGGGCCAACGATAGCGAGAACATAACGATCTAAGGGAAGGTACTCGCGGGCGAACTTGAGGATATCGGCGGCGCTGACCTTTTCGATCCCCTCTTGGTAGCGCTGGCCAAAGTCGCTCCCGAAACCGAAAAGCTCGTTGGAGGTTAGATCTGCGGCCTTTGAGGTGTTGGTCTGTCGGGCGATCAGGTAGTTTCCGACGAGATACTTCTTGGCTCGCTCTAACTCGTGGGGGAAAACCTCCTCTTCTTGCAGTCTCCTAATCTCAGCGAGTATCCCTGCTCTCATCCTCTCTACGGTCGTAGGGTCCGTTGCCGCATAAATGCCGAAGGCCCCCTGAAACGGATCATCTAAAGAGAAGGCGCCTACCGAATAAGCCAGACCCTGCTTATCCCTGAGCTCGACGAATAATCTCCCGCCGATGCGGGAGAGGATCGTCTCCAGAACCTTCATGGTGAAGTAATCGTCCTGTCCTTTTACCGGGGCCGGAAAGCCGAGGAGGAGATGAGCTTGTTTTGTCTTGGTAGTCTTCTTCTCCATGCGTGCCTCGCTGATTCTATCCTCTGCTGGAGGCAAGGGGAAGCTGGAGGGTTTTCTGGGCAATGAGGAAAGCTTGCTTTGGAGATGTTTTAAGATATTCTCTCCGTCGACATCGCCCATGATGGTAAGGACAATTCTGTCAGGAGAGACGAGCCTCTGGTAGTGACTGATCAGATCTTCTCTCGAGAGGCGAAGGACCTGCTCTCTTTCCCCCGAGAGATGAAGACGGTAAGGGTGATTCCGGAAAAGGGTCTGATAGAAAAGACGAAAGGCCTGGTTGCGGACGCGCTCTTCGCGATTCCTAATCCCAACCAGGATCTCTTGCCTTTTTTTCTCCAGCTCTTCCTGAGGAAAGGCGGGATGAAGTAGAACATCAAGAAATATTTCCATTCCTCTTTCCGCTTGTTGACTGGGGACGGTTCCGGACAGGCTGAGGCTGCTATTGCCCGAGGAGCCGCTCAGACTCCCCCCGAGACGTTCCACCTCCTGAACCAATTGAGCCGCGGACAAGCGCGGTGTCCCTTGAGTCAACATCGTCGCAATGAAGTTATGAATCCCGTTGTTCGCGTCATCTTCGAGGAGGAGCCCGCCAATAACTGCAGCGTGGGCGGTGAAAACCGGAAGGCGACGATTCTCCTGAATTACGATCTTTAGACCGTTCTCTAGAGTCGCCTTTAAGGTCCCGCCCTCGCGCTTAGCCAAAGAAGAGCTCTGCAAGGAACGACTCAGGCTTGCGACCTCCTCCGCATCGGGGTGGTGAGTTGTTCCCTCAGGGACGAGTAAGGATAGAGAGAGGGTTTCTGTCCTAAAAAAAGTTTGGGCCACAGATTTTAGTTGCTCTGGGTCTAGCTGACGAATCCCTTCCAAATAGGTCCCTTCGTAGTCCGGGTTGCCGTAAGAAGATTGGAAGCTGCCCATCTGGCGGGCTTGTCCTTGCACGGTTTCTTTGGTCTCAACAAAGGTGCGTGAAAAGTTTACGTGGGCCCGGCTCAGCTCCAAAGGGCTCACAGGCTCTTCCCGCAGCCGATAGACCTCTTTGAGGATCGCTCTAAGGGCCTCGGTGATTTTGCCTGTCTCGAGTTGGGCTTGAATGAGAAAGAGCCCAGGGTCTTTGGGGTTGAATGTGGAGGCTGAAATCGAGTTTACAAGTCCCGCCGCAGTCTTGACCCGCTGGGCAAGGCGAGAGCTTTCCCCACGGCCGAGGACAAAAGCGAGGAGGTCAAGGGCAGGCACCTCCTTTTCCGTTGCCTTGGGTATGGGAAAGCCAATCATCAGATAGACTTGCCGGAGCGGTGCCTTAAGGACGTTGAAGCGAGGTTGCCCTTGGAGGGATTCCGGGGGCCGATTGCGGATAGGTAAGTCCCGTGTGGGGAGCGCACCAAAAAGCTCGGCAATATCCTTTTTCACCAGCTCATTATCAAAATCCCCAACCGCCACTAAAATCATATTGTTGGCTGTGTACCAGCGGTGGTAGAAACTGCTTAACACCTCCCACGTTATGTCC
>JBOHVJ010000533.1:0-6049 GCA_050735075.1 Binatia bacterium
CAGTTAAGGACCTCGTGGTTATCCACGATGATCTCGACTTGCCATTTGGCCGCATCCGCATCCGTCAAAAGGGCGGTCCAGGGGGACACCGAGGGGTGCTTTCTATATTGGAGGCCTTAGGGGAAGAGGGGTTTACCAGAGTGCGTGTGGGAATTGGCCGTCCCCTGCGGGGTATCGACCCCACCGACTACGTATTGCAACCTTTTTCCCCTGAGGAAAGTTCACACTTAAAGCAGATTGTCTCCAGGGCAGCGGAAGCCGTTGGATGCCTCTTAGCGGAGGGTCCTCAGCGTGCCATGGAGACTTTTAATCGGGCAGAATAAAGGGCCGGCATGATAAGGGCACTGACAGAGATTCTTGCTGGGAGGTTGCCAAGGTGATCGATGAGAAGGTGAGCGAGGCTACTGAAATCGCCGTTACCCGAAGCTGGCCACGGCGAGTTGGCTACCTTTTGGGACTCGGAGCTGTAATTGCCCTGGCAGTATTGGGCGGACTGGACGGCAGGCAAACCCTCAGTGTTGCAGTGTTCGCTGCCTTCATTTTGGGGACGCTTCTTTACTGGCGGTTCCGCCTTGCATTTGCCCTCGTAGGCGTGGCGGTTCTGCTTGCGGCGGATCTGGTCAATCTTAAGACCCTTATTGAGTTTGCCAGCTTGGATATCATTCTATTTTTGGTTGGCATGATGATCGTGATAGGTTTCTTGGAAGAGCGACGCTTCTTTGAGGTGGTTGTTGAAACGGTGGTCCGACGTGCTGGATCAGGCGCCAAGCGGCTTACGGCAACGCTCATGGCTTTGAGCGCCCTGTCAGCCGCGCTGGTGGACGAGGTGACTTCAATACTCTTCATGACCACCCTCACCCTTCACATCACACGACGGTATAGCGTAAATCCGGTGCCGTTCCTCATCATGGTCGTTTTTGCGACAAATATCGGTAGCAGCGCCACCGTCGTTGGGAACCCCATTGGTGTTCTGATTGCCCTTCGAGGCGGTTTGACCTTCGTTGACTTTTTGCGTTGGGCAACCCCGATCTCTGTAATTACGTTGGGACTTACCGTGGCCCTTTGCTGGTGGTACTTTAGAGACGAGATAGAAACCCTCGGCACTGGATTGAACACGAATCACGATGTGGTGGAAGTGGAGAAGGTGCCGCGCCGAGATCTGATCTTCTCCGGCTCACTCTTTGTCGCAACCATCCTGGGTTTGATTCTTCACGGTCGACTCGAAGCGGTTCTTAGTCTTGAACGCAACACCTTGCTTCTCGGCGTTGCGCTCGCCGCGGCAGGCTTAGCGCTGTTTCTTGAGGGAGAGAGGGCGCCCAGGCTGGTCGAACGGCGGGTCGATTGGTGGACGTTGAGCTTTTTCATGTTCCTGTTCGCCTCCGTCGGAACTCTCCGATATGTGGGCGTTACCCAGATTCTCGCGAAAGGGATTCTCGGCTGGACTGGCGGGGGATCGATTGCTCTTCTGGTGACCATTACGTGGGCCAGCGGGTTCCTGAGCGCGGTCATGGACAATGTTTTGGCGGTGGCGACCTTCGTGCCCATCCTCGGCGATCTGGAACAGGCTGGCATTAACGTCCGGCCTCTCTGGTGGGGTCTTCTGTTTGGTGGTACTCTGCTCGGGAATCTGACGGTCATAGGGAGCACCGCCAATATTATCGCAGTGGGGCTCCTGGAGCGACGCGAGCGGAAACATGTCTCGTTTCTGGAATGGCTGGGACCGGGGGTCATTGTGGCCGTGCCTACCCTTATCCTGGCGACGTTACTTATTGCTCTGCAGTTGCCTTGGCTGGCCTAGGCCGGATGTGAGCGGCGGAGTGTCGGGATCATAATTGTAAAGTAAAAATTCTTGTGATAAGCATCATTTACGTAAATCAAAGGAGATAAGAGCACCGTGACACTTTATGAGACCCTTTTTATCGTCCACCCCGATCAGGGGGGTAGGGTGAAAGAGTTTATCGAGGGATTTAAGAAGATCATCGAAGGATTGAATGGAACGGTATCCCATGTGGATGAGTGGGGACTGAGGGATCTTGCTTATCGTATCCAGAAACAGTCAAAGGGCTACTACGTCCTCCTTCAGTATCGCTCCTCTGCCAACACAGTGAAGGAGCTGGAGCGAAATATGAAGATCAGTGACGGTGTGCTCCGTTACCTTACGGTGCGCTTGGATGAAGAAGCGGCGGCAGCCCCGCAACCCAACCAGAAAGATCTCTCGGAGGAGGCCAGGAGAGATTCCAAGGAGGATTTGGCGAAGGCGGAGCCATAGTCGCTAGGGAATTAACCTCTGATGGGGGAGTACAATAAGGTTATCCTCCTGGGAAACCTGACTCGAGATCCTGATCTCCGTTACACCCCTGCAGGATTGGCAGTTTGTGAATTTCCTTTGGCGGTGCATCATAAATATCGGGTGCATGAAGAGATTAAAGAGGATGTTTGTTACATTGAGGTTGTGGTCTTTGGCAGGATGGGGGAGCGTAGCAAGGAGCATCTCCACAAAGGGTCTCGCGTCCTAGTGGATGGTCGGCTGACGCAGAGACACTGGGAGACTCCCGAGGGACAAAAAAGGAGCAAATACGAGGTGGTTGCCAATACGGTTCAGTTTATGGACGGAGGCACCCCGGCTCCCGGACAGGAGGAAGATCTCCCGCTCTAAAAGAGTGAGGTAGGAATCCAATATGGCGCAAAGAAGCCCAGCCCCGAACCGAGAACGGATGGAAGAAGAGAGGGGTCCAGGCCGCCGTCGGCTTATGATCCGCCGCAAGGTGTGTCGGTTTTGCGCGGATAAAGCGCTTCAAATCGACTATAAGGACACGAAGACCTTAACCCAGTTCGTCACTGAAAGAGGAAAGATTACCCCTAGTCGCATTACAGGAAATTGTGCGGGCCACCAGCGGCTGCTTACGATTGCGATTAAGAGGGCACGCAGTGTTGCTCTCCTCCCCTTCACGACAGCCAGGAACTGAGCTGCCGGACCCCATTACAGGTCTCTATGAGTCGGATGGAAGTCTTTAGGAGTTTTCTTCTCGCCTTGGCGTCCACGATGCTACTCGTTCTATCTGGTGTGGCGATACCCCTAGTAGGTATCTTATTGATACCTCTTGTTCCCCAGCCTGCCTTAGCGTTTGGCCTCAAGTACGGCAAAGGTAACGGCCTGGGGTTACTTCTCCTGGCAACCCTGCTGCTTTTTTTTATCGGTGGTAAGGAGCTGGCCCTCAGCTATTCCCTTCTGGCGCTAATGATAATTCCACTCTTTTTATCCTTCGGGCGGCAGTGGTCGATAGAGTCAGTTGTCGGTGGTACCGCCGCGGGGATGCTCGCGGGCGTGTCCGCAGTCCTGTTATATTTCTATGGTTCTCTGTCCCAACTCCAGCAGGTGATCCGCGGCGCCCTCAAAGAAAATCTGGAAATCTCGCTAAAGATGTACGAGAAGATCGGTTTTTCCGCGGAGGGCGTGGAGATCCTGCAGCAACGTGCTCCCCACATGATCGAGGTGATCCTTCAAATCATGCCAGCTTTGACCTTCGCAAGCTTGGCGACAGTAATACTCTTGAACCTTTTCTTTCTTTATCGCCGTTTTCCCGATTACCGATCTCTACTCTTGTCCAGCGGTGATCTCAAGGAATGGAGGTCCCCTGAGTCGCTCATCTGGTGTTTTATCCTTTCAGGTTTTTTTCTTTTCCTGCCCGGATGGGAGGACCTTAAAACCTTGGCCTTAAACCTTTTCCTTGTGATCACGGTTTTTTACTTCTTTCAGGGCTTATCTATCGTTGCCTACTATTTTCATTACAAGAATATCCCATTTTTCTTGCGTAGTCTGGCATACGTCCTCATTGTCTTTGAGCAGATCTTTACGATTTTTGTGGTGGGACTCGGCCTCTTTGATCTGTGGGGCGATTTTCGCCGTTTAAAGAAAAAGAATCTAAATCCGGGCCGGGTCTCATAACAGCTTGAACGGCTTGAACGGCTTGAACGATTTGAACGGTTTAAACCCTTCTAGAATTTTCAGCCGAGGGTTCAGGAAAGGATAAAGATAGGGTTCAGGAAAGGATAAAGATATGGAAGTGATTTTAAAAGAGGATATCCCAAACCTGGGCAAAATGGGAGACGTGGTGCGGGTACGAGACGGGTTTGCGCGCAACTACCTCTTGCCCCGCGGCTTGGTCCTCATAGCGAATAAGAAAAACCTCAAAGGCTTCGAGCACCAGAAGCGGGTCATTGCGGAACAAAGAGAGCGTGTCCTGAAACAGGCACGAAACCTGGGAGAAAAATTGGCGGCGCTCTCTCTCATCATGCTGGTCAAGACCGGAGAAGAGGGGAAGCTTTTCGGCTCCGTGACCAACATCGATATCGAGAAGGCGCTGAGGGCAAAGGGCTTCGAGGTGGAGCGGCGAAAGATTCACCTCGACCAGCCGATCAAAAGTCTAGGAGACTTTGAAGTTCCTGTCCGTCTGACCGCGGATGTCACTGCAACCGTAAAGGTCTCCGTGGTGTCCGAGGAGGGCTAAAGCCCAGAGATACTTTGCGGTGCATATCTCTTTTTGCTGTCAGTGAATCGTGACATAGTCCGGCGAAACAAACACATCTTCAAATAGCAAGATACAAGACCTGACCCCAACATCCCGTTCTCATCCAGCAGCACGCGCACTAGACACCAGGACCTGCTTCGCTTTCTCTAAGACGGTCACGGCCTGCTCCCGGGTTACGCTTGGGAAATCGTCGAGGAACTCATCCAGGGAGCGCCCGGCCTTTAGGTAGTCAATCAGCGCCTGAACAGGTACCCGAGTGCCCACAAAAACGGGAGTGCCGCCGAGAATTTCAGGGTCGCTATGGATAATCTTTCGAACCGACATGGATCACCTCTAGTGACCTACAATACCACCAGTGAGGGGACAAATCTAACGTGGAGTTGAGGGGCGAAGCGCCGTAGGCGCGGAGTCCCTCTCAAACGATATGTTAGAAATCATCGTTAAGCGGCAGGCCGGTATTGTTTCATTGGGCGCCATGCTTTATGGTTTACTTCCAACATATATTCTTATCGCAGCTTTATTTGAGTCAGGTGGGGCCATTGTGAATCCTGGCCAATTTTCTCTCTTAAAGATTCCATCATTCGCGGCAGGGATTCCTTCTGCATTTAACGCTGACAGTAGAGCAGTTGCGGCAATTTTCTCGGGGTCGTTGGCTTCGATAAAAACCCCAACGGACAGCCCAACGAATGACCCGCTACCAACAGCCGTTGAGGAAAGTGGGCGCAATCCAGCGGCACGTAAGGACGCCTCGATTAAAGATCGAAAGTGCGTAATCTCTGGACTTTCTCCGATTTGGAGAATAAATGTCAATGGAAATTCCAGCATACGGTTTAAGCCTCGTAGATAAACCAGCTATTTGTTCTGGCGTAATTGATCTTGGTGCTAATTTTTCCTCAATTTTTACTCTTGCCAATCGTTCGCCTTCTGCTATTTTGTTTGCCTCCGCTGCGCGGGCGTTAGCCTCTGCGGAAGCAGCCTTTGCTTCCTCTGCTCTGGAATTAGCACCAGCCAAATTTGCTTCTGCTTGCTTTGCGGTTGCGAGAGATTGCGACGCATCCGCTCTTGCTTCCTCTGCACGAGCATTGGTGTCGGCAAGATCGCGTCTTAAGTATTCTTCTTTTACATTGCCCATCCAAACGACCAGAGCGGTTGCAATTACTCCAATAACTAAAGCACCGATTAGAAATATGTTGGCTGTGTCTTGCAATCGAGCCGCTGTTTCAAATGAAGGCCACATGCGCTTCCTCACAATTCTTCCTTGGCTCTCGCTATCAGCGATAGTCGTCGTATTCATTACTGGCTTGGTTGCCATTATCGGAATTGATCGTCACGATCACAGAACGAGATTGATGATTTCTAACGTATAGCGTTTTATCCCTAATGTCTGGCAGTAATGAGTCTCGACAGAATCCCCGACGTGGCATTGGGGATAAAACGTGTTGGACTAAACCGCTGAGCCGACTTTAGCTCTGGCTATGCGGATTGTAAAGGGAAAAGGCAGCGGAGAGGGGAACAGGGAG
>JBOHVJ010000534.1:0-5259 GCA_050735075.1 Binatia bacterium
CTGCAACAGGCACGGCTCTGGAAGCCTGTTACCTTCGAGAAATTCGGTCTTCTGCTATCCGGATTGCCCTTTTTCACGGACTATTGCAAAAGAGGGGTGAAAGGTGATCTGATCCGGATCAAATTGCCGCTTCTGAGGGGGGGACGATGAAAATACGGAAAGTTCTGAAGGCGCTTTCTTTAGCTGGTGCGGTGGTTCTTGCTTTGGGTGAGATCTCTTCCGCAGCTGAGAGCGGCAGCGGCCCTCAAACCGCCAAAGCGACTTTTGCCGGCGGCTGTTTCTGGTCCGTGGAGCTCCTCTTCGACAAAGTTGAAGGCGTGCTTTCGACCGTCTCCGGCTACACCGGCGGCGCCAAAAAGAACCCGACCTACGAGGAGGTCGTTACCGGCCGCACCGGCCACGCCGAAGCGGTGCAGGTTACTTATGATCCGAAGAAAGTCAGCTACGAGAAACTGCTCGAAGCCTTCTGGCACAACATCGACCCGCTCACGCCCAACGGGCAGTTCTGCGGCCAAACTTGGGGTCGGGGTCAGGCCTGATTCTGGACTTGCAAGACGTTTGTGGAAAGAGTGGCAACACAGGTTGAGTCGTAGAAGTCTGGCCCTCGACCAACTGACCCTCGACCAATTTGCCTACTCGAGGTTTTCTTTTTTGACAGGTAGATCATTAGGGCCTTCGGCACCGGCGCGATGTCGGCGTAGAAGCGGATTACGGCTCGGCCGGCGGGCGGGCGAGTGAAGGGGTCTGTGCGCTCAACTTCACCCTTTCAGGCCGGGAGAGTGCCTTCGCGCTAAAGAAGCAGCAATTTGGTCGGCTCGAGCCTTTGCGAGCGTGGGTCTATGGTGAAGCCAAGTATCTCTAGGGCGGTGACCCCAAGAAGGGAAGTATCAGTGGGCTCGCCAAAGATGGTCGACACGGTACGCTCTTTTCCGTTGATCCGCAAAAATACATCCCCCAACTGGCGGTGTATCTCCCGTCCGTCGGCAAGGTGGAAGGTCTCCTCTGCGTATGGGGCAATGCCGAGTTCTTCAAGGGTAGCTCGTGGTAGTACGCTAAAGGTGGCTCCCGTATCTGCGATGACTTGAAGCGAGCGCCAGTGAGACCGATCTTGTGGATTGGCGATTTCGACGGTTATCTCAGTCATTCCCATGGAAAAAAAATTAACACGTAGAGAGGAGGGATGCAACTTGTTGCGGGCGCAGAAAGGAGGAAAAAAAGGAGGAGGATGAAAAAGGGTCGGACCCCGGTTTCTGCCGCCCTATCGTATCCATATCTTCCCTCTGCCTTAATCCGCGTCTGGCGGCCTTGCTCCCGTCCAGCCCGTCTCGGTTATATCCAAGACGACCCCGTCCGGCCCCCTCCACTTGTCCTCATGATGTATCAGCACCCTTTGCTCATTCTCACCCATAATCAAATGCTCCGCGCCCGCCTCTTGAAGTCGCCCCGCCGTCTCCTCCAGGCTCTCAACCCAAAAGCCGAAATGACTTAGGCCAAGAGCCGAGGATCGAGTCATATTTATAGCCGTCTCCAGCGACTTGAAGCGGAGAATGGTTACGTTTAGAGTGCCGTCGCTCAGATATACGCCATCGGTAAATTGGGTCGGGTTCCGGCCTACCTCCTCCATACCGAAAACGCGCTTGTAAAAATCAGCCGTGCCCTCTAGGTCGGCGGTATTCAGCGCTAAGTGCCTTACCTTAGGGGTGCGCTCTCCTTCATCAATCTTAGCCTGGTAGCGCTCTCGACCAGTGTTTGCGTCACTCAGGTCAAAGACCACTCCGTCCGGCCCCCTCCACTTCTCTTCAAAAAATACTCCCGTTTCGACACTCGGCCCCCTCACTGCTCCTGCCTCCCTGAGCCTCCGCCTTATTTCCTGCGCCTCGGTCTCATCCAGCCAGAACCCGAAATGGTTCAGGCCTAGGTCAGAGGAGCACCCATAGGTGGCCGCTAGCTCCGGCGACCGAAAGCGCAAAAGCGCCAGATGGAGGTGCCCGTCGCTCAAATGTACTATTGCCTCAGCCATTGGCGTTTCGTTCCGGTGCACCCCTTTCATATCGAAGACACGCTTATAAAAGTCCGCTGCCCCTATTGGGTCAGCCGTGTGCAACGCTAAATGTCTTAGCTTAGCCATATTTTTCCTTTCCTGCATGGCGGGATTATCCATGTGCGGAGACCGCAACCCCGTAATCAGCGCTGCCGCCCTGCCCTTCGGGAAATAGCTTCCACTCCTCTATCCACCGATACGTCTGCTCGAACATTTCCCGCGTATAAGGCTCGAACACCAGCCGCTCGCCCGGTCCGAACCCGCTGACGTCGACCATGTCGTGATACTTTTCCGGCAACTCCTTGAGGAAGTAATGTTTGTAGCGCTCCGGCTCCAGGTCGATATCCCGTTGCGCGCGCTGCAGCGCCTTGAAGTAGCGTTTAACATCCTCTACGTCCGCATCTTTGTGCAACAAGAAACCGATCATAAAGGTCGTGTCCAAAATTTTTCGAAACCCCTGCTGCTCGACGATATACAACGGTGCGCCGAACATGTTTGCGGCCGCGACCTTACGGTCTAACAGCGCAGCCAAGCGGTCCTGGGGCTGGCCGATAAAGCCCAGCTTGATCTCATCAGGCTTGAGGACCTTTTCCAGCGCTTGGATGGCAGAAAAGTAACTGCCGGAGTGATAGCCCACCCCTACCTCTGTGTTGGCCAGATCACGCGGCTTCCGAATCGAAGACTCTGGGGGAACGACAATGGCGGAGGGCGTTACGGAGTAGGCGTGTCCCCACATTCGGCCATGCCCCGCAGAGGAGGCCATGTTGACCGCCCAGTGGCACGCGCAACTGATCTCGGCAGCGCGGCCTCGCTCCATAGACTCAAAGGCGCCTCGCTTTACCTCCGGCGCGGCCGTCTCAGTGGATTGGACGAGAGCGTAGCCGGACGCCGCGGTTGCATAGGATGTTAAGAGCTCGTAATCCAGTCCCTCGTCCTTAAAGTATCCCTTCTCATCGGCGACCCATTCCTGAAGTCGCCCGTGCGCCTCAATGCGGAACTTACTCATAAAGATTGCCTCCCTCTTTAAAGGTTTTGTTCCAAATCACATCCTCTTAACCCTTCAACCCTTCAACCCTTACGGAACGAACATCTTATCGATGTGCTCTTTGGCCTCTTTTGGAAAAATTCCAAGCTCCGTTGCCTCTCTTAGGTATCTCTTCTGCACTTCTAGGCTGGATGGATTCGGCCATTTCAAGTCCGCTGGCGCCAACGTGGTCCGGGTTCGTTTCCAAGCGAGACTGATTTCATCTGGGTTCTCCAGAGCAAAGAATCGCTTGGCGTATTTTCGAAAATGGGCCTCGTCTTCCTGAACCCCTCTGGAGGCTTCAGCCCAGGTAGCTCGTATCTTGGATATCATTTCGGGGTTTTGCTTTATCCATGACTCAACAGCTCCAATATAGCTTAGGATCACACTCTCCCCTTTGAAGAGTCTTTCCATCTCCTCGCGAAAGCTCATAATCGTCTTATACTTTCCCGAGGCTAGAAGGCGAGAGACATGGGCCTCCCACACGATGGCTCCATCCACCTCGCCTCTTTCTAATACCGCAATAATACCCGGGGCCCCCAACTTCTTAAGCTTATAATCGCTTTCAATATTAACTCCACGTTTCTTCATCATGTAGTCAAACATGTTGTAAAGCGAGGTTGTTTCGGTGGTTAATGCCAAATTTTTTCCCTTAAGTTCAAGAACGTCCTTGGAGGGTGAATCCTTGGGAACCATCACGAAAATATGGGGAAGCTGATAGGGCTGGAGCAATCGGATGAGAGTGCCCTTGAGATTGGCCCGCAGCGATACCTCGGAAACCGACAGTCCCAATTGGATGGCTCCAATGCCCATTAGACGCTGGATGTCCGCGACTCCTGCCCAGCGCGGTTTTATGGTGAAGCCATTTTTACGATCGAGCTGCTTATCAAGAATATACTGGCCACCTAATCCAAAGACCCCATCCTCGGGCAGACCGACCTCAACGGTCGGAAGCTCAGCCGCTCCGACTACCGAGGTTGAGACTACCATTACTGTTAGAGCGATCAGGATGATGGATAAAGGGATCTGCCTTTTCATCTCACACCCCCTCTTTAACAAGATTGAGTACCGTTTGGAGCACCTTCTTTTTGAACTCGATGAAGCTGAGATCGTCCAAATCTCTTTTCAGGGCGGAAAAGGGATTATCGAATACCTCTGCGACAGAAGACGGCCGGCCAGACATCACTATGATCCGATCCCCCATGTAAGCAGCTTCTTCTACGTCGTGGGTAACGAGAAGCGCTGTCTGCTTCAGTCGGGCACAGATCTCTAGGGTATCTTCGCGCAACTTGCGCGCCGTCAACTGATCGAGCTTGCTGTAGGGCTCATCCATGAGAAGGACTTCAGGCTCGATGACGAGGCCACGGGCTAGGCCTACCCTCTGACGCATTCCTCCGGACAAATAGAGAGGATACTGGTTGCGGAATTCAAGAAGACCTACCAAGTCCAGATACTTGTGAATCCGCCCTTCCCATTCGCTTCGTCGCACCCTCATCCCCCTCAGGGCGAAGATCAAGTTGTCGTCCACTGTCTTCCAGTTAAGCAAGCGAGGGTCTTGGAAGACATAGCCAAGTTTCGCGTTATGGGTTTCGAGCTTCGAGCTCTGACTCGAAGACTGTGAGCTGGAACGCAAAGCTCTCAACTCTACATGCCCTTGGTCCAGCCGCTCAAGCCCCGAGATGACGTTCAGAAGTGTGGACTTACCACAACCCGATGGGCCCAAAAGGCAAGTGATGCCATACTCTCTGGTGTCGAAGGAGACTCCGCGTAGAACCAGCATCTCCGAGCCGTCTTCTCGGGGGAAGTATTTCACCGCCCGTTCCACGTGGACGTAGGCCATCTATCGCCTCCACGCCTCCACCCTGGGGCGCCACCGTGTTACGGCCCGCTCTAACCAACCGATGATGCCGAACTCGATGACGATCATGACCACCAGAAAGGTGATGGCCCAGGCGAGCACCGCCTTCATTGAGAAGATGTTAAAGCCTCGGACCACTTGATAGCCGACCCCGTTGCTCAAGCCAAACATCTCAACCACGACGACCACCTTCCACGCCAGGCCCAAACCGTATCGAATCGCCGCCAGGATATGCGATATGAGCTGAGGTAGGATCACATCCACTACTGTCGACCAAGGGCTAGCGTGAAAGACTTTGCTCATGTCGATGAGATCCTTATCGATAGACTTGGTGCC
>JBOHVJ010000535.1:0-9920 GCA_050735075.1 Binatia bacterium
GTGCCATGGCCTCTCCCATCCAAGAAAGGCCAAACCACAGGAAAGCAGCAAGTGATAATCCTAGTCGCAAAGCTGACGCGTCCTCGCCTGCAAGGCAAGGGGTTCGAGAACTGTCCGCTTCAAGCCGCCTTCGCGACTGGATATGCACACGACTTTTCGTTTTGCGCGTCATTCCCGTGAAAACGGGAATCCAGGATCTTCCCCATCTCTCGACTCCCGCTTCCGCGGGAGTGACAACTCCTTTCTTCGCTTGAAGGCGAGGGATTTCCACCATCCCCGGAAGAGACACCAATCCTCCAGTCGTTGCCTTCATTTTGGCTTCGGTCTTCATGCTTTGCTCCTTCCAGCGTGCTCTTATTTTTCAGAGCTAGTCAAACTTGAAAAAAAGTCTATGGGAACGCATAGCTGCTGTCAATGAAACCGCAGCTCTATGTCAAAAAGTGAAGCAAGCCACTCTTGTCCGAATAGCTTTCTCGAAGTTCCATTGGACAATGTTTGTTGACTCACTGATTCGTACCGCTTCGATTTGTTCCTTCTCCCCTTGGAGACTGTGGCGCAATTAGCCGTCCGCCCTTCGAGAGCCTCAGGACGAACGGCTAAGTCTTTGAATTTCGGAGTGTCACCATCCGTTCGTGGTGAGCCTGTCGAACCATGAACGGAATTGCGACACAGTCTCTTGCGGGATAAGGTGAGGAGGAGGGGTGATGCGACCTCACCCTCACCCCTGCCCTCTCCCGTTCAAGGGAGAGGGAAACGAATCGGGCAGAGGGTCTCATTTTGAAAGACCGCAGGCCACCTCCGCTTCCGCCTGGCATGACAATTTTCTCAAGAGAGCCTGAAGCGCTCTTGTTGCAAGATGCAGGGCGCTACGGCTAGAATCATCCGGCATCAGGGGAAATGGCGATAGTTCGTCGGTAGGAGGAGGGCGTCATGGCTTCGACCAAGCCGAAAAGGAAGAAACGCAAGGCAAAATTGGACTTCATGGACTTGGTCTGTACCGGACCTGGCACTCTGGCCGGGAAGTATATGCGGATGTTTTGGCATCCGGTTTATCGTGCGCAGGATCTCGAAGCCGGAAAGACAAAACCGATTCACATCATGGGCGAGCATTTCACCCTTTACCGTGGCACGGGCGGAACGCCTCACGTAGTGGCATTTCGCTGCGCCCATCGGGGGACCCAGCTATCTGCGGGCTGGGTTGAAGGAGACTCTATCCGCTGCATGTATCACGGCTGGCTCTACGACAGTTCGGGGCAATGTGTAGAGCAACCGGCGGAGGAGGAATCGTTTGCTAAGAAGATCCGCATTCGGAGCTATCCGGCGCAGGAGTATCTGGGACTTATCTTCGCTTATCTCGGGGAGGGCGAGGCGCCCCCGTTTCCGCGCTACCTGCATTTCGAAAGGGAAGGGGTGCTGGAGGTTCTTCCAGTGCAAGTTTGGCCCTGTAACTTCTTCCAACGTGTAGATAATAATGGCGACACCCTTCACGTACCGTTTGTACACCGGGGGGCCTATTTATCAACCAATATACGCAGCGGCCTCCCAACATTCTCAAAGAAAGAAAGCGATTGGGGCACCACGGGCTATGCGACGTTCCCAGGCGGCTGGACCAATGTCTTCCAGTTCGTGATGCCCAACGCTTATACCTTCAGAAATCCCGCGCCCAACGCCGAAATTCCTTGGGATGACCGCATCCAGTGGGATGTGCCCTTGGACGATGAACGCTCCCTGCAGTTTCGTTTACGGCTGGTGCCCGTGACCGGAGAGGCCGCACGGCAATATCAAGAGCGCCGGGGCGCATTGCTTTCAAAGGAAACCTTCTCTATCACCGATGCGGGCGAGTCTGTCCTCGCGGGCAAGTTGTGCTTTGACGATCTCGAGAAGCTAACGAACGACAAGATCTCCCTTATTCACGCCCAGGACTACGTTTCCCAGGTTGGCCAGGGAGTCATGGCAGATCGGAGGCAAGAACATTTGGGCCGCTCGGACGCAGGCGTGATCTTATTTCGGAAGATCTGGGAGCGAGAGCTTCGAGCCCTCGCCGAGGGTCGCCCGCTTAAAAAGTGGGCGCTCCCCCAGTCAGTAGGTTCTGAGTTCCTGGTCGGAACCGCGGATCGGGTCTCTCGAAAAAGCGCTTGAGAAACAATAGACAGAGTGTCCAAAACTCTATTCTCAAGGCGGTCAAAAAGGTCCTCGATACAGCGCTCTCTTTTTTCTTGACAAATCTCGAGACTGCTGGATAGTTTTGTAAAAAATAAACGATCAAGGTTTTCGAGTATGAGGAGTTATGAGCTATCCCTCCGCTATAGCTTACAGGGGCAGATTAGGAATGAATAAGGCGCTGAGGCAGTCCTCTATAGAATGGCCAATGCCCGTGAACCCTTCCAAATCAGGGGAGTAGAATCCAAAAAAGTTGAGATCCTCAGTTGCTTCTATAACCAGAGAGTATTTGAGATCTATCACGATTCTCCTCCCTATTTCAGCCCGGCAGAACAGGCAATACGCGGCAAAGGAGACCGTGATCGTGCTGATGGACAGGCACGAAATCCGGGCACCAACGAGAACGAAGCAAGTACGCCTTTTTAGACCGTCTGAGAGACGTTTGCCTCTGGCTTTCTATCAGGCGATCGTATAAGCGACCTCGATCCCGCGCTCTTTATTCCATTCAGTAGCTACAAACGAACGACCGGTGATCCCAATGGCCTCATCTGATGCCAGATAAACCGCACAGGCCCTTATGACTTCAGGGCTAAGCATTTTCTTGCCCTTATTGCCGGGTATTTTCCTTATTGCCTCAGTCGCTACAATGCCTCCGGGGTTGAGGGCATTTACCCTGATGTTATAAGAGCTATTCTCCAGAGACATGACTTGAGTTAACCCCTCAACGCCAAACTTGGCAGCACAGTAGGGCCCCCTCAGGGCCTTCCCCAGTTTTCCCTGGGGAGAAGATATATTAATAATCGCTCCATACCCCTGCACCCTCATCAGCTTGAGAGCCTCTCTGCTGCACAAAAAGCTCCCGGTGAGGTTGGTATTAAGGACTTTTAGCCAGACTTCCAATGGAGTATCCACTATTGCAAGGTCTATTGGACCATTCCGAGGCCAGGCAAAGCCGGCGTTGTTCACGAGGATATCCAACCTGCCAAATCCTTCTTTCATCTCTTGAAATAATGAAACAACCTCTTCCTCAATCGTAACGTCTGCCTTAACGCCCAAAATCCTCTCCCTAGATAAGCCCAACTGTTGCACGGCTCTATCCACGTCGGATCGATTAAGATCACAGATGACAACTTTTGCCCCTTCCACGGCGTACGCCTGAACCATCTCCCATCCCAAACCTCTTACCGATCCCGTTACACAAGCTACCTTACCGCTAAGCTTCATTAGGTTCTATCTTCTTCCGTCCGGCACCCTTTGATTATGACCTTATTGCCTTCACGGCAAATCTCGAGTGTACACGGGCCGTCGAAATAGATCATCATGCGCGGATGTTCATAAACAGTAGTTTTGTGGGGAATCTCCTCGACGAAGATATCAAGTAGCGTGTCAGTAGGGAGATCGATCTTCTTCGTATGCATGAGATCCCCTTCGTATAAAAGCTCAATCCAGTTCCTGTTCTCGGAGACCCCCAAGATGATCCCGCCTACCCCTTTGACCCTGTCGATTAATTCGCCTTCGCTCGCCGAAGACTTTTTCTTCATGCTACTGGTCTGATAGCAGAATGGATGCGTCTCTAATGACTTTACCGGTGGAAGTCCGGGGCAGGGATTCACGAAGCGCAACTCTCTGCGGCACTTTGAAATTCGCCAGGTTGGAGCGGAGAAAAGTTAAGAGCTCCTTCTCGCCGATCTTATTCCCTGGACGCACGACCACGGCTGCCCCGATGACATTACCTCTCTTGGAGTCTGGAATCGGGAAGACCACGGCTTCTTGCACCTGGGGATGCTCACACAACATATTTTCCACCTCCGCCGGATAGACATTGAGGCCGCCAGTGATGATCATGTCGTCTTTTCTCCCCAAGTGGTAATAGTAGCCGTCATTGTCACGCCGTCCGATATCCCCTGTGTAAAGCCATCCGTTACGAATCCGCTCAGCAGTAGCGCCAGACCTACGGAAATAGCCCTTCATCACATGCGGCCCACGGGTTATGATCTCACCCGCCTCGCCTTCGGCAACCTCCCTACCTTTCTCATCAACAATTTTAACCTCCACATCTGAAACAGCCTTGCCGATGCTCGCCATCTTGGAATCGGCTTGGTGAGGTTCGGTCAGTGTAATCAGAGGAGATGTCTCGGTGAGCCCATATCCCTGAATGATTTTTACATGCGGCTGAGCCGTCTTAAAGGCACGCATGAGCGAAAGTGGGACTGTGGTCCCCATCATCGCAGCGAGCTCAACACTGCGGGTGTCGTAATCTTTAAGGTTGGGAATACCCAGGAGGAGCTGAAAGATGATCGGCACCCCGTGAAAGATGGTGACTCGGTGTTTCTGAATGCCCTCTAAGAGAGTAATCGGATTAAATTGGTCAAAGATGACCATGCTGCTTCCCTTGTCAACAATCTCGTTTAAGTAAATCGGGCCGGAGATGTGCGACATGGGAAGGATACAACCCCAGACAGTCTGGGAACCGGTCTTGTGCATCTCGGCCATGCAACGGGGGAATTGAGCCAGGTTGATGTGGCTCAAAACCACACCTTTTGGCTCTCCCGTAGTTCCCGACGTGTAAAGAATCAAGGTGTCGTCTGCTGGCTGCTGCCGCGGCAGGGCAAAATCGATCCCTCCAGACAAAAGCCTTCTCTCGAAGCTACGCTCTCCCTCTCCGTCCACGACCCAGAGAGAAAGCCGGCTGAACTCCTTGAGGGCCTCTCCGATCTCAGGAATGAGGCGCTGATGGGTAATAAGAAGGCTCAGGTCGGCATCGCTCAAGACCCCTTCGAGCTCTTTTCCCCTCAGCCGCGCATCCAGGACCACCGTAGCCGCCCCCATCCTTTGCGTTCCGTAGTAGCTAAGCGCAAAAGCAAGAGAGTTGGGCAAAAGGAGACCGACTCGGTTACCTTGCTTAACGCCTTCGCTCAGGAGACGACCCGCCAAGCAGGTGGCTTTCTCGTTTACCGTCGCGAAGGTCAGCTCTTCCTCTCGGGAGATAAGCGCAATCTTCTCAGGAAATTTTCGGGCGGTCGCTTCCAGGACTTGTCCAACGAAGAATCCTATCTTATCGGGATTGTTTGCCATAAGGTAAAGGCCCTCTGAAAAGGCTTAAACCATTGGGAGAGCTTCCAAAGCTCGCCGCGCTTTAACTTGAGTTTTCCTTGTTGCGTTGCTAGAAAAGGATCGATGCGCCTTTGAAAGATCGCCTCCCACCACTCTCTTTTTCCGCTGATGATGAACTCTCCCTCCGCTCCATCCTCCAAGCGGGTGATCCTCCCATTTTCAAAATAGACAGTCCAAGGCGTATCGCTATCTTCCAAATTGAGCGTTAAGGTGGTCGTAAGCCCGGCTTCGCTGCCCTGGCTTTGAAACTGAGGATCACTATTGGCGCTCTCTATGAGCGCGGTTACGTGCTCGCGAGAAAAAAGAGCATAGGCTTCATTTTTTTGCGTGACGCCTGCCACTTTTTGAGTCTGATCTGACCCTGGATTGGGCTGAGCTAAGCTCGTCTCATTCTTGAAGAACTGGCAATGGACGGCTTCTTCAAGGAGGTCAGTTAAGAGAAATGCCTCTCTTAAATCTTTTCCCACCGCGACCGTGCCATGACCCCGAAGGATGACGATAGGGCGAAGCCTTAGCTCCTCAACGACTCTTTCGGTCTCAGTTACCGTGGGGGTTTCCTGCGGAAGGATGGGCACCTCTCCAATGGTGTATTTCTCCTCAAAGCTCAGGGGAACAAAGCTTCCATGCGACAGAGAAAAGGCCAAGACCATGGGAGGATGGGCATGGATGACAGCCTTCGCTTCAGTTCCATGATAGACCGCCAGATGAAGTGGGGTCTCGCTGGAAGGTTGCTGAGTTATTTTGCGCGGCCGACCCTTCCGGTCAATCTCGACCAGATCTTTAGGCTTGAGAAAGCCCAAGGGGGCGTGCTGGCCAGTAATGAGGAAGCGCTCCTTTCCGAGGCGACAGCTTATATTACCTCCCCAGCCGCTGATGAGCCGCCTTTCAAAGAGAGTCTTCCCCCAATAGATCATCTCCCGCTCTATCCGTTTCATGAGATGCCTGCCTTGTTCTCTTTAAAGAGAGACCAAGGGATCATCTCTCTACCAATAGAATAGATGGCGACTCCCTCGGGAGTGACCCTCTGCCCTAAAAAGGTAGAGATGTCTCGATCCAGCGGCGCCGCTTTCGCCTCTGCAAAGGCAAGCAGCTCAACCGGAACCCCATGGGCACGTGCCAGAAGCACGGTTAGAAGCGAACCGCAGATCCCTACAGCTCCTTTTTCGCTCAGCTCTGTATAAAAGAGATAAAGACGGTGAATCTGTCCTTGGGCAAAAAAGGTGCCCATCATGTTATCCGAGATCAGCGTTGTCGGAATATTCCTCTCAAGGAGTTCATGGGTGAGCACCTGCACCCCCCATAGCTCGGGACGCATCTCGGGGACCAACACGGATTGGATCTGTTCCGCTTTAAGCGCATGAGAGAGATAGGGGTAGCTATCGGGCCTAGGAATCCCGTAGAGGAGAAGATATTTTTCTCTCTCTATTTTGACATCTGGAGCCTGCCCTGAGCGAAGTCGAAGGGCCCCGGTGGATGTCCTCTGAAACCTTTGCCTAAACGCTTCAGGCGTGAATGTGCCGTCGAAGCCGATCAGGAAAGAGATCAGAGAGGCGGGCGTAAGATCAAACGCCGGATAGCGTCCTTGGAGACCTTCGGGCGCATGCGAGCGACCTTGGAAAGTGAGAAGCTCGGCAACGGGACGCTCTTCAATCAGAACGTCTTCCCCCCTTGCCAGTGAGCGGGGATCCTGAACTAGAACATAGAAAGGGATGCCATATTCTTTGGCCATCAGGGCCAACGGATACGTTCCCACTTTGTTGATGATGTCGCCATTTTGGGCGGAGCGATCCGCACCCACAAGGACGGCGTTGACCTCTCCCTTGTCCATGATCTGCGCGATCGCGCAGTCTGGGATCAGAGCAACCTTGATGCCTGCCTGGGCAACCTCCCAGGCGGTAAGCCGAGAACCTTGCAAGTAAGGACGGGTTTCCGTGGCAAATACAAGAAGCTCCTTCCCCATGGCTTCACAGCATCGAGCCACAGCAACCAACTCCCCACTGATGTTGCAATGGGTGAGAAGGCGACAGGGATTGGGTAGGAGTTCTGCCGCACGCCTGGCCCTTCCCTGTCGCGCTTTACGCATGGACGTGACGAGCTCATGGATTTTTCTTTCCACCCAGCTCCCCACATCTCCATGTGCAGGAAGCTCACGGAACCAATCGGAGAAGAAATAGGCGATGCCTTTAAAGTCGAAGGTGGGACGTGCCTGGCAAAACTCCTCGGTTAGCTGATGAAGCCTCTCCTGGAGCGGTTGGGGCTCTTTGGCTTTATACCCTTGCGCGACCAGGGCTGCGGCGTAAAGAAAAGTCAGGACCTGGCCAAAGGCGCGGGTCTTCATTTCCTTTACTGCCTGAAGCGCCTGAGAGACATCGCTGACCGTGATGTACTCGAGCTTCCAGGGGAGAAGGGTCTCATCGAGGATCTTGAAGCGGTTTCCCTCCCAGAGTGCCGGAGTGAAAAGAGGACTCTGTTTTGATTGCATCTCGGGCTAACCTATAAGGTGGATCGCCTTGAAGGCCACTTCAACCATCTTCTCCTCGGCCTCGAGAAAAATGGGATCGCGGAAACCCATCTTACCCTGCAGACATTCATCCGAGACAGCAAGTATAGCCCCAGCCCTTTTCTTTCGCACCTGAGCGATGGTGAGGAACGTTGACGTGACCATGTCGATGCCTGAGATCCTCTGTCGCTCCAGCTCCTCGATAAGCTCCGGGGTCTCTTGAAACAGGGCGTCTGTGGTGTAGACATGGCCAAGGTGGTAGCGGACCTTGAGACTCTTAGCTGCTTCCGTCAGGGCGCTGACAATCTCAGGGTGAGAAAGTGTAGAGAAGTTTCTTGCGACATAATAGGCTGTAGTGCCCTCACCTCGAACTGCCCCTGTCACGATAATGAGATCTCCGATCTTAATCTGTTCCTGTAAAGAGCCGCAGCTCCCAATGCGGATAAGGGATTCTACGCCACCGGCACAGAGGATCTCCGTCGTGATCGCCGTATCTGGCGCATAGCGCCCGCCATTGCCTACGGTTACTCTTTTACCGTTGTGGCTCCCCGTGTGCATCTCGTAATCGAGAAAGGAGAAACTTTTAGTGGGATTCTCCAGGGCTCCGAGGAGCATCTGGCTTCGCTCTTTGGGTCCAGGGATGAGGGCAAAGGGAGCTAGCGAGCCAGCCTTAACCCCCAGGAGGGAAAGCATCTTCTCGGGCGTGAAATGGGCCTCTCTGCGCATCCCCTAAACTGCCTGGCAGATAAATTCAAGAAGGTCTTGAGTCTGAAGCTCGGCCTGCTGGCTAAGCGCAAAATTGCGCAGGCACAGGGCGCTTGTGGTAATGAGGAGAGCCGCCCCAGTTTGCTCAGCCTCGCGCAACCGATCCTCAGCATTCCACCGAGCCAATTCTGGGAAGGCCTCGGGAACTCCCCCTCCCCCACCACAGCACCAGGCCCACCGTCGGTTGCGGGGCATCTCCACGAGCTCGACGCCGGGAATAGAGCGGAGAATAGTTCTGGGGGATTCATAGACGCCGCAGCCCCTGCCCAGATGGCACGGATCGTGGTAGGTGATTTTCCTTTTAATAGCCTTGCTAAACTTGAGCTGTCTCTTCTCCACAAGCCTCTCTATATATTCCACACCGTGAAGGACTTCGATCCCCTGCATCTTTTCCTTCGGGTAATTCTTCCAAATCCGCCGGCAGCTGCCACAGGCAATAACGATCCTTTTGATCCCTGCTTCTTTAACTGTCCTGAGGTTTTCTTCTTCCAACCGATAGTACTCTCTCCGGAAGCCAAGATCGTTGGCATAGAGCCCGCAACACTTCTCCTCTCCTCCCAAAATGACAAAATCCTCTCCGGCCAGTTTCATGAGCTTGGCCAGAGCGACGGCTCCCGCTCTGCCACTCGTTCGATCCGCAGAGCAGCCGGCAAAGAGAAGGGTGGAAGACTTTCCTTCCCCTAACTTTCTTAGTCCCAATTCCTTCGCCCACTCCCCGCGCTCGTTCTTGGGTTGGGACCAGGGGTTATTATGGTCTCTCAGTCCCTCCAAGAGCGGACGATGCGCCTCCAAAGGCCCTTCCCTTTCTGCAATCTCTTCACGCATCGCGACGGTGATGTCCCAAGGGCCGTAACCATCGTTGCGAACCCCGCAGATCTCTTGGCACATAAGGCAGGTCGTGCAGGTGTAGATAACTTCTTTCAGTTCAGGGGTGATGGAGTCTAGACCATGAAAGACGCGCTGGGACATGAGCCAGCGTGACTTAGGAGTGAAGCGCTGGAAGCGATAGAATTCGTAGGGTGGACATTTGGTCTTAAATCCCGGCTGGTCCTCCATTGGATTGACAGGACCGTGGCCGTAGCAAGAACCGCACAGGACGCATCCGGTGCCTCGCTCTTCCAGCCCTTTAGCGTAGAGCCACTTTTTTACCCGCTCTAGACCAATGGGCCTTTTGCTCTCATCCTTCATCGCTCGACAAACTAACCCGGAAATCGTTAAGGTATGAACTTTATACCCGTAAAATATCTTTTGTCAATCAACAAAGACCCCTTAGTGCGCCCACGAAACGCGTATCAATTTGCGCAAAAGGGAGGCAAGCTCTTTTTGTTGCGACTTATTTAGGGGGGAAAAAAATTCTGCAATGCTTTTTTCGAAAAGAGGG
>JBOHVJ010000536.1:0-5212 GCA_050735075.1 Binatia bacterium
CTACAATGGTCTTCCGGGTATTATCAGTGTTTCAAACGGGGAGTATTCACACCAGCCGGATTGGTACCGAAACTTCGTCTACGAAGAGGAACGGGCTCGCGGTCTCGATTTTACCGAGGACCTTGTCTCGCCAGGGATTTTTCACTGGGATCTTAGCCGAGGCGAGGCGGTCTGGATCCTAGCTGCAGAGGGGCATGAGAATGGTTCCCTTTCTATGGGTGTTCCAGCAGAACAGTGCTTGAGCAAACTTCGCGCTGCCGAACAGAAGCGCCGTCAAGAATTTCCCTCCCAACTTCACCGTGCGGCAGATGGCTATATGGTCTGTCGAGGTGGAGGAAAAACCATTGTCGCAGGTTATCCCTGGTTCACTGATTGGGGACGCGACACTTTCATTTCACTCAGGGGGCTCTGCCTCGCGACCGGCAGACTCGATGATGCCCGTGAGATCCTTCTAGAATGGGCCGAAGTGGTTTCAGAGGGAATGCTTCCCAATCTCTTCCCCGACCGAGGAGATAAGCCCGAATATAACTCAGTCGATGCCTCTCTCTGGTATGTGATCACGGTTTATGATTTCCTCCGAACGGCGGAGGATAAGGGGCTCAAAATTTCCCGGCAGGATCAGAAAACCCTACAAGGAGCCGTTGAGGCGATACTCTCCGGGTACGCAAGCGGAACGCGCTATGGCATCCGCCTGGATGAGGACGGCCTTCTCGCCGCCGGGGAGCCGGGAGTTCAGCTCACCTGGATGGACGCCAAAGTGGGTGACTGGGTTGTCACCCCGCGAATCGGCAAGCCGGTCGAGGTTCAAGCCCTTTGGCTTAACGCCCTAAGGATCGGTAGTGCCTTCTCCAAGCGATGGGATGACATATTTTCACACGGACTTGATGCATTCCGAGCACGCTTCTGGAACGAGGCGCGGGGTTATCTCTACGATGTGGTCGATCCCGATCATAAAGCAGGAACGGTGGATGCCACCTTCCGCCCCAACCAGATCTTTGCTGTAGGCGGCTTGCCCTTTGCGATTCTTGAGGATGAACGTGCTCGCCGGGTCGTCGATGCCATCGAGGCCCACCTCTGGACGCCGCTTGGTCTGCGCTCGCTTGCGCCCGGGGAGCCAAGTTACACCCCTCGCTACGAGGGCGGCGTCCGCGAGCGCGACGGGGCCTATCATCAGGGGACAGTCTGGCCCTGGCTCATCGGCCCCTTTGTCGAGGCCTGGGTCCGAGTTCGAGGAGAGACTCAAGAGGCAAAACAAGAGGCCCGTGCCCGCTTCCTCGATCCTCTTCTTCGCCATCTCAATGAGGCTGGTCTGGGACATATCTCCGAAATTGCGGATGCCGAGCCACCCCATACACCGCGGGGTTGTCCCTTTCAAGCCTGGTCTATGGGAGAGCTTCTTCGCCTTTCGCTTGTCATCCTTGCTGACAAGAGACGTCGCGTAAGCACGCTTAAATCCTCATCCAAGTGACGCAATCTGGCCCAACCCGGACCGATTTGTTCTTTTGATCGGTCGCGCTTCAATGCTACTATATTGCATACTTCACCTGTGATGTGGGAAGGAGGTGAAGGTGCTATGACCCCTTTAAGAGTTAACCGCCAGAGCTACTCTCTGCCAAAGGATCTTATGTCACAGGTCAAGGCAACACTTGAGGATTGGAAGATCAACGGCAACGTGGAGCGGCTCTGGGCACGGGATGCAACGCTCTGGACAGGCAGAGACGAGGCGAGTTGGCTTGGCTGGTTAGACATCATCGAAGATCAGTTGGGGCAGAGGCAGCACTTAACAACTATTAAGGAAGAGGTAAGAACGGCTGGATTTTCTCATGCGCTGCTCTTGGGCATGGGTGGGTCAAGCCTTTGCCCGGAAGTCCTCAAGATGACTTTCGGGAAGATCGAGGGGTATCCTGAGCTCCATGTCCTTGACTCGACCGATCCGGCTCAGATCAAGGCATTCGAAGCCAAAGTAGACCTTGCCAATACTCTTTTCATCGTATCGAGCAAGTCGGGCACAACCTTGGAGCCAAATATCTTCAAACAATATTTCTTCGAGCGGGTAAAGGAAGCTATTGGGGCTGACAAAGCCGGCAGTCGCTTCATCGCCATCACAGATCCTGGCTCCCAACTACGGCAAGTCGCTGAAAGCGACTGCTTCCGGCATACCTTCTTCGGCCTTCCGAGCATTGGCGGGCGTTACTCGGCATTGTCTGATTTCGGCATGGTACCGGCCGCGATCATGGGACTGGATGCGCTAAGGTTCTTAGAGCGAGCCAATGAGATAGCGGTTGCTTGCTCATCGCGCCTCCCCGCCGAGGAAAACCCGGGAGTGGTGCTGGGCCTTATTTTAGGCGTCCTTGCCAAAAACGGGCGTGACAAAGTCACCATCATCGCCTCGTCCGGCATCCGGGATCTCGGCGCATGGCTGGAGCAACTGCTTGCCGAGTCAACCGGGAAAGAGGGAAAAGGCCTGATTCCGGTTGACCGGGAACAGGTAGGCTCACCCGATATCTATAGCGACGATCGGGCGTTTGTCTATGTTAGATTGGATTCGGCGCCGGATGGCTCACAGGATGAGGCAGTTGAAGCCCTGGAGCGGGCCGGGCAGCCAGTGGTGCGTATCTCGGTTGCTGACCCTTACGACCTGGGCCAGGAGTTTTTCCGCTGGGAGATAGCAACCGCGGTGGCAGGATCGATACTGGGGATCAACCCTTTCGACCAGCCTGATGTAGAGGCAAGTAAGATAGTGACGCGGAAGCTCACCTCTGAATATGAGAAGACCGGTTCCCTTCCGACAGAGATTCCAATAGTTGAAGAGGGCGGCATCAGGCTATTTACTGATGAAAAGAATGCGGCAGCGCTGAGAAAGGCAGCCGGGAATGATCAATCTCTGGTGGGTTATCTGAGGGCGCATGTGAACCGCCTTAGTGCCGGCGATTACTTTGCAATTCTCGCCTATATCGAGATGAATGAAGCTCATGAGGGGCAACTGCAAGCGATACGCCATGCGGTCAGAAACAAAAAAAGGGTCGCCACCTGTTTGGGTTTTGGCCCGCGCTTTTTGCACTCAACCGGCCAAGCATACAAGGGAGGACCAAACTCGGGCGCCTTTTTGCAGATCACCTGTGATGATGCATTGGATCTGGCCGTCCCCGGACAGAAGTATACTTTTGGGGTAGTCAAGGCGGCGCAGGCGCGCGGAGACTTCGAGGTGCTAGTGGAGCGGAAAAGACGTGCGCTCCGAGTGCATTTGCCCAAAGATGTGAAAGCGGGATTGGGGACGTTGCGAGGGGCCATTGAACGGGTAGTGGAATAACCCCTCACCCCAACCCTCTCCCGCAGCACGGGAGAGGGAGAGAAGAGAAAAGCTGATTGCTGACCGCTGATAGCTGGAAGCTATTTTTGAAAGGAGGTTGAGATGCAGCTCGGCATGATTGGCTTAGGGCGGATGGGAGCAAACATGGTTCGCCGTTTGATGCGCGGCGGGCACGACTGCGTCGTGTTTGACCGTAACCCAGAGACTGTGAAGCTGCTCACAGGCGAGGGAGTGACAGGCGGGAGATCATTTGAAGACCTTCTCAGCCGACTCAGCAAACCGCGCGCAGTCTGGGTCATGGTGCCAGCGGGCGAGGCCACAGAAGAGACCGTGATGGCGCTCTCTAAGCGGATGGAAGCGGGCGATATTATCATCGATGGCGGCAATTCCCACTACAAAGATGATGTGCGCCGGGCAAAGGCAGTGCAGAAAAAGGGCATCCATTATGTGGATGTGGGCACAAGCGGCGGAATCTGGGGAGTGGAGCGGGGCTACTGCTTAATGATTGGCGGCGAGGAAGCCGTCGTCGAGCGTCTTGATCCTATCTTTAAGACGCTTTCTCCCGGACGTGGAGAGATCGCACGCACGCCTGGCCGCGCCACGCTCAAGAGCACAGTTGAGGAAGGCTACCTCTATTGCGGCCCAGCCGGCGCTGGACATTTCGTCAAGATGATCCATAACGGCATCGAGTACGGCTTGATGCAGGCCTACGCAGAGGGTTTTGATATTTTGCGGAACGCTGCTTCAAAGGAGTTGCCCGAAGAGCACCGCTACGACTTCAATCTGGCCGACATTGCCGAGGTATGGCGGCGCGGCAGTGTTGTCGGCTCCTGGCTGCTCGATCTCACCGCCATGGCCCTCGTGGAAAACCCAAACCTTTCGAACTACACAGGCTTCGTGCAGGATTCAGGGGAAGGACGCTGGACGATTATGGCTGCGGTCGAAGAGGCGGTGCCTGCGGACGTGCTCTCAGCATCGCTTTATGCGCGCTTCCGCTCGCGCCAGGAGCACACCTTCGCTGAAAAGGTCGTCTCCGCGATGCGACAGAAGTTCGGCGGACATGTCGAACGACCGACGGGAGGGTAGGTAGGTCAATGGGTAAATGGGCTAATGAGTCAAAGTTAGAAGCAAGAACTTTATGAAACATGACGGCCACCCTGGCGATCCCTGTGTCATGGTAATATTCGGTGCCTCTGGCGACTTGACCAAGCGCAAGCTCATTCCGGCGCTCTACAACCTGGCACGGGAGGGCTTCTTGTCCAAGGAGTTTGCCGTAGTGGGCATTGCCCGGAGGGGGATGAGCAACGAAGCGTTTCGCGACAAGCTCAACCGGGAGATAAAAGAATTTGCTACTGGCCCCGTTGACCCCGACCTCTGGGCATGGTTTGTGCAACGCCTCTACTATCTTTCGGGGGACGTCGGCGATGCGAAGACCTTCCAGCAGCTTCAGGGCCTATTGACGGAAATAGACAAAGATCACGGCACGCGGGGAAATTACTTTTACTACCTTGCCACTGCGCCAGATTTCTTTGCTCCGCTTGTCCAAAGCCTGGGCGCGGTCGGACTCACGCGCGAGAAGAACCGTCGATGGCGGCGGGTCATTATCGAGAAGCCGTTCGGCCGTGACCTCGACTCCGCCCGAGAACTCAATCAACAAATCCGCACTGTCCTGACTGAGAGCCAGATCTACCGCATCGATCACTACCTCGGCAAAGAGACTGTGCAGAATATTTTGGTCTTTCGCTTCGGCAATGGCATCTTCGAGCCGATCTGGAACCGACGCTACATTGACCACGTGCAGATCACGGCGGCCGAGAGCGTGGGCGTGGAGCAGCGGGGCGGCTACTACGAAGGTGCGGGGGCACTGCGCGACATGGTGCCGAACCACCTCTTCCAGTTGAT
>JBOHVJ010000537.1:0-2939 GCA_050735075.1 Binatia bacterium
GTATTGTCTTTACCTTCATCGCTACTACCACCTCATCCGCCAGTCTGACAGATACCCGCTGACTTCCTTTATTTTAGTTATACAGCCGGCCTTACATCCATCAGACCTTCCCCACTTTGACTGCTAAGTTAACGTCGATGACCCGATCCCAATCTTCCTCTTTCATCTCCACCACAGAAGATTGCAGATAGCGGCGCCCTTCTGACGGCACTTCTGCCAGCCGAAGCGGGACTCTATTCCAGTTCGAGCGTATAATGTTTAAAAAGGTCGTTACTCTTATAGCCGAGGGATTCGTAGAGCGACTGCGCTATCAAATTCGTTCTGGCCGTTTCAAGGGCGAGCCGTTTTGCGCCGGTTGCAACCGCGTGTTCGCGGGCCCTCTCCATCAAAGCCCGTCCCAATCCCGTCCGTCGTGCCTGGGGATCCACGAAAAGGTCGTTCAGCACCCAAATGCGGCGTGCGGCCACAGACGAAAAAGACGGGTAGAGTTGAACGAAACCCAAGCCGTGCTCAGCGCCGCGAACGTCCGACGTGGCGACGAATATGACCGACTCGCCTTTCTGGAGCCGCTCTTCGATAAAACGCCGGGCCAGAGAAGGATCGGCAGAGCGCCCATAGAACTGCCGATAGGCATCGAAAAGAGGCGCAACGAGATCGACATCTCTTTCACTCGGGACCACTCTGCGTATCGTCGCTGGGTTCACATGCTCTCCTTTCGGGCCATCCTTCTCGCTACTTCACGCTTCCGCACGGCACGCACGCGGCAATGATGTCGTAGGTCCTCTCCGCTCTCACAACACCGCTCCTTGTCTCCTCGCACGCAAAAATAATTGTCCCGCACCTGATTTGCCGATAGCTGACTCATCGCCTAAGGCTTTTTTCTTGTTGATCGCGGACGTGAGATCGTTTATATCCAAAATCGGCAATCCCAATCTAAAATAGGACAGGCCGCCCGCCCCGTCCTTTGTGGGGGTCGGGGGCTAGGCGGCCTTTATCAGCTCAGGCGGCACCTTGAGTATCCGCGCCAACCTTGTGAGGAAAAGCGGATTTTTTCCGTGCCCCCTGAGCGTTTTGCTGAGAGTCCACTTCTGGACGCCCAGTTTTTTTGCTAGCCCGCGCTGGGAGTTAATCCCTGCGTGAGAAGCAAAAGCTAAGTCGTTTTGAATCGTCCATGCATGGCAGCACCCTGCCGACGGAAGGCATGATACGAATGATTCATACTCATGTCAAGAAAAAATATGAATATTTCATCAAAGGGTGAAAGAATAAGGAAAATTAGAGAGTTGGCTTCTCTTACCCAAGAGGAGTTTGGGAGGAGAGTGGGCTGCAGCCAAGATAATGTATCGAAAATTGAGACTGGCGAATCTAACCCATCAAAGCCGCTGGAGCTAAACATCTGCCGTGAGTTCGGCATCAGTGAAATATGGTTGAGGGACGGGACCGGCCCTATATATAAAGAAGAGGTTCGGGAGCGCCCAGTCGACTACGGCTTCGATGTTCCGCCCGGGATCCCAGAAGATATCCCCATGCTGGGTGGTGCCCGTGGAGAATTTAGTGAAGACGGCTACCCGGTCGGTCACGGCTACGGGCGCGTGCGAAGGCCGTATGATGTGCGCGATCCGCGCGCTTTTGCGTTGGAGGTGAAGGGTGATAGCATGTCGCCGCGATATGAAGAGGGAGACATTGTGGTCTGCTCTCCGGCGAAGGGATACCGATCGGGAGACTATTGTGTCGTGATCACCGAAGAGGGGGCATCGCTAGTGAAAAGGGTCCATGAGCGAGGTAACCATTTTATACTCTCGAGCATCGCGCCAGGCTACGATCCCATCCTGCTCAAAAAAAGTGAAGTCCGGGCCATCCACAAAATCGTCTGGAAAAAGGAAAGGTAGACTGTGGACGAGTATACTACCCACTTGTACCTCTTTTATTCTATGATCTCTGCTGGGCTGCTTGGTCTGATGCCCGCGTTTGTTGCAGACAAAAACGGGCGGAGCTTCATCCTTTGGTGGCTCTTTGGAGCGCTGCTTTTCATAGACGGACGTATCGCGTCGGGCCGGAGAGGTGCTCCCAGGCCGGCAAAGAGCAGATGGGCCTTTTTTCAACAGGCTGACTAGAACATGAAGCTGCCGCAGTTAACATTCACCACCTGCCCGGTGATATAAGAGGCAGCGTCGCTGGCGAGAAAGAGGATCGGACCTACTTGGTCTTCAGGCTGCAGGGCGTGGCCAAGCGGGTTATTTCTGAGCCGTGCTTGAAGCTCCTCCTCGGTTCGGTGTCCGCGGGGCAACGTCGTGTCGGTGAGGCCGGGACATATGGCATTGACAGTGATGTGGTCCGGCGCTAGTTCCCGGGCCAATGCCTTGACAAAACCGATGATCCCCGCCTTTGAGGCTGCATAGTGCGCTCCACCTTTCGCCCCATAGTGGGCGATGCCCGAGGCAATGCTGATGATCCGTCCACTTTTTTGCGCGCGCATCAGTGGAACCACCGCCCGAGAGCAGAGGAAATTTCCTCCCAAGTTAACGTCGATAACTCGATCCCACTCTTCCTCTTTCATCTCCACCACAGAAGATTGGGGATAGATGCCGGCATTATTCACCAGGATATCCACACGACCAAAGCGGCTGAAGGTCTGATCAGCGAGATTTCCTACCGATGCTTCCTTGGAGACATCAACCGCGACGAAGTGCGCCTCGGCGCCCAAGGCATACAACTCTTCGGCAACACCCCTCACCTTCGTGCCTTGCAAGTCAGCCACCACAACCTTGGCACCCTCTCGCCCCATACCCAAAGCAATGGCGCGTCCAATCCCCTGGGCAGCACCCGTCACAATAGCAACTTTGTCTTTGAGTCGCATAATTTCTCCATTAGTTTCGGGTTTCGGGTTTCGGATTTCGGGTTAAACTCAAAACTAGTAACTCCTGAATAACGGCCAAATC
>JBOHVJ010000538.1:0-9697 GCA_050735075.1 Binatia bacterium
GTGTACGGTCATCTAGGGAGCAGGGAACTGTTTGCTTTTATGGACCTGGTTAAACTGACCATTGACGGGCGCGAAGTTACCACGACCAAAGGGAAGACTGTCATCCAGGCGGCCGCTGAGTCAGGGATCGATATTCCCCACTACTGCTATCACCCCAAGCTATCCATTGCAGGCAACTGCCGCATGTGTCTGGTGGAGATAGAGAAGATGCCCAAGCTTCAGATCGCCTGTAACACCCAGGTGAACGAAGGGATGGCAGTCAAAACTCAAAGCCCCAAGGTTCTGGAGGCAAGACGGGCAGTAATGGAGTTTCTCCTCATCAATCATCCCTTGGACTGCCCGATTTGCGACCAGGCCGGTGAATGCCGGCTCCAGGATTACTATATGGAGCATGGCCGTACGGGGAGCCGCTTTGATGAGAGGAAAGAACACGATCGGAAGCGGGAGATCTTTGGCCCCTATGTGGTCTTCGATGGCGAGCGCTGCATCAAATGTACCCGATGTGTCCGCTTCCTCCAGGAGGTTTCGCGCAGTGAGGAGCTGACCGTGGTCAACCGGGGTGATCATTCGACCATTGCGCTGTTCCCAGAAAAGATACTCGACAATCCGCTTTCCGTTAATGTCGTCGACATTTGTCCCGTCGGGGCTCTTACGGACCGCGATTTCCGCTTCAAGGTCCGAGTCTGGTACCTCAAGAAGACCCCTTCAGTCTGTCCCGGCTGCAGCACCGGCTGTAACATCAGCGTTGAAAGCTATCAAAACCGGATTGCGCGCTTCAAACCCCGAATCAATGAGGAGGTAAACAGCCATTGGATCTGTGATGAAGGCCGGTACTGCTTCCATCCTCTTGTCGAGGTGGAGCGTCTCTCCTCCCCATGGATCCGCCAGGAAGGCGGGCTTGTACCGGCCGACTGGGAGACCGCTCTCCAGGCTGTGCTCTCAGGTCTCAGGGCGGCTTCGCCGCTCGCAGGGATGCTCTCAGGGAGGAATACCAACGAGGAGGCGTTTCTCTTTGGAAGGCTTATGAGAATGATCTCTTCTCAGGCCACTCTGGAAGTCTTTTACCAGGAAAGAGAATTGACTCAGGTAGAGAAGATCTTGAAGAGTCCAGACCGTTCCCCAAATTTTCGCGGGGCGAGGGAGATGGGCGTGAATTCGGATGGAGGTTTTGAACCTTGGATCCAGCAATTGGTTCAAGGGAAGTTTCACAGTGCCTATATTGTCGGGGAGGATCTGGTTTCACTGAGCTCTGATGGCGGGAAAATCAAGAGCGCTCTGGAAAGACTTTCCTTCTTGGTTGTGCAGGATAGCCACATGACTCCTACAGCAAAACTCGCGCACGTGGTCCTTCCGGCTACTAATTTCGCGGAAAAAGAAGGCACCTATACCAACCGTAAAGGAAGGGTACAGAAACTAAACGCGGCCCTGGTCCCGCCTCCAGGCGTACTTCATGATTGGGAGATCTTTAGCCGCTTGCTGAACAAGGCTGGAGAGAGAATTTCATCCCTGACCCCCTCGGAGACCTTTCAAGAGATCTCTCAAGCGGTTCCACGATACGGGGGACTGAGCTACGTTGGAATCGGAGATCAAGGAGTGCAACTCAGCAGTGAGACAAAGCAACTATGACCATTGATCTTGGGATCGTCGCGGCCAAGGCCCTGCTCATCCTTTTCATGGTTCTGAACCTTGCCGGTATTCTTGGTTGGGTCGAGAGAAAAGGGAGCGCCCTGATTCAGGACCGGATTGGCGCCAACCGAGCGTCCGTATTCGGTTTTGCGGGCCTAGGGCTGGTCAATACCTTGATTGCGGACCCCATCAAGTTTCTTACCAAAGAGGATTTCATCCCACCCCAAGGCGACAGAGTGTTGCACACCCTAGCGCCTTGCTTGGCCCTCTTTCCGGCCCTAGTCACCTTTGCCGTCATTCCCTTCGGGGATATTCTCATCTTAGGCGATCGGGAGATCAACCTCCAGGTGGCCAATCTCAACGTGGGTATCCTCTACATCTTTGCCATGGCCTCATTGAGCGTCTACGGAATCGTGATCGGGGCCTGGGCGTCAAATAACAAGTTCTCTCTGCTGGGAGGGGTTAGGGGTTCAGCGCAGATGATCTCCTACGAGATCGCCATGGGTCTATCCGTCATGGGCATCCTCATGGTCTACGGAACACTAGAGCTGCAGGAGATCGCCCGCGCTCAGGGGACCCTGCTCTGGGGCTGGCTTCCGGCGTGGGGGATCTTTCTCCAACCGGTCGCCTTTTTGCTCTTTTTCACGGCCGCGATTGCGGAGACCAAGAGGATCCCCTTTGATCTTCCGGAGGGGGAATCGGAGCTTGTTGCCGGCTATCATGTGGAGTACTCCGGGGGGAAATTTCTCATGTTCTTTGCCGGGGAATTTGCCGAGATTGTTACCGCAGCAGGGCTCACCACCACGCTCTTCTTTGGTGGTTGGCAAGTCCCCTTCCTCATGCGCGATGGCTTTCACTTTCCTTGGGGCGGGACCCTCCTTCTGCCTCATCTTGCGGTGGTGCTCCTGCAAATAGGGGCCTTCACGCTCAAGGTTGTCTTTTTCTGTTGGCTGCAGATCTTACTGCGTTGGAGCCTGCCCCGATTTCGCTATGATCAGGTGATGCGTTTGGGTTGGAAGATGCTCTTGCCCCTTGCCCTCGTGAACGTTATAGCCACAGCCGGTTTGATCCTAGCTTTGCAAGATACCCCTAAACCATGACGGGTCCATTGATCTTTTTTTTCATCCTGGCTGGTTTGTCGATTCTCTTTTCTCTCTTGGTGGTCTTCCAAAGAAACGTCGTGCACAGCGCCTTGTCTCTTGTGGCTACGCTTTTTCTCGTGGCAGTTCTCTTTCTCACGCTGGAGGCCCCGATGGTGGGAATCCTCCAGATCCTTGTCTATGCAGGGGCCATCATGGTTCTATTCCTTTTTGTCATTATGCTTTTAGATCCAGGAATTTTGGAGCGGCGGCGAATCTCTTGGTGGGGCGTTGGTTCACTGGCAGCGTTGCTTTTGATCTTCGAGTTCGTTCCTCTGGTTGCTAATTCTCCTGGGCCCATGGCTGACCCCAGTCGTGTAGGTGAATCTTTCGGTAGCCCGGAGCTGCTGGCCCAAAGTCTCTTCAACGACTTTGTCCTCCCGTTCGAGATCGCCTCGGTCTTGCTTTTGGTTGCGATCATAGGCGCGGTCGTTCTGGCAAAGAGGGAGGTTTGAACCATGGTGCCATTAAATTATTACCTTATGCTAAGTGCCATTATCTTTGCCATCGGCGTCACCGGCGTCGTCATTAGGCGCAACATCATCGTGATTCTATTGTCCATTGAGCTCATGCTCAATGCGGTTAACCTGACCTTTATCGCCTTCTCCCGTTCGCTGGGCTCCATGGATGGGCAGGTGATCGTCTTCTTTGTGATGACAGTAGCGGCGGCCGAAGCTGTCGTAGGATTGGCCATTATCATCTCCATGTTCCGCCACCGCCAGAGCCTAGACCCTCAAGAGATGCAGCTTCTCAAGTGGTAGCAATGGCAACTCTGGTGGAAAACTCAAGCCTGCTCCGCCTGATCCCTCTGATTCCTCTCTTGGGGGTAGTGCTGAATATCTTTCTCGGCTTGCAGTTGGGGCGGAAAAAGGCCGGCCTTTTAGCCTCAGCAGCCGTGGCGCTCTCTTTTTTCTTTTCTCTCTGGGTTGTCTGGTCTCTCTCACCAGGAGGAATCCTAAAAGATACTCTCTTTACATGGATTGAGTCTTATCCCTTTAAGGCAAATCTCTCGTTCCAGGTCGATGCCCTAACCGCGGTAATGCTCCTGGTCGTAACGGGCATCGGTTTCCTGATTCACGTCTATTCCCTTGGATACATGGGTCATGATGAGGGGATGGTCCGCTACTTTGCCTATCTCAACCTCTTTATCTTTTTCATGCTTCTTCTGGTTATGGCCGACAACCTGCTGCTCCTCTTCGTTGGCTGGGAGGGAGTGGGGCTCTGCTCCTATCTCCTGATCGGTTTCTGGCACCAGGACCACACCAATACCATAGCGGGGAACAAGGCCTTTATCGTCAACCGGATTGGTGACTTTGGCTTTCTACTGGGGATCCTGCTCCTTTTCTGGGAGCTGGGCAGCCAGGGGGTGTGGAGCATCGATTTTCTGGAATTGAAGGATAGCGCCCAAAAGCTAGAGCCCATGAAAGTGACGCTGATTACACTCCTTCTCTTTGTGGGGGCGACAGGAAAGTCGGCGCAGATCCCGCTCTATGTCTGGCTTCCTGATGCCATGCAGGGCCCGACCCCGGTAAGCGCCCTCATTCATGCTGCGACAATGGTCACTGCCGGGGTTTACATGACCGCACGGCTTCACTTTCTTTTCTCTCTTGCCCCCAGGACTCTTGCTGTGATCGCCACCATAGGGGCCCTGACCGCTTTTTTTGCTGCGACCATCGCAGTGGCTCAAAACGACATCAAACGGGTATTGGCCTACTCTACGGTGAGTCAATTGGGTTACATGTTTTTGGCCGTAGGTGTGGGCGCTTTCAGTGCGGCGATTTTTCATCTCTTCACCCATGCATTCTTCAAGGCGTGCCTTTTTTTGGGCGCTGGCAGTGTGATCCATGGTTTGGAGGGGGAGCAGGACATGAGGAAAATGGGAGGACTCCAATCCTATCTTCCCACCACTTACTGGACCTATTTCATTGCCGCTTTGGCCATTTCTGGTGCGCCGCTGACAGCAGGCTTTTTCTCCAAAGACCAGATCCTCTGGCGGGCGTTCGCAGCTCCGAGTGGCTCAGTCTGGCTCTGGCTTTTGGCGTGGATCACTGCTGGGCTCACCGCGTTTTATATGTTTCGTCAATTTTTCATGGTGTTTCATGGAAAGTGTAGGGTAGAGGAGCACGTCAGGCAGCACATCCATGAATCACCGAGGATCATGACGGCACCGTTGATTCTATTGGCCTCAGGGTCGATCTTCGCCGGTTGGTTGGGAGCACCGGAGTTTATGTGGGGGAACGCGTGGGACCATTGGTTGGAGCCGGTCTTCGGTATTAGAGGGGAAATCCATCGTGAAGGCGCGGGGCAAGAGATCCTTTTCATGCTCCTTACCTTGGGGATTGCAGGTTTAGGATTTCTTCTAGCCTATTATTCCTATTACCATGCCGGGAAAGTTCCGCAGCGTCTTTCCTCCTGGGCCGGAGGAATCCCCTATCAAGGCCTCTTCAACAAATACTATGTCGATGAAATCTACGACTTTTTATTGGTCCGCCCTTTCACCGTCTGTTCCAAATGGCTGGCGAATATCTTCGATTTGGCTTTCATCGATGGAATCGTTAACGGCGTTGCTAGCAGTGTGAGGGGGATGAGCCTCTTCTGGCGTCAGCTCCAGACCGGCAATGTCCAGCATTACCTCTTCGGTTTCCTCGCCGGTACGCTGTTGCTCCTGGGCTATTACCTATATCGGTAGGAGTCTACGATGGGCCCATTGGCTGGAGATCTAAGCCTGCTTGTCTTTCTCCCCACCGTCGGGGCCTTGGCGCTTCTCTTTATCCCTCGTGGATTGACCCAAGCGCTTTTTAAAACCGCGCTACTCTTCACCTCTCTGACTTTTATCATGTCGCTCAGGGTCCTCTGGCGGTTAGATTCCACCTTGGCAGAGGTGCAGCTTGTCGAGCGCCTTTCTTGGATCCCTGCTTATGGTATCGATTACTTCGTCGGTATTGACGGGGTTAATATCTTCCTTGTCTTGCTCACGACCTTTCTCGGACCGATCGGGATCTTGGCCTCGTGGACCATCAACGAGAGAGTCAAGGAATATCTCTTTTTCATGTTGACCCTGGAAACCGGCATGATTGGAACGTTCGTGGCCCTCGATCTTTTTCTCTTCTATGTCTTTTGGGAGGTCACACTGGTCCCGATGTATTTTCTCATCGGCGTTTGGGGAGGACCCCGTCGCGTCTATGCGGCGCTCAAGTTTGTCCTGTACACGATGAGCGGGAGCCTCCTCATGCTTGTCGCCATCATCTACCTGGCGGCGCGCAACTCGCAGTTGACTCAAATATGGACCTTTGACCTTCTTCAGATCTATAACCTCCACCTCCCCTACGAAGAGCAGATCTGGCTCTTTTTGGCCTTCGCCCTCTCCTTCGCCATCAAGGTTCCTCTTTTTCCGTTCCACACTTGGCTTCCGGATGCCCACGTGGAGGCGCCCACGGCCGCTTCGGTCATCCTTGCGGCAGTTCTCCTCAAGATGGGCACCTACGGATTTCTGCGCTTCGCGATCCCCCTATTTCCCGAGGCCACGCTGGCTACTGCCCCTTTTATCCTCGCGCTGGCGGGCATCGGCATCGTGTATGGCGCCCTGGTGGCGATGATGCAAGCGGACCTAAAAAAACTTGTCGCCTATTCCTCGGTAAGCCATCTGGGGTTCGTTATGTTAGGGCTCTTCGTGCTTAATCTTCAGGGCATTCAAGGCGCGATTTACCAGATGCTCAACCACGGCCTTTCCACAGGGGCTCTGTTCCTCATTGTGGGCATGATCTATGAAAGACGCCACACACGGATGATCGACGACTTCGGCGGGCTGTGGAAGCAACTTCCCATATTTTCTGCCTTCTTTCTGGTCGTCACTCTCTCTTCGATAGGCCTCCCTGGTCTTAACGGATTTGTCGGGGAATTTCTCATCCTTTTGGGCGCATTCAAGGATGCTCCATTCTGGGCCGCATGGGCCGCCTCAGGTGTGGTTCTGGGAGCCATCTATATGCTCTGGATGTTTCGTCGGGTGATCTTTGGCCCTTTGAGCCGCTTAGAGAACGAAAGGCTTAAAGACATCGGGATGAGGGAGACTGTCATGCTCGCTCCTATCCTTGCCTTGATCTTTTTTATGGGGATCTATCCTCAGCCATTTTTAAGCCGGATGAAACCCTCGGTCGAACTTATTATCCAAAGAGTCGATAGTAAAAGGCAGGCTTCTCCATTGATCCTGCAAGGGGTAGAGAGCACGGAGACAAAGTCGAATGGAAGTTAATCTCACTCCCCTCCTCCCTGCAGTCGAGGTGATCCTAACAGCCCTGAGCGTCCTCCTCCTGGATCTCTTTCTTCAAGAGCGGGAAAAGGGACTCCTTGCCTGGATTAGTGTTCTAGGTTTAATCCTCGCCGCGGGCATGACCTTTCTACTCTGGGGAAGTCACGAAGGTGTCTTTAAAGATAGTTTCCTCCTGGACGATTTTTCGCTCTTTTTTACCCAGCTCTTTATCGGTGCGGCCGTGATTACGATTCTTTTCTCCATCCATTACCTTAAAGAAACCAAGATTCGGGAAGGGGAATATTATGCCCTGATCCTCTTTAGCGCCTTTGGGATGATCTTTATGGCAGCAGCCAATGATCTCATCCTCCTTTTCCTGGGCCTGGAGACCATGTCCATCGCCGTCTATATCTTGACGGGGATGTGGCGTGAGAGAAGCCAGGCCAGCGAGGCAGCCATGAAATACTTTGTCATCGGGGCCTTCGCTACCGGCTTTCTCCTCTACGGGATTGCCCTAATCTTTGGAGCAACGGGTTCAACAAATCTCGGTCGGGTCTCGACGGCTTTGACCCAGCCCGCAGATCAATGGCCTCTCTTTCTTCTTGCGGGAGTCTTTCTCCTGCTCATCGGCTTGGCCTTCAAGGTAGCGGCTGTTCCTTTCCACTTCTGGGTGCCTGACGTATACGACGGAGCGCCAACGCCGATTGCAGCCTTCATGGCCGTTTCGGTTAAGGCTGCTGCTTTTGCTGCCTGGGCGCGCATCTTCCTCGTCCAGTTGGCACCCCTCGAGGGCGAGTGGAAATTTCCGTTATGGATCTTAGCGATTTTGACCATGACCGTGGGTAATCTGCTCGCCATAGCGCAGTCGAGCGTGAAGCGGATGCTTGCTTATTCGAGCATTGCCCATGCGGGGTATCTGCTCATCGGCGTGGTTGCCGGAGACGAGGCCGGGGGGCAGGCGCTTCTCTTTTATCTCTTGGCCTATGCCCCCATGACGCTTGGGGCGTTCGGGGTGGTCATGGCCTTGAAGGATGGGCCAAGAGATCATGAGGCTTACAGTGACTATGCCGGACTTGGCTTGAAGAGACCTTTCTTAGGCATGGCGATGTCGATCTTCATGCTTTCTCTTGCCGGCTTTCCGCCCCTCGGGGGCTTTACGGGCAAATTCTATCTCTTCCGTTCGGCGGTCGTTGCCGGCTACACCGACCTCGCCATCATCGGCGCCCTGAACAGTCTCCTTTCAGTGATCTATTACCTCAGGGTCATCGTGATGATGTACATGGAAGAGGGAGGGGTAGAAGGAAAGTCTTTTTCCGGAGCGCCCTATCTTTACCTAGGAATAGCCATTGCGGCACTGGGAACAGTTTATCTGGGGCTTTTGCCAGCGATAGCCTTGGATTTAAGCCGCCTCTCTTTTCTCTCCCTGCGCTAAGTTTCTTTCGGGTTTTTCCCGCCTTAAGCCCTAGAATTTCCACTCCTTATGTTTCTACCCCTCCCGTTCTGTAAAACAAACCCTATCCTTCTCGAACCGGATGTCAAAATGTTCTAGCACATCGAGCCGACCTAAAAGATAAGGCATTCGCTCGCTGGCGGCAAAACCTACTCGGGCGCTAAAGCTTTTCTCTCCGATCATCATTTCAACTCTGTGCAGGTAAACGACTGTGGGTTTACCGCCGACTCCTTGGATCAAGCTGCGCTGGCCCGTCTTAAGTTGTAAGCCCAGCAGCTTGCAGATTCCTTTCGGGAAAAGGCTGAAATCAGCCCCAGAATCAGCGTAGGGAAAAACTTTAAACCACTTACCTGTCTCTTCCCTAAGGGAGACCTCGACGACCGGACGTGAGATCCGGGTAAAGGTTTTAGAGGGCTCCTCCCTGTAAGGGAAGCAGTATTCCCTCATAGGATCAGGAAGTCGCCCTTGGGAATATAAGTCAGAGCGGGGTCCTTATCGGGGTACTTTTTCTTAGCTTTCTGGTAGGCCTGCCATGGGCTATTAGCCACCGCAGCTATCCCATCATCCACAATGGCGACGTGTTTGCCAGCATACCGCTTTGCCTCTTGCGGGTGCTGAGTGAACCAGATAAAAGCCTTGCTCACTTCCATGCTGCGACAATACGGCACGCAAGTAGACAAATCAACCCAGCAGTTTTTCCCTTTTTGAGGCAACCCAAATCGCCGTCTGATGGATAAGCCGCTCGGCCTGATCTTTCCATCGAGAACTAAGGCGCCCTTAAAGCATCACTCAGATTGTCAAGAAAGTTTGAGCCTGACTCACCGACTGACCTGCTGCTTTTGTTTTTTTCGCTGTTGGCATCCCCAGAAATATAGTAGAATTAACAACTTTCGCACCTTCGCCCATGCGACAGTTTGACCTCAGGCAGCTCTCTAAGATAGTGGGGAATGTGAAAGACCTCTTCCAATGAACGAAGCTGACACCAGAGCAAGGCTAATTGATCCCAAGCTAAAGCAGGCTCATGGAAAAAGAACGGGAGATTTTAAGTATCGTCGAAGAGCTAGACGAGATGCTTAGCAACAATAAATGAAAAAGCTCAAACTTTATGTAGAGACGTGGGTATTTGGATTTTATTTTGACACCTCGGTCGCTAATAGGAGCAAGAGGACTGCCGTGAGGAAATTGTTTCAGCAGATTAAGGACGGCCTTTTCGACGGGTACATCTCGGGCCTGGGG
>JBOHVJ010000539.1:0-3396 GCA_050735075.1 Binatia bacterium
CCTCCCGTCTTCGACGCATTACAAAGTTCAAAAGTTAGGGTCTAAGTTTTTCATTTTCCACTTTGCATTTTGAATTAAATATGTTTCCCTCCTGCTGCTTATGGCCTGCCGCTTTCTGCCTACTCCAACCGTACTAACTTGCTGTTGCCGTTATCGGCGTACCAGACAAAGCCTTTGGGATCCACGACAATATTGCGAACCCGGCTCCTTCTTAACGGCATCGGCCATTCGGTCCACTTGTTGGTCTTCGGCTCATACCGGCTTACCTGGTTGCTGATAAACTCCGCCACATAAAGGTTTCCAGCTCCATCAGATGCGATTGCATAAGTACCGGTTTTGGGATGCGACGGTGTAACGAACTCTTTTTGTTCCAGAGTCTTAGGATTAATATAGCCGATTTTATGAGCATCCCACTCCGCGTACCAGATAATACCCTGGGGGTCTATCGTCATCCGGCGCGGAGCTGACTTGGGTGTAGGGGTCTTATACTCAGTAATCGTCCCGGTCTTAGGGTCAAGCTTGCCGATATGCTCACTCCCTACTTCCACGAACCAGACGTAGCCGTCAAAATCGACTTGAATACCGTAAGGTCGCGACTTTTTGGTAGGGGTAGCAAACTCCCAGGTCTGTCCGGTCTTGGGATCCAGCTTAACGATGGTGGCCAGCCACTCGTTGGTCGCATAGAGGTAACCATCCTTACCCATCATTGGCGTGTGGATCCTTCCCACGCCACCACGGGCGCCTTCCCTCTTTCCTCCCGCAGGGATGGGATACTCCGTAATCATCCCGCTCTTAGGATCGAGCCGGCCGATTTTGTCCTTGCCGGCCTCCGTGAACCAAACGATTCCGTCCTTATCCACTGTAATGCCATGCGGCTGAGACTCGGGCGTGGGGATCAAGTATTCGGTAAATTCCTTCTTCTCCGGATCGAACTTTCCTACCCGGTTTGACCCGATCGCCACATACCAAATATTTCCCTGGTGATCAGGCGCAAGGCAATGGGGCACCGCATACTGGAGTGGTAAATCATATACTGTGAACTTACCTTTGATCTGCCGCGCACCTGGACGGAAATTTACGAACGAATCCGATCCGTTGGCATACAGCTCCTGAACACCCAAGAGAACCATGAACAGGCCCATAAGGCACGCCAGGTTTTTCTTCCGATGACCCATAAACACCTCTCTTTCGTTTGCGTCGATCGGTAACGAAGCGAGGCGATTCTAGTAGAGCATAAAGCGATGTGTCAACAGATATGAATGTTTCATGACGTTTACGCGACACCCTTGACGATGAAAGCCGAGGGATGCGAGGGAGAGGGACGAGGACGTAGGGACGTGGCGGTCTCGGCAGGCCCTGGCAGTGGGAGTAACCACCCTAAGGGGATGGCGTGGGTGGCCTTCGAGGCACTGGCCCATCGGCCGCGGCCCGAAGACTCGCATCCCGAGGAAACCCGCTTTCGGAGGAATCTCCACCAAAAAATTTAGCATGGCGGCGAGCCCATGACTTATGATATCTTTGTAAAATTAGGTGTCTTAATCTCTGAGGAGGCCTCTAGATTTATGATTAAGCTCTATCACTTTCCCGCATCTACCAACTCCCGCAAGGTGAGAATTGTCCTGATCGAAAAAGGACTGGAATTCGAGCGGATCAACATCGATCCCGCAAAGAAGGAACAGAAAAGCCCCGACTATTTGAAGATCCACCCATTTGGCCAGGTGCCGGCCCTGGATGACGAAGGCTTCATTGTCTATGACTCCACCATCATCAACGAATACCTCGAAGACGAGTACCCTTATCCTCCCCTCCTTCCCGCTGACTCCGAAGGGCGAGCTCGGGCGCGGCTTATGGAGGACTTTCGGGACAACACCTTCAATCCCCCTTTCGTCGAGATCATCCGTCAAGTCCTCTACAAACCCGAAGGTCAAAGGGACTTGAAAGTCATTGACAACGCCAAGGCAGAGATCATCAAATGTTTTGATAGGATCGAAAGAGAACTGGAAGGAAAAGAATATCTGGCCGGAAGCTTTAGCCTTGCCGATATCTCCTATATGCCCAATATCGATCTGCTGGAGCGCTTTAAGATCCCAGTAGAGCCAAAGTACAAGAACATTTTGGCTTGGATTGAGCGTCTCAGGAAAAGGCCGAGTTACGCCGAATCGGCCAGTTGACGAGAAAACAAATCCAACAGTCAGAATGGTAAAACCCATAACTGTCAACCGCGTTGACACTACGCTCACAAAGCCTACTATCAGCATAACACATTGTTTTTATTCTCATTTCATGGCTCCGAGCCTTCAAAAGCCTGTGAACGGCGTAGACATAAGGTTGATTGCTCCCTTTTGCTACGAAGCTTGAAAGAGTCCCGAATTTCAGCATGTTAGTTCAAGTCGACATCTTTCGCGAGACTGGCATAGCGCTTGCATTTATACATAGCCTTCTTTTGCACAGAGGATTTTCGGTTGAAAACTCAAGCTGAGCTGGTGAATAATGCGTGCTGGGAGAGTGCATGCCCTGGAAAATCATTCTCGCTTGGCTGGTCCACCTTTACACAGCTTCAGGGGCCGTCGTCGCCTTCTTTACTCTCCTTTTCATTGAGCAGTCAAGATTTCAGGAGGCCTTCTGGCTGATGGCACTGGCAGTCTTGATTGATGCAACTGATGGCACCTTGGCGCGCATGGCCCGCGTGAAGGAGCTGATACCTTGGTTTGATGGAGACCGTCTGGAAGACATCGTTGACTATCTCAACTATGTCCTCGTCCCTTCCGTCTTCCTGATTCGGGCAGATCTCCTGCCGAAAGATGATGCGCTCTGGCTGGCATCGGCGCCCGTGTTGGCAAGCGCCTACGGCTTCTGCCAGAAGGAAGCCAAAACCTCGGATCATTTTTTCTTAGGCTTTCCCTCTTACTGGAATATCGTCGCTTTTTATCTCAACGCCATGCAGATCCCCCGTTGGATGAACGGCTTTCTCGTTTTGATCTTCTCCGCCCTCGTCTTTGTCCCGCTGAAGTATCTCTACCCAAGCCGGAGCCCGGTCCTACAGGGGCTCACCATCAGCCTAGGGATCATTTGGGGGATCATGGTCCTCATGATCATTTATCAGCTCCCACAAATTTCCACTCTTCTAGTCTACGCTTCACTTTTATTCCCAGCCTACTATCTCACGATCTCTTTCTGGCTAAGCAGCCCGAAGAAACACACTTTAGCCACCGGGAGGTAAAACATGAAAGAAAAAACGTCACTCAGGCTGCTCATACCGCTGGTCATCATAGCAACCTGACGGTGAAGGATGGAGCAAACTGACCTCGGGATGTCCTTTTTGGGCTTTTTGGGAGATAAGTAGCTGATAAGGTGCTGTCATGTTAACCTAAGGGTGGTTTCAAGACAGGGCTGGAC
>JBOHVJ010000540.1:0-3080 GCA_050735075.1 Binatia bacterium
GTGAAGGGATTTGAACCCTCAACCCCTGGAGCCACAGTCCAGTGCTCTAACCAGTTGAGCTACACTCACCACATTGCAAGCCATGCTGGCGCGCCAGAAGGGATTCGAACCCCTGACCTACGGCTTAGAAGGCCGTTGCTCTATCCAGCTGAGCTACTGGCGCCAAAAACAACAGCGAGTAACAAGCGGTGAGCTGATCTTCCCACTCAACACTCATTACTCACCAGTCTTGATGGTCGGGGCGAGAAGATTTGAACTTCCGACCCCCTGCGCCCAAGGCAGGTGCGCTACCAGGCTGCGCTACGCCCCGTCAAATTCGTAATCAGCTTATTCTACATATGCAAGGGGTGAAATCAACAGCGTTACGAAAACCTGGTTCTTAGGTGACCCATGCAGAACGCGGCCGAAGGGGAGGAGAGCGAAGGCCAGACGAACCGACCGAGCAGGCCGTGCTAAAGTGGAGGCTTATTTCGGCTGGCCTCAGAGCTACTCCCCTGAGGCTAAAGAGGAAAGAACTAAAGGGAGCGCTTCCGCGAGCTTCCTTAGGGCCTGTCCTCGATGGCTGACGCGGCCCTTGGTCTCACGGTCAACCTCACCAAAGGTCTTACCAAAAGATGGATAGAAAAAGATCGGGTCATAGCCAAAGCCGTTCGCTCCCTTTGGGGCAAAGGTGATCCATCCTTCACACTCCCCGCGAAAAAGCCATTCCTTTCTCCCGCCCGCGCTCGGGCTGCAAAGCGCAAGCACACAGACAAACCGTGCCTCTCTCTTTTCCTGGGACACGCCGGCTAAATCCTTGAGCAGCTTCTCGTTGTTGCGGAGATCATCCGCGTTCTCCCCGCCGTAGCGGGCCGAAAGAATACCTGGGGCTCCACCGAGCGCCTCCACCTCTAACCCTGAATCATCTGCCAAGGTTACATATCCGGAAAAATCAGCCAGTGTACGGGCCTTCTTTAGGGAGTTCTCCTCAAACGTTTTTCCATCCTCCACGACCTTGGGCCACATGCCTAAACTAGTAAGAGGAATGATCTTAATAGGAAGGTATTTAAGCGCCGCCTTGACTTCAGCGAGCTTACCCGAATTGCTAGTAGCCACTAGGAGCTGCACAATTAATAAGGGCTAGGGGATCGTGGAGAGGACTTTTTTCTGGGCTTTGAGAAGCTCTCGAATACCTTGCTGGGCGATCTCAGCCATGCGGTCCAATCCCTTCTTTGTGAACGGCGCGCTCTCTGCGGTCCCTTGGACCTCGACAAATCTCCCGGAACCGGTCATGACAAAATTCATATCCACTTCAGCTCGGCTATCTTCCTCGTAGGTGAGATCCAGAAACGTTTTGCCGTCCACGATCCCGACACTCACCGCCGCGACGGAATCGCGGATCAGCTCTCCTCGGACCGTCCCCTGTTTTGTCAACCGACGTAGAGCTTCCACGAGGGCCACATAGGCCCCCGTGATTGAAGCCGTTCGGGTCCCGCCATCCGCTTGAATCACGTCGCAGTCGATCCAGACTGTTCTCTCTCCAAGAACTTCCAGGTTGGCGATAGCCCGAAGGCTGCGGCCGATCAGCCTCTGGATCTCATGGGTTCTTCCCCCGATCCTCCCCCGAACGGCCTCGCGGGAAATACGAACCTGTGAAGAGGAGGGCAGCATCCCATACTCTGCCGTGATCCATCCTTTCCCGCTGTTGCGCAAGAAAGGAGGAACTCTATCCTCCAGCTTGGCCGTGCAAATGACGCGGGTGTCTCCCACCTCGATCAGAACCGAGCCATCGGCGTGTTTGATGTAGCTCGAGGTGATGACGATGGGCCTCAACTCCTTTTCCTTACGTCCGTCCGCTCGCATCGTCACCGTCCGAAACTAAGGGCACTCCACGACCTCCGCTCAACGTTCCTCGGGGGCAAGCCCTTCCAGCCGCGGTCGATAGGCCAGTGCCCTGAGGGCCGCCCTCGCCGACCCCATAGGCTACTCACTCCCCTGGTCTGGGCCTGCTTCAACCTCCCTACTCCTGCGCCCGCGGCTCTCAGGTCTTGCCCCCTCAGAACTTCCCTCCCCACAGAAAGCCGGGGCCTGATACCAAAGCCGACGCCCGCCAACGAGACACTGAAGCGAAGGGGCGGGGAGCCACCCACTGTATTTGCCATCTCCGCCCGCATCTTTATCCGCTCAGGTGAAACACCACCATTTTTAGCTCCGTCATCTCCTCCACGGCGTAGCGCGGCCCCTCTTTGCCGAAGCCCGACTCCTTCAGCCCGCCGTAGGGCATCAGGTCCGCACGCCACTGCGGCCCCCAGTTGATGTGCAGGTTGCCCGACTCTACCTCACGGGCAAACTTCATCGCCCACTCCAGATTCTCGGTGAAGATGCCGGCGGAGAGACCATAGACAGTATCGTTGGCGAGCGCAATCGCCTCATCGATGGAGTTGAAGGGCGTAACCGCGACCACCGGGCCGAACAGCTCATCACAGGAAATCCGCATTTCTGGCTTCACGTCCGCCACCACTGTTGGGGCGTAGATGGTTCCTTGCCTTCCTCCGCCCACCACCACTCGGGCACCCCCTCCGACAGCTTCCCGGACCCACTCATCAACGCGAATGGCATCCCCCTCACGGACCATGGGACCAACCTTAGTCTTTTCATCAAGCTGGTTGCCAGTGGTAAGGGCCTCCACCTTAGGAGTTAAAGCGCTCAGGAGGTCGCTATAGACTTTACCTGCAGTGAGGACTCGTTGGGTAGAGATGCAAACCTGCCCCGCATTGGCGTAACCTGTGGCTGCTACGGCCGCCGCCACCTTTTCCAGGCTAGCATCGGGCATGACAATCAGGGGACAATTGGAGCCGAGCTCCATGGTAACTTTCCTAATCCCCGCCATACGGCAGATCCGCTCTCCCACATCTCTACTGCCGGTAAAGGTAATCTTGCGCACGCGACGATCAGAGACAAGGAGATCTCCGATCTCTCCTCCAGAACCCGTGAGACACTGAATCCCCTCAGGGGGGAGCCCTGCCTCGAGCAGAATCTCAGTAAGTCTTAACGCGGAAAGGGGTGTATCTGTGGCCGGTTTAATGATCACCGAATTGCCC
>JBOHVJ010000541.1:0-3544 GCA_050735075.1 Binatia bacterium
CCTTTGATCCTATAACCGCCGTCTATCTGGCGCGCAGCCTAGATTTCAAGGTTGGCGATGTGCTTCAGCTAGATGTCTTTGGCGGCAAGAGTCGTTATTTGGTTGTGCTGGAAATTGCGAGCAAAGAACGGGTTGCCTTGAAGACCGGCGAATTTGATGCCTACAAGATTATCCCTCGTGTTACTAATATCACTCGTTCGGGCTATGCCGGTAGAGTGCGAGAGGCAACAGTTTGGATCTCTGCCGATGAAAAGAGAAAGCCTCTCAAGCTGGTCAGCCAAGTCTTTATCGGCAGCGTGAATATTGAAGTGGCTGAAGAGAAAACTTAGAAGGAGGTAAGAAAGTGGCAAACAAATGGGATGAGCGGAAAAAAGCACAAGAGGATGAATACTTCGTAAAGAAGGAAAAAGAGCTGATCGAGAAGCTGAAGGCCAAGCAACAACTAGAATCACAACAGTCCCTTAAAGCGGCCTGCAACATGCGCTGTCCGAAGTGTGGGGAGCCATTAAAAGAGCGCAGTTTTCAGAAGATCCTCATTGATCAGTGCACCGGCTGCGGGGGCATATGGCTCGATGCCGGTGAGTTAGAGGAGGTAGCTGGAAGGGAGGAAGGGAGTTGGTTAGGTAAGCTTTGGCAAAGAGGAGAAAAGTAAAGAGAGCTTAACCTTTACATTATGTTTCAGCTGTCAGCGCTTCTGTTTTGACGTGGAGTCCTGGCTCTTGAATCCGTAAGTTTCCCACTTACCCAGGACCTTTTCCTGAATCTCTTTGGGCCAGAGGTTTTCCAAGGTCGCCTTCACCGGTATCGACTCTTGAGGCCAATCCTTCGGCCAGGTGCAGTCAAATATGACACCGGCCGCGTCGCCCAGGAGTCGTTCCTTGGGTGGAAGAAAGGGAAGCAATACCGGGAAGCCCGGAATGTGCGGGACCCGATGGATCCCGTTTACCGGATGACACTTCGTGGCGATGGCGTGGAGGACTTCATCCATGTTGGTGGGATCCACATCGGCGTCTACGACAACAATGTAATAAGTGAAGAGACCTGGCTTGGTCGCCCAAACCGAATGAGCCACGCGCTTCGCGAAATTGATAAAGGGGGTCTCGGTGGAGATGATAGCCATGTGCCCTACTCCATAGGGCGGGACAAAAACCCCCTTGATAGGCAGCCCCAGTTTTCTTAGCTCACTATAGATCTCTGCGCCCTTGATAAAGGCTGTGGCGGTTTGGCCTTCATGGATAGGCATCCCCATATTGGAGAAGGGAAGGATGGGATTATTGCGGTGGGTAATGGCGTTCACTCGAAAAACCGGCTTAGGAGAGGCCTTGCCAGCCTCATAGCCCATATACTCGCCGAAAGGACCTTCGCTCTTGCGTTCATGCGGGAGGACCTCCCCTTCCAGAACGATCTCGGCCGAAGCAGGAACCTCTAGATCGACAGTCTCACACTTGACCAGAGGAACCGGCTCTCCCTGTAGGGCCCCGGCAATCTCGACCTCATTCACAAAGGGAGGGAGCTGGACACAACTCACGATGGGGATGACTGGTTGTCCGCCAATGGCAACGGCCGCAGGCATCGGCAAATTCTTCGCCTCATACTTCTGATACATCTGACCGATATGCTGCTGCATCGGAAAAAGGCAGCCCATCGTATTTCGGTCGTGAACCATCAGGCGGTACATCCCCCAATTGACCCATGAGCTATCCCGGTCCTTGGTGACCACTGTGTGCCAGGTGCCGATGTAGCGGCCACCGTCGCCGCCGTGTATCAGGGGAATAGGAAAGCGAAGCAGATCTACATCTTTACCCAGCAGAATATTCTCCTTGCACGGACCGCTTTTTACGACTGTAGGCTTTATCGGTTTTTCCCTACGCTTGAGGTATGATTCCATGATCTTTTTTGCGGGCGTGTCGGGCGGAAGTCCTAGGGCCATGGCGGTGCGAGCGTAGAGTGAGTGGCTCGGGTTTCTGCTAGGACCCAAAGGCGCCCCGAGGGCATGATAGCCCTTCGGGTAGCCCTTTACCTTTTCAAAGAGAGCAGCCGGCGCGCCGAGATCATAGCAGCGGCGGGTGATTGCCCCCATCTCAAGGTTCCAATCGACCTCCTCCTGAATACGTTGCAGTTCTCCATGCCGCTCTAAAACACTTATGAAATCCCTAAGATCTTCCATAGGTGTGCATCCTCTCCACTCTATTTACTTCAGCAGCCTCTCAAGTCTCGCCTCAAAGACGTTCGCATCCGCTTTTGTGACAGAAGAGTCCCTCCTTGTCAACTTAGCCCAAATTTTTCTCTTGACAGCGCCATTGCTTGAGGAGTAGAAAAGGCGCCATTTATCCCTAGGTCGTTTCGAGTCGGGCGCCCATCGCCCGGGGTCATCAAAGGGGCAAACCTCTCTGCCCTTCTTCATCTTATAGAGGGTCTTTCGACTCCTGCAACTAGAGCCGCAACAGCTTAATTTGTACGCCTATGTTTCGAATAGCCCACTGATGTATGTTGATCCCTTTGGTTTTCAACGATGCCAAATGCCGGGTATGATGTGTTATGATCCCGGTCCTGAGGGAGGTGGTCCTCGCGAACCACCTTGGTCTTCCTTGGAACCGCCAGGGCGACCTTCGTATCCTTTCCCTCGCGTTCCATTAGACCCACAGAAACTGCGGACGCCAGATCGTCCAAAACCTCCGCCTAGTCGTTCGGACGACAACGAGCCAGAAAACCGTCCCATCTGGCCATGGCCGCTGTGTGAGGTTTGTTAGGGGCAGGTTTGTACAGAGACTCTCCTGATGGTGGGCGCCGTTTTTGTAACCGTGTTTTTTTCGGTATCAGCCTGATCCCTAGATGGCTAAAAGTTTCTTGGTGGTTATAGAAGGATTCGTAGTACTGGTTGTAACTCACTGGGTGTGTGCCGAATATCTTGCCCTAAGATTACTACAGATCAATTCCAACATCCCTTGGGTTACTGCCGGTGTGATTTCATCCACGGTATCTCCGCTCGTAGGGGCGATCTATATGGGATTGAGGCTGCGACACATCCCTCTAATCTCGATAAAAGCACAAACATTTTTGACCGCCGCTGTCGCCATACTCTTGGCGTGGTTGGCTGTTTTTTTGCAGACGCTAGTTTTGGGCAAGGAAATCCCTTTTGCTCAAGAAATCCTCCAAACTGGATCTCAACCACGCTACTTTTACGTTACCTTGTTTATAGTCGTAGCATGGGGACCTTTTTTAGAAGAGACTCTGAATAGGGGTTACTTTTTTGAGACGTTAAGAAGAACATGGGGGCACACTGTATCGCTGCTAATATCTAGCTTCCTGTTCGTCAGTTTCCACGGGATCTTCGATGTGATACAGGATGGAAAAGTTGGATACGACCTTCTCTTCATCCTTCTAGATTCAGTTATATTTACGCTGGCATATATCCGGGGAGGGCTTGTGGCCGCGATTTTGACGCATATGTTTGTCAATTTTTATCTCACATACCTTAACATGTATACGGAAGGATAGGGTCAGAAGGCTTGGATAGGTGAATGGACTATCAGCTCACACACAC
>JBOHVJ010000542.1:0-11456 GCA_050735075.1 Binatia bacterium
GTATTAACGCTAGGGCTAAAATAAGGGCCATGCCGTAATCGGGAAAGACCCAAAAGACCCAGTATATTAACGTGAGACAAAGCAAACCGAGTTGCTTGGTCGATTCGGGCTCTAGTCCGATTTCCGGTGTCCAAAACCAAAGATAGCCCCAAACCGCAAGACCCAGGATGCCACCTATCCATCTACTCAGAGACAACTTTTGGTAAAGCCGGGGAACTACGGCGACGAGAGTTGAGAAGATTGACCCCTGTCTTAAGGCCGCTTTAGAGAGGGGCCGCCACTGAGCGGATCTTTCCCTTTCCCGGTAAAGCTCCTCCATATCCCTTCCAAGAGCTGCTGTCTCCTGCTCCACCAGGTTTAGGGCGCTGCGCAGGCAGTTAAGGGCCTGAACGTGGTCCTTCTTTTGTACCAGGATCTCCGCCATATTCTGATAGCGCGTCACTGCTTCGGCTCCTAGGGTCCCTGATCCTCTTTGCGACAAGATCTCTTTATAGGTCCTGATCGCTCCTCCAAAATCGCCTAGGTGAGCCAGCGTGTCGGCCTTCACGTGGACAAGGCGCAAATCAGAGAAAAAGTAGTCCGGGGGGACTCGTTCCACAGCGTTTTTTAGGAACAGGGCAGAGCCGTCGAGTAGATCCCCTTTATGGGCGGTAATGAGACGAGACACTTGAGGCCAGTCTTGCGCTTCTATACAGTGATGGATCGCCTGATCCCAGCTTTCAAGGAGCTCGTATTGAGCCGCCAGTTGGCCATGTAGGCGTTGCTTTGTTTCTTTACCCTCTTCGGCGAGGAGTTTCTCCACCAAGACGTCCCTAAAAAATCCATGCAGCTCGTATCCTCCAGCTTCCAAACGCTGAATTAGAGGGAAATGGCTCTTCTCCAGATCGGTCAGCAGTCTCTCTGCTCCTTCAGTCTGCAGGAGCATATCAGCGGTCTTCGGATCTATGGTGCTCAGCAGTGAGGCCCGCCGGAAAAATTCCTGCTCCTTAGGTGACCTGGAGCTGTAGAACTCTTCGGCTAGGGAATTGAAGGCATCGCGGCCTTTCGAATATTGCTGTTCTATACGGGAGAGCCTTTTGCTGAGGGTGGCGCAGAAGTAGAGGAGCCAGGAGGGGTGTTTTTCGATTAGCTCATCCCAGGCCTCTCGGCTAAGCCTCAATACCGTGGTATCTTTGACAGTAATGATCGTTGCAGAGCGGGGCTCTCCGGAGAGTAGGGCCATCTCACCGAACCAGTCCTGCGGTCCCAGCACCGCGATGCTTTCCGACCTCCCGCCTGCGCTCTCAAGGACCACCTGTACAGCCCCAGATTCTATAAGGTAGAATGAATCTCCCTTATCGCCCTGAGAGAGGATGGTTGTCCCGGCATTGAAAGCTCTCTCCTCGAGTTTGCCCATGATCTTGGCTACATCCTCGCGCGTTAGTCCGGAGAAGAGGGGGATGTTTCTTATGATGTCCGCCAGGTCCGCCATAAGTTTGAAATCTTAGCAGAAGAGGCTAAAGATGAATAGAGATTTAAATGATCTTTTGATAGTCTTAAGATCAATGCAGTCGTATACTCATAGGGTAAAAGAACTGCCATGAGACGGATCGAAGCGCTCCGCCATAGCTTGGCCGTCAAGGTCACCGTTCTGATCGTTGGCATTCTGATTGCCGGGTTCGGCTCCCTCGTGATCCTCAACATCCGAAGGGAGGCAGAGCTGCGCATCGCTAAGAACAAGGAGACGGCCCGCCTCTTAGCGACGTCCATGGCAATAAGCATCGAGAGAGGCATGCTCGAGGGACGGCCGGATATTATTCGTCGACTGCTGCAAGAGATGAAGACTGACCTACAAAACGTCCATCATTTGGACGTCTACCGGCGGAACGGCGTCGAGGCCTTCACCGACCTGGAGACTGTCAAGGAGCTGGACATGGCGGGTTACCTGCAGGCTGACCTGGTCAAGCGCATCTCCAAGATGGAACGGGCGCCCGGTGCCAAGATCAGTGACCCGCTGTTTAGTCGCGCCGTCGAGACCGTAGAGCCCCAGGAAACTTATGAAATGGCGGATGGTGCACGGTTCCTGACCCTCTTTCAACCCTTGCGCAATCTCGCTGAGTGTCAGGACTGCCATGGACGGGACCACCAGGTCCGAGGCGTGCTCAGGGTGAGCCTCGGCCTTGAAAAGCTAGAAGCAGAGCTGCGCCAGGGCCGCAATCGCCAGATCATCGTCGCGCTCCTCACCATTCTCGGCGTAACTGCCACCGTGATGATTTTCATGGGACGGGTTGTGCTCCGACCCATCGCCCGCGTCGCCGCAGCGGCACAGCGGATCGGCGGCGGCGACTTCAATGCAAGCGTGGCTGTGGATAGCCAGGACGAGATCGGTCAGCTAGGTACAGTCATCAACGATATGACCGGAAGGCTCAAGCAGGCCCACGACGAGCTGGAGGCCAAGAACAAGGCCCTTGATGAGACACTCCACAATCTGCGCGACTCCATGAAGCGCGTGGAGTTGCTGGAACAGCTCAAGGGGGAGCTATCCAAGTTCGTGCCCGAATCGGTGAAGCGGCTGCTTGACCGGAACCCGGACGCGACCGAGTTGGAAAAGAGCGAGAAGGACGTCTCGGTGTTATTCCTCGACATCGCCGGCTACACCCGTCTCTCCGAGCAGATGGACCCAAAGCAGCTTAACCGACTAGTGCAGAGCTATTTCTCCAGCTTCCTCGAAATCATCCACGAGCATGAGGGGGACGTCAACGAGACTGCTGGCGACGGGCTTATGGTCATCTTCCAGAGTGACCGCTCGTCCACGGAGCATGCCTTGAACGCTACCCGGAGCGCCTTTGCCATCCGGCGCCGGGTGGAAGAGCTGAACGAGGAGTTCGCTGGCGTGTTCCAGCCAGTGTTCCTTCACATAGGGATCAACAGCGGGCCGGCCTTTGTGGGGGCCACCAAACTTGTCTCCACCTCCGGAGGCCGCTGGACCTTCACCGCGTCAGGACCGGTTACCAATCTAGCTGCCCGCATCGCCGGCCAGGCCACTGAAGGCGAGATCCTTGTGGCCCCGACCACAGCGGAGCGCATCAAGGGGTATTTCGTCTTGGAGAACCTGGGCGAGCGCAATCTCAAGAACGTCGCGGAGCCGGTACGGCTCTACCGAGTCATCCCGCCTGGTGTGTATGAAAAGGTTGTACAGAGCAGTTAAAGTAGTTTTAGATTTTCGATTTTCAGCATCTAAAATTATCTGATGACTCTGTCTGCCCGCTTCACCACCTCTGAGGGGATGCTGAGACTGATGAGATTGGCCGTTCGAAGATTGATGACCAGGTCAAATTTATTAGCCCGCTCTACCGGCAAATTCTGAGGCTTTTCCCCTTTGATGATCTTGCTTACTAGCTGGGAGGCCTGGCGGCCCATCTGATAATAGTTGGGCCCATAGGCAGCTAAGCCACCTCTGGTTACCCATCTCTCCTCGTTGAACATCGTCGGCAACTTCACTTTTCTTGCCGCCTCAAAAATGAAATCCGCTTGGCCCTCCACCAGGTCGTCTGGAACGTGGAAGAGGGCGTCTCCCTCGCCTTTTTGGATGCCGCTAATGGAAGCCTTCAGCTCCTCAACTGACTTGATCGGACGTTCCGCGACCTCAAGTCCCAGCTTTGCTGCTGCCTTTTGGGCGAGGGCAAAGTTCTCTTTGGAAAACTTGTTATTGGCATCATAAAAGACATGAATCTGCCTGAGCTTAGGGACGACCTCTTTAAGAAGCTCCATGCGCTTCTCAGTCATCTGCAGGGAAAGACCGGCCACTCCCGTGGTGTTTCCTCCCGGCTGCGCCATGCTATTCACCAGGCCCAGGGCCACAGGGTCAGCGGGATGAACGAAGACAATGGGAATCTCTCGCGTCGCCTCTTTGGCTACTCGCGTAGCCCTGGTCCCGGTTGTCAGGATCAGCCGGACCTTGAGGCTCAGCAGCTCCCTGGCCATGGACTCTAGAGCGGTTCGATCACCCTTGGCATTGCGGACTTCTATAAGGATGCTTTTTCGCTCATGGTACCCTAGCTCTTTGACCCCGTCCCGCAGGCCGTTAACTACCTGAGACTCAAGCCGCTGTAACTCAGGGACCAGGACACCCACGCGGGGGATCTGCGAAGCCTCCTCTGCCTCAGTTCCGGTTAAGCCCGCGAGGTAGAATGTCACCGCTGAAAGGAATGTCAGTGTCTTATTCATGGTGCGTCCCTCCGCTACCGGCCCATCCTACTATGCTGCACGCTTTTTCTTCCACATTTTTTTTGCTATTGCAGAGTTTCATTTATGATAAGTTTATGTTTCATTAATTAGGGGGTGGACCTATGAAATTTCGCGTCCTGGGTTGCTCCGGAGGCCAAGTCCCTGGCCGCCACCTTTCCTCCTATTTGGTCAATGACTCCTTACTCATCGACGCCGGCTCGACCACTGCTGTGCTGAAGTTAAAAGAACAGCAAAAGATCAAAAACATTCTCATCACCCATGTCCACCTGGATCATGTCATGGGACTCGCGACCTTGGCTGATAATCTGTGTGACACCTGTAAGACTACCATTAATGTCTGGGGAATCAATGAGGCTATCTCCGGCCTAAGGACGTCCTTCTTCAACGGCACGATCTGGCCAGATTTTACCCAGATCACCAGCAATACCCAACCCTCTCCGGTCCTAACCCTCCATAACCTGCCGGAAGAAGAGCCGATTCCTATTGGCGACTCGACCGTAACGACGGTCCGGGTAAATCACATCGTGCCAAGTGTCGCCTTTTTTATTGAGAATAATAAAAAGACCCTACTCCATGTTGGAGACACTGGGCCTACGGAAAAGGTCTGGTCCATGGCCCGAAGCCAGAGGAACCTCTCCGCCGTAGTGCTTGAGGCCTCCTTTCCTAACAGGCTCCAGGGGCTTGCTGATGTAAGCCGGCACCTCACTCCTCAAACCTTAGCCCGGGAAGTCGATAAGCTCGGAAGAGCTTCCGTCCCCATTTTGGTGACCCATTTAAAGCCGCAGTACCGCGAGGAGATCATTCGAGAGCTGAAAAAACTTAAAAGCTATCCTTTGAGGATCTTAAAGGATGGCGATTCGCTGCGCTTCTGACCCCTTAGATAACCGTCTACTCCTTTAAACGAAGCACATTATAGGCGGTTATGGAGCGGTGAAAGCCCTTGAGGGAAAGCTCACCCACTGGCTCCACCTCAACCAGTCCCTCCAATGTCGCCAGGACGCGTTGGGAAATCAGGATCTGGCTACCCTTGGCTTCCCCACAGAGGCGGGCGGCGAGGTTGGTTACATTGCCCACTGCGCCGTAGTCCATACGGCCCTCAAAACCAATATTGCCGAGAGTCGCATAGCCGGCGGCCAATCCCACCCCTAAATCCAGGTCGTAGCCTTTCTTGAGCCATCCTGTGCGGAGTTCTTTTACTGTGGCACGCATCTCCAGGGTCATTCGTAAGGCCCTTTCGGTATGGTTCTCGCAGGGTACGGGGTCATTGAAGAAGACCATGATACCATCCCCAGCAAAACGCTCCAGAGTTCCTTCAAACGTAAAGATAAGCTTTCCCATTTCTGCGTGATAGCTCTTCAGCAGTGCCATAACCTCCTCAGGCTCGGCGCTATCAGAGAATGCAGTAAAGCCACGTAAGTCTAAGAAGACTACGGTAATCTCGCGCCGATGGCTCTTGCCTATACTATCGTCCTCGCCCCTGAGGACGGTTTCTGCTATTTGCGGCGAGAGATATCGCTTAAGGCGGCCTATGCGTTCAATCTCCTCCACCTGCTGCCTGACCTTTTCTTCCAAGGTTCGATTCCATTCCTCTAAGGAGTCATGCATCTGTTTGATGCGCATCATCGAGCGGACGCGAGCCAGCAGCTCAGTGGGTTCGAAAGGCTTAACGACATAGTCATCCGCCCCAGCATCCAGGCCCCTCGCCTTGTCTTCCTGCGAGCCCTTGGCTGTTAAAAGGATCACCGGTAGGCCCTTGTATTTTTCATCCTGCCTTAAATGTTTCACTACCTCGATGCCGTTCATCTTGGGCATCATGTAGTCCAGAAGGATGACGTCAGGCAGGAAGGACTCGACTTTTTCGAGCGCCTCCTCGCCGTCGCCGGCCCTTTCAAGGGTGTAGCCTTGGTCTGCTAACTCCTGCTCTAAAAGGTCCAGGTTAAACGGATCGTCATCGACGATTAAAATTTTGTTTGGCATAGTATCACCATGCGTTCACCCTTCGACAAGGCTCAGGGCGAACGGGACAAGTCCTGAGACCGTTGATAATTTTCCGTTCATGCTGAGCCCGTCGAATCATGAGACTCCTTTTTAGTAGCCTACCAGTTTTGTGATCGTCCCCAAATCCAAAATCGAAGCATTCCTGCGTTTTCTTTTACTACTGCCTCTTGCCTACTGCCCGTTGCTTCATGCCTGTTCCTTCATTTGATGACTTTATGTGAAAGAGACCTATCCGCCAAACTTTCTTTTGCTGCTGCCCTTCGGCCAGATGCACTGACGCTAGAATGAAAGCAACGAGCACTATCAGAGTGATTTTCTTTCTTAAGGATTTTTTCTCTGTCCCTGTCTCTGTCTTTCTTCGTTAATCTAAAATCACCGCTAGCTCGTTAGCTTCGAAGATTTATGGGGAGCGTGATCGTAAACTTCGATCCCTTGCCTACTTCACTCTCAACCCCAATGTCGCCTCCCAAGAGATTTATAAGCTTCTTTACAATCGCCAGTCCTAAGCCTGTACCTCCATATTTCCCTCTCGTTGCTGTGTCCGCCTGGCGGAACTCCTCAAAGATTTGACCCAACGCCTCTTTTTTCATGCCAATGCCGGTATCCGAGACTACCAGCTTCACAGACCCATCCTCCTTCCAGGCTGAAACTTTAATTTCCCCTTGCTCGGTAAACTTGGCCGCGTTGCTAAGAAGATTGAGAATAACCTGTTTGAGCTTCTCTCTGTCCGTGTTAAGAGTCGGTATGTGGGGGGCGATCTCCCTAACTAGACGGACCCGGCCGTCCTTGAGCATGGGCTCAACAGTGGCTGTTGCCACCTGAATGATGTCGTCTAGCTTGAAGGACTCCCGAACGACTTCCATCCTGCCGGCTTCAATCTTGGCAAGGTCCAGGAGGCCGTTGATGAGGTTGAGCAGATGCTCGGAGCTGATGAGGACCTTCTGGAGGTTCTCTTTCTGTAGATCTGGGATTTGACCCTCGGTTTTTCTGACGACCATACGGGTGAAGCCAATGATGGCGTTCAGAGGCGTCCGTAGCTCATGGCTCACGTTGGCGAGGAACTGGGATTTGTGTTTGTTGGCGACCTCAAGCTGCTGGTTCTTCTCCTCGATTTCGTGGAAGAGGCGGACATTCTCAATGGCGATCACGGCTTGGTCCGCGAAGGTTTTAACCAGGGCTATTTGCTTATCTGTGAACGGCCTAATCTCGCGCCGCCATGTCGTGATCACGCCAATAAGTGCTTTTTCCCGAAGCATCGGGACGGAAAGGACGGTCCGCACGTTTTCTTTTTGGTAAAGCTCCAATGGCTTGGGGGAAAAGGCAGGGTCGGATAGTAAATCAGCAACGTGTACTGTCCGGCGCTCAAGTGCAGCCAGTCTGGTTGTCGTTTCACGGCTCGGGCGGGGCCCGCTTTTACGGAGATGTTCGGCGAATTCTGGTGTAGCATTGTGGCTTGCGGCCGTAGAGAGGACCTCGCCATCGTATAAGAAGAGCGCGGCAATGTTGGCTTCACACAAGTGGGTGACGTTCGAAAGGATCGCTTCGTAGACTGGCTGCAGGTCGGTTGGTGAACTGGCAATCACGCGCAGGATTTCGCTCGTCGCGGTCTGCTGCTCCAACGACTCAGTGAGCTCGCGGTTGCGAGTCTCGATCTGTCGGTACAGCTGCCCCAGCTCCTCGCTCATGCGGTTCAGATTGGCCGCGAGGGTTCCAAGCTCGTCCCGGTTCTGAACCTCGACCCTCTGGGAGAAGTCGCCCGAGGCAATTTGCTGAAGCCGTGCGTCCATTTGCCTAACCGGACCGATCACAGACCACGAGATCGCGTAGCCGAGGATGAGAGCCAGCCCGATGCTCGCGACTGCAAACCCGATCACGACCCATCGGGACGTCATGTATGCGGCATGGCTCAGCTCGATGCTCGCGACCATATCGGCCTCGGCCTTGTTTACGAGCTGGTTCGTAAGGCGCTCAAGGCGGTCGGCTAGAGGACTGGCCTGCGCGAGCTGCAGCTCCCGGCCCTCCACGACCTTTTCAGCTCGGATCAACTCTACAACCTTGGTTACTACTTGAATGAACTGGTCGTAGTCTTTTCGGACCTGGCCAAGTAACTCTACCTCATCCTTTGCCACAAACTGGAGACGGTCGAGGTCGTAGCCGAACTGGTTGAGCTGGCGCAGCGTCGCCTGGAGGGTTCGCTCCTCCGGGACCAAAAGCGCTGAGGCGACACTATAGAGCTGGGCGGTGGTGTCATGCTGGAGCTGGCGGTAGGCGGCGATCTTTCGTTGGAGCTTCACCACATCCTCGGAGCGGCGGTTGACGCTGCTCAGCACCTGAAGGCCGACGGCGCCGACTGTGATGAGCAGTGCCACAATGGCCAAAAAGCCCACGAGTAGCTTTCTGTGAACCGTCGCTGGTACCCGCGCGACCAGTCGAGGCAGCCAGTTGGTTATCGTCCGCTTATCGTTTTTAATGTCCGTCACTTGAGTCACTCTTGCATCCAGGCGTGAAGGCACGCTCATATTTTGGATTTTCGATTTTGGAATAAAGGATCAAACACCCTCATTTTTCATCCTTGCATTTTCTTCATTTCCTCCCCCCTTGCGGGGGAGGACTAAGGTAGGGGGTGTCAACCCCCACGCAATGCCTTCCATATAACTTCCATTACCGCTCCAATCTCTCTTAAGACCTCATGGTCCCAAAACCTCAGCACAGAAAATCCTTGAGCTTCGATCCAAGCACTACGCTGTGTGTCGTATGCGACTTGTTCGATGTGTTGTCCCCCGTCTATCTCAATCACCAATCGTTTCTCCAAACACACGAAATCAACAATGTATGACCCTAACGGCTGCTGTCTTCGAAATTTGTATCCACCGATCTGACGTAAGCGAAGGTGCTCCCACAAGAAGCGCTCAGCATCTGTGGGATTGTTTCTCAACTGTCTGGCTCTATTCATTCCCCCCATCCTAACCTTCCCCCGCAAGGGGGGAAGGAACGAAAGAGTCCATCGGACTTATGGCTGTTTTCTCTTCTTTCCTGTGCGAGCAGCTTTCAGCTCTCGCCTATCATCCGTCGAGACGCTGACTGCTGCCCGCCGATTGAAAAATCCTGGTCCTTTCACTCCGTCTTCAGCTCCCTGAGCAACCGCCCTTCCTTCATTTCTGTTGGCCCTCCTTCAAAAGACTCTGAAGATCGCGGAGCATCTCGTCCGGTGCGAACTTAACTCCCATGTACTGCACGCGAAGTGTTCCGTTCTGGTCCACGAGCGACGTGAGAAAAGTGTGGTCCACATCTCCGCGGGATGTTTTCTTGTAGTAGATGCCATAACGCTTGGCGACGTCGCGGATCTCAGCCTTAGTGCCGGTCAGAAATGCCCAGCCGGCCGGGTTCGCTTTGTGTGCCTCGGCGTAGCGCTTGAGGACCTCCGGCGTGTCGCGCTCAGGATCGACGGTAATTGAAAGAAAAAAAACCTTCGGACCAAAAGCAGGGCCGAGGCGATCCTGCAGGCCGCCCATCTTCGCCGTCAAAAGCGGACAGGTGTCTGCGCAGCTTGCAAAGATGAATGTGATAGCGAGAACCTTACCGCGAAGCTCCTTCAGGGCTATCCGCTTACCGTCCTGCTTAGTGAGGGTGAACTCGGGCGCCGGCTTGATCTTGGGCAGACTTTCTCCGCCAGCAAGGCCCAGTGAAACATTAAGCCAGCAAGCGACCATTAAGATCGTGAGCACACCAACACTCCGTTGGTGCCGTGCATTGATGTTCGTTCTGCGCGCGATCATCTCTAAAATCTCAGCTATCGGCGTGAAAACTGATTGCTGTTCGCTCCTGATATTTCTTACCTTTCTCTCTCCCAGAGGATTGAGGTGAGGGGCGAATCCGCGCCGCCGCTCCGCCTCCTCACGCGCTTCATATATCCAGCCGATCACCTTGGCATACGTAGCCACGCAAGATTGGATGGTTTTGTATTCTCTAGGGGAATGCATGGTCAGGACTTGTCTTCGATCGCCTCTTTCACCGCGGCCAGCAATTGCCGCTCATTTGGTAGCTTGCCTTTTAGTTCCTTTGGTAGTTTCTCGATCAGATGGTATTCCGCTACGCCGATGGGGTTGGTCTTCGTCTTGAGGGAGAACTCCACCACGATGTCATCCTTCTCCGCGCACAAGATAATGCCGATGGACGGGTTGTCGTCGGGTGCGCTCTCTTTGTCGTTCAGCAAATTTAGGTAAAAATCCATCTTGCCCGCATACTCAGGCTCGAACGGCCCGACCTTCAACTCCACCGCCACCAGCGCCTTGAGAAAGCGGTGGTAGAAGAGCAAGTCGATGAAGAACTCCTTCTTGCTAAGGGTCAGCCGATGCTGGCGTCCGACAAAACAGAATCCATAGCCCAGCTCGAGGATAAAATCCCGCAGCCGCTCGACCAGTCGATCCTCAAGCTCCCGCTCCTTCAGCTCACGCCGTATGCCCAGGAACTCCAGGTTGTAGGAACTCTTGAGCGCTTCCTCCGCTTGTTCCGCGAGATATTCCGGCAGGACAGCCGGAAAGTTGTGCGTCTTGCCCTCCCCAAGAGACCGCTCATAAGCCCTGGCCTTGATCTGATTGAGCAGGACGTTACGGCTCCAGCCGAGTTTCGCCGTGGCGCGGAGGTAGTAGAGGCGGGCGGCTGGAGCCTGCACTTTATTAAGGATTTGGAGATGGTGACCCCATGGAATTTCTGCGACAACTTGTCGCAGAAATTCACGCGGTGCTGCGGAGGCGCCCGTGGTCCTTCCAATTTTGGCTGCAGCCTGTGGCCAAATTCCGCCTATCTCTCGCTCTGTTCCCTTTGGCAATTTGGCTACAACTTGCAGCCAAATTGTGGGATCAGAGTATGCCGCGTAAAACTGCTTCATGCTGCGCAGGTTACGCGCCGAGAAGCCGCTGACACTGGGAAACGATTTCTGCAGATCGACCGATAGCGCTTCCACGACGGACTCACCCCAGCCAAGTTGTTCCTGCTTCTCCACAATCGCCCGGCCGATATCCCAGTAAAGCAGAATCAAATCGCGGTTCACTGCCCGCGCTGCTGACAGACGCGCCGAGACGATTCGCCGCTTCAGCTCGGTGACAAACTCAACGTATTCGCGGCTCAATGGGAGTTTGGCTTTCATGATTGCTCGGTAACTCCAACAGGCTGTTGAAGAACTTTTGGCAATATTCTCACAGGCTGTGAGAGATTTTCTGACACAGCCTGTG
>JBOHVJ010000543.1:0-4518 GCA_050735075.1 Binatia bacterium
TGGACTACACCACTGGTGTGGCAACCAAGGATAAGGCCAAGCAGGAGAAAGCTGTTGCCGACTTGATCGGGTACACCGAGGACTTTGGCGCTTTCCTCAGCTCGGCCAACCCTAATCTTCCAAAGAATGCGGTGGCAGATCTGGTCAAGGGACACATCCTCACGCTGAAGAATGTGATCGATGCGCAGGCGGTTAGGGACTGGCCCAAAGTCTATAGCAGCCTTCGGATGGCGGCCGGTCATATGGCGATGATTGCCGAGCCATTGGCTGGGGCCATCGTGAAGCAGTTCCCCGATAGATACGCCCGCTGGTAACAAGTAGCTGAAGAGGACCTCTCTGGCAACAACCGGGGCTGGATGCCCAGCCCCGGTTGTGCTTTTTGACCCTCCTTACCTTGTGAGCACGACATGAAGATGATGCAGATACAGGCCGCACAGACATTTGACTCCCGCAGCGAGGAGAAAGACGATGCAGACTCAGCGTTTACTCAGCAGGATGATACCTTCTCTTTTGACTCTTGTTCTTGTTGTGTCTTGTAGTGCAGCATCTATAGCCCAGGAGAAACCTCAACAGTCACTCTATAAGCGGCTTGGTGGCTATGACGCTATAGCTGCGGTTGTTGACGATTTCCTCGGCCGTGCAGCCAACGATAAGCAGCTCTCCCGCTTCCTTGTCGGTCTCAGCACCGAGTCGAAAAAGAGGCTGCGTCAGCTCATCGTGGACCAATTCTGTGAGGCTACGGGTGGTCCTTGCATCTACACCGGACGCAGCACGAAGGCCGCGCATGCGGGGCTCGGCATTACCGAGAGTGACTGGCAGATTACGGTCAAGTATCTCTCCGCAATACTGGATCAATACAAGGTACCCCAAAAGGAAAAAAACGATTTCCTCGCCTTGGCCTCCACTCTTAAAGCAGACATTGTCGAGAAGTAAATTTGGCTATGAGCGGCTTCCTAGGCACCAGTGCAACACTGGCAGCAGACGCCAACCTGCTGATTCAGCTTTTGATGGGTGCTGCCCTGTTGGTCGGGATGATGCTTGCCCGTCGGCAATATTATCGTGCCCATGCAATCTGCCAGGGGAGCGTCATGGTGCTCAACCTGCTGATGATCGGTTTGATCATGCTTCCCCCATTCTGGCGCGAAGTTGTCCCTGGGCTCCCAGGTCGGCTCGGTAATTCCTATTACTTTATGCCCGCCGTACACGCCGCGCTGGGCAGTATGGCTCAGTTACTGGGTTTGTATATTGTCCTTCGAGCAGGAACCAACTTGTTGCCCCCCACCTTGTGCTTTCAGAACTATAAGCTTTGGATGCGCACCGAGCTTGTGCTCTGGTGGATCGTGATTGCCTTTGGGGTTGCGACCTATTATGTGTGGTTGTAGCGATCGCTTCTAATTTTTAGCCGAGTGTGATTTATTTGGTGATATGTGGAAAGGTACAGTCATATCCATACACATTGCCCAAGCGGGCGCAGGACCCATGGAGTCGATTAACGAAGCCCGTGCGGTTGTCAGTAAAGGGTTAGAGGGAGACCGCTACTTCAAAGGGGCCGGAACGTACTCTAATAACCCCGGACTGGGCCGCGATGTCACGTTGATTGAGATCGAGGCCATTGAAGGCTTGAAGCGCGATTATGGGATCGAAATCGCTCCACGGGACAGCCGCCGGAACATCGCCACGCGCGGGGTTCCTCTCAATCACCTAGTGGGTCAAGAGTTCAGAGTCGGCGAGGTCAGGCTGCGCGGTGTCCGCCTCTGCGACCCATGCTCCCACTTAGAAGGACTCACCCAGAAGGGTGTAATGCGCGGCTTGATTCACAGAGGTGGGCTGCGTGCGGAAATCCTTACCGGCGGCATGATCCGAGTCGGAGACATTATCTCCCTAGATCTTCCATAAGACTCCTGTGACTGGCCTCGCGATCGCGCTTGTTCTTGCCGCTGCTTTTATCCACGCAACGTGGAATCTCCTAGCAAAGCGAGCTAGTGGAGGCGCCGCTTTTACTTGGCTCTTCGCTGCTCTGTCAGGAGTTTTCTACACTCCTATTGCGGCTGCGATCATTTTTTTATGGCAGGCACCCCTAGGCGTCGTCGAACTTGGCTTTATGGCTGGAAGCGCGATCCTCCACACAGCATATTTTGTCCTGCTTAATCAGGGTTATCGCGTCGGGGACCTTTCGCTCGTTTACCCTCTCGCACGTGGAACGGGCCCGTTACTATCCTCAGCAGCTGCCATTGCGTTCCTCGGCGAGCGTCCCACTGCTATCGCCCTCTCGGGTGGGCTGCTCATCGTTGTGGGAGTTGTTGTCCTGACAAGCAACCCCGAGAGGCTGCGCCAAACCGGAGCCCGCAAGGCTGTGCTGTATGCCCTTCTCACCGGGACCTTTATCGCAGGATATACCCTCTTAGACAAACAAGCTGTGAGTGCGTTTTCCATCTCTCCGCTCTTATTGGATTGGGGCGCGAACCTTGGACGCGCACTTTTGCTCACCCCTTTTGCACTCCGCCACTGGGACAAAGCTTGCCTGGAATGGCAAAACCACCGTTTCGAAGCTATTGGCGTAGCGCTTCTTGCTCCCCTTTCTTACATCTTGGTGCTCTCCGCACTGACCTTTACCGCCGTTAGCTACGTAGCGCCCGCCCGAGAAATCAGCATCCTCATCGGCACTGCCATGGGGACCGGTTTGCTGGGCGAAGGCGATGTTCCTCGCCGTCTCGCCGCCGCGGTCGCGATGGTACTCGGCGTGGTGGCTTTGGCGGTAGGTTAGGGCGGTCAAACATCATGGTATCACCCTCTTGACAAACTCGTCCCTGCCCTAGCAAACCATGAAAGACGATTCCTTCAAGGAATTTATTCTGGATCAACTGCACGATCTAGATGAGCTGGAGGCCCGTTCTATGTTTGGCGGTTACGGGGTCTATCAGGGAGACATTTCTTTGGCATCATTTTCAGGGGCCGGCTCTACTTTAAAACCGATGCAACGAGCCGTCCTGTTTACCTCAAGATGGGCATGAAGCCTTTTCGACCCAATGCCAAACAAACACTCAAGAGCTATTACGAGGTTCCGGTAGATATCATCGAGGATCATGACCAGCTCACCGCGTGGGCTAAGAAGGCGATCGAATGCCAGCGGGGTAAGGCGTGACCTTGCCGAGGGAAGCGGGTCTGAAGGACATAGACGAACCGAGTTCAAAACGTTCAAGCCGTTCAAATAGGTTCAAGACGTTTTTAACAATTTGAACGGAGCGGAGCGGTTGAACTATTTGAACGAATTGAACCATTTATTGCTCGCGGCCGGAAGCCTCGCTTCCCGAGGATTGCTAGATGCGTCACATTTTCGGAGGAATATCAACTTACCTTAGCTAGGCAGATTTCCTGAGGCGGCGCATCCGTTCGAGGGACGCTTCCAGCAGGCGATTCGCCTCGTTCTCCAGCTCCGGCGCAGGCCACGGTTGTTGGTGAACTGTTAGCTGCTTGTCGTAAGGGCCCGATGGCAATTTCTCGTGGTAGGGATAGTGGGAGCAATGCAACTCTAGATGGTTTCCATCCGGGTCGTTGAAATAGATCTCGGCGCCTCCCGTCCCTCCCCTGGTCATAGGGCCCACAAAGGGGACCTTCCACTTCCTAAGATGGGCCGCCCACTTTTCTAAGTCCTCTCCTGGCACATCGAAGGCGTGGTGGGGATGAGACTGGTCCCACTTAGGCTGGCCGTAGTCCTGCTCGAAGAGATCTATCTCTAGACCGGTGCACAGCCTGACCCCAACTTGGAGGGCACGGGCCAGCCCTTTTTTCACCCGATCTGGCGCTGACTCGTGGTGAACCTCACCTCCCAGCACGGCAACGTAAAAGCGGGCCGCCTTGTATCGATCCCGGACCGGAATGGTCGTGTGGTTCAGCGCTCGAATACGCAGGGGGGCATCGGGATTAAAATCGGACGGGCTCATCTTTGTACCTCCTCTTTAAATTTGCAGGGTTGGAATGAGGCGAAGATAGGCTTAGGGAAGACTGTTGTCAAGATGAGCCAGAAGAGCAGATTTGGCCCCTTTTACCCTTTTCATGAGCTCTTCTCTTCCCCCTCTGATCGATGGCATTTACCTGCGCGTAGCGCTTGTGGTAATCTATTCCAACGTAAAGCATGGGGTCTCCTCCTTTCAGGTTTGATGGTCGTTGCAACCACCATCCTACTGGAGCTTGACCCCTTTTTCATGTTACCTGATCCCGCGCAGCGGCCTTCGGCTTTACCAGAGGAGAAAGAGCTAAATAAAAGGTGTCGGCGTCACGAGATATTGCTATCCTCATAGCCTCGGGTTCGGTAAGAAACCTTGGCTTTGGCTTCTACAACATCATCTTTGCCATTTATCTAAGCAAGCTCGGCTTTGACACGCTAACCATAGGGGCGATCGTCACCGCCTCAAGCATTAGTGGAGTGATCCAGACCCTAGTGGGTAGTGTCCTCATGGACCGCTACCCGCGCAAGGGGATCATGATTATTTTTGGAGCTCTGACTTGCTTTGGTTCTGG
>JBOHVJ010000544.1:0-12049 GCA_050735075.1 Binatia bacterium
GTGTAAGACCTTGCTGGGTGTAATTGGCCTCGATGATCTCCTCGTCTGTGATTCGCATGCGCCGGCCGATGATTCGACGGCTTTCCTGCCGGTTGGTTTTGAGGAAGTGAATCCCCTCGACAAGCGCCCTGATGACCCGGCGACAGATCTCGGATTGGTGCTCGATGAAGCTACTACTAGAGCAGCGCCCAGAAATGGGAGCCGGTCGGTGGTAAGGTCGATCAAGTCCGTTCTTCTTAAAAACGCCCGCATCCTGAGTGACCCAAAGAGGCGAGGTCTGCCCGCTGGAAGTGGCGTAGCCGATACGGATTCGCTCTAAAGTCCTTGGGCTACCACGTCTCCATTCGCCATCAGCGTGATAAATATGGAAGCAATAATGGGAACCTTTTCTGCTCCGTCTGCTCTCCATGAGCGGAATGATAGGAAAATTACAAAGAAATTGCCATTGAAAAGAGGGCATTACTGCCTTTCGGGAATTCTCGAAAGCCGACAGTTAGTAAGAAACCGTATAGCGCTCAGGTGATTTTTACCTACATTTATGGCACATTGGAACGGCTTTTTGTTCGCTTGACCGTAAACAATCTCCAAAGACGAGCCGCATGAGACCTGAGCACGACGTGACCTCGGACAGATCTGAAGCAGACGGAAAGACCGCTTCCGAGGCTACTGCTGCGCCGCTCGATGAAGGCGACCAGGAAACCCACCTACGCCCGTCCTACGTTACAAGGGACCTAACTAAGGGAAGCATCCCAGGAAATCTGTGGTTCCTCTCTTGGCCGCAGATCGTCGAGGCGAGTCTTAACGTGATTGACCAACTTGCAGATCTGCTGTGGGCAGGATCGTTGGGATCACTGGCTATAGCCGGGCTGGGTGTGGCCCAAACCTATACTCAATTGGTCCAGATGGTGCGCCGAGGCCTGGATCTGGCCATGAGGGCAATGATTGCGCGCGCGGTGGGAGCAGGCGACATCCAGCTAGCTAATCATGCGGCTCTGCAGGGTCTCACCCTAAGCATTATCTATTTGTTGGTTCTATGTAGTGGCGGTGTGGTTCTGACCGATAGGCTACTGGGATTGATCGGCGTTAGCGAGGCGGTGAAGGCTGAGGGCTCCCTGTATATGAGAGTGCAGTATACTGCGATAGCTGCGATGGGCCTTCGGATGACTGGTGCAGCGATGCTGCAGTCTGCGGGGGACGCTGTAACTCCAATGAAAGCAGTAGTTGTCTCTCGGCTCCTCCACATCGCATTAGGCCCTTTTCTGGTATTTGGCTGGGTGTGGCTCCCTTCTCTTGGCCTGGCGGGTTTAGCTCTGGCCAACCTTTTCGCCCAATTAGTAGGATGTTGGATGACGTATGACCCGCTTTTTCGGGGAGATTCCCGACTGCACCTGAAACTACAAGGGTATCGGCTGGACCTTCCTCTGTGCTGGCGGTTGCTAAAGATTGGGACGCCTGCCTGCATAGCACAGGCGGAACGAGGATTCGCCCAGCTCTTATTAGTCGGCTTTGTAGCTCCCTTTGGTGATACGGCGCTAGCTGCCTATTCGGTGACCAAGCGGATAGAGATTCTCGCTCACGCTGGCAACATGGGATTTGGACAAGCATCAGGGACACTCATTGGCCAGAACCTCGGGGCAGGCCATCCGCATAGAGCAAAACAGACTCTGGCGTGGGCGCTTACTTATGCTAGCGTGCTGAACACAGTTTTAGGCTTAATGGTCATCGCCTTCCCTCGACCGATCCTCATGCTCTTCAACCAGGAAGCGGAATTGCTCAATGTAGGTGTCGTATGGTTGCAGATCGTGGGGCTGGCCTTTATCTTCATGGGCCCAAGCTTTGTCTTTCAACAATCGTTCAACATCGCTGGAGATACCATCGGTCCACTGGTGATTACGCTGATTGGTTTCTGGGGGTTTCAGATTCCGTTGGCATGGCTATTGCCCCGGATCACGGGTCTGGGTCAGTTTGGCATCGCCTGGGCAATCATGATTTCTATGGTAGTGCGTGTGGCCCTGTTTGTTCCTTACAGTTGGTTAGGGCGGTGGCTACGGGTAAAAGTCATTTAATGTGGGAGAACCTTACGGTTATCACGATGGCCCGGGGATGTCCGCCAACTGCTCTTTTTGTCTTTTGACAACGGGTTTCCCCAATGTTATAGAACAAATCTATTTTCAAGTAGGGGGTAGTTATGGCTTGGTTTGATCGCAGCCCCGGAGGAAGAAAGATACCCACTGAGGATCCACATCGACCGGATTTCAGTTTGGTTGGGCCCGAAGAGAAAGCCTCACCTGAGCCCGTAAGTGAGGATCCGGTTGCCCATCTCTATAAAGGGAGTCGGGTGACCGGACAACTGACCTTTCACGGTCCGGCAACGATTAATGGAACTGTGGAGGGAGAGGTCCTATGCCACGGGGTCCTGACCATTGGAGAAGAAGCAGAGGTTCGGGCCAAGATTTCTGCGGAGGTGGTCGTCATCCGCGGCAAGGTGGAGGGCGATGTGACAGCCAAACAGAAGGTAGAGCTAGAGGCCCCGGCGCGGCTCCTTGGAAACATCGCTGCTCCACGGCTGATCGTCGCGGAGGGTGTGGTGCTTGACGGTGATTGCTCCATGGGAACTGTAAGGGGGAAAGGTGAAGTCCCGAGTCCGCTAAGATCGAGCAGTGAAAAGACCTTTGAGAGCGAAGCGTCGAAGGTCACCGAATTGGAGAAATAGACTTCGGTCCGCCGCTCGTCTCATCCCGCATACTACTAGGTTCACTCCCAGATAGCGTGTGGAAGGAGGCTCATTTCCCTGAGCCTGGCATGATCTGCTATCTGAGGAGATGTATGCACAAAATAGGTAATGGTTTGTAGGTAGTTCATGATTGCCTTAGATTACACTGTTATAGTTCAAATTGTCTCTTTTCTCTTTCTCTGGTTTCTTTTGACCAGGCTGCTATTTAGGCCCTTTATCGGGCTCCTGGAGGAGAGGGAGCGAAGAACTGAAGGGGTCAAGGCTGAGACTGCATCGCTGCTGGAAGAGGGGGAGCGCTTGCGGGTTGAGTACGAAAATGAAATCGCCAGGGCCAGAGATGAAGGGAATGCAGCGAAGGAGGCTATTCTGCAGGAGGCCCGTCAGGCAAGGGAGCGGCTTCTGGCTCAAGCAAGAGAAGAGGCGGCAAGGAGGCTTGAGGTGGTTCGAGGAGAGGTTCAGAGGGAAATGCAGAGAGGACGCGAGCTTGCCACCCGAGAGGCTGAAGTGATCGCCCAACAAATGGCGGAGAAGATTCTGGGGAGGAAAGTCGGATGAGGATCTTTATCCTCCTCTTTTTAGCCGAGGCCTGGGCAGCCCCACCTGCCGGCATCGAGGAGCATCCAGTGACTCTGACCGGAGTCATTTTTCCGTTAATCAACTTTCTCATCTTTCTCTACCTGCTGAAGCGTTTTCTTCTCCCTCTCGTCAAAGCCCATCTCCGTTCGCGGCGCGAGCAGATCGTCGCCGCTGTAAAGGAGGCAGACGATGGCATGAAGCGTGCCGGGGCGACGGTCCAGGACTACCGAAGCCGCTTGGCCCGTCGAGAGGAAGAGATAAAAAGCATTCGTGAGGCGTTGAGTGTGGAGGGGGAGAGAGAGAAGGTCAAGTTGTTGAGAGAGGCGGAGGGACTCGCTACGAAGATCAAAAGCGATGCCGATTTTCTTGCGGATCAAGAGGCCAAGCTGGCAAAGCAGCAGGTGCGCGAGGAGATCGCCCGCATTGCCCAGGCGGCTGCGGAGAAGGTACTTCAAAGTCATCTTACATCCGCTGACCAGAAGCGTTTGATAGAAGAATTCTTGAGTGACGTACGAGAGGCCTGATGATAGAGGGGAGTCTAAGTCGAAGATACGCCAAGGCCCTTTTCGAGTTGGCGCTGGAGGGGCATCGAGAGGAGGAGATAGGTCAGGAGATTGAGCGGTTTGTCACTGCCTATACTACTTCTCCTCTAATGAAAGTTCTTAACAATCCCACCTTTGCGGTTCGGGGTCGGAAGGGTATTATTGTTGAGGTCGCTAAGGGCTTACAGCTCTCTTCGCCTGTTATTCATTTTTTGTCACTTTTGCTCGAGCGGGACCGTTTGACCTTTCTTCCCTCCATCGCTTCTCGTTATCGTCGCCTCCTGGATGAGAGGAAAGGCCGAGTGGAGGCGCGGGTGGTGACCACTAGTCCTGTAGAGAAGGAGATGATCGAGAGATTGCGCGAGGTGTTGCAAGAGATTTCCAGAAAGGAGGTGGTCCTCCAGGAGGAGACCGATCCGAGGCTGATCGGGGGAGTGGTGCTTCAATTGGAGGGCAAGGTCTATGACGGTAGCGTGCGCACTCAACTTGAGGGGATGAGGAAGCGTATCGAGCGTGGATACTGAAATTCGTTATTCGTGTTCGTGGCTCGTGAACGAGCACGACAATCGAGCACGAGCACGCTCTTAGGAGGATAAAGATGGAGCTGGGAACTGCAGAGATCAGTCGGATTATAAAAGAGCAGATCCGGGACTACGATAAGGCTGTAGAAATCCAGGAGATCGGCACGGTTCTTTCGACCGGTGATGGGATTGCCCGAATCTACGGCCTCGATAGGGTTGCCGCTGGGGAGCTCCTGGAGTTTCCGCACGGGATCTATGGTGTGGCGCTGAATCTCGAGGAGGATAATGTTGGCGCGGCGCTTTTTGGTGAGACCCACCTTATCAAAGAAGGGGATACCGTAAAGCGTACAGGTAGGATTGCTGAAGTACCAGTGGGCAAAGCCCTGGTTGGGAGAGTGGTGAATGCCTTGGGGGAGCCGATAGACGGCCGGGGGCCCATCGAGACTAAGGAGAGGAGGAGAATCGAGCTTAAGGCGCCTGGGATCGTGGCCCGCCAACCTGTCAAGGAGCCCCTTCAGACAGGGCTTAAGGCGATTGATGCGATGATTCCGATCGGGCGGGGCCAGCGGGAGCTAATCATCGGAGATCGACAAACCGGGAAGACGGCGCTGGTTCTCGATACCATCATTAACCAGAGAGGTGGCAACGTCACCTGCATCTATGTCGCTATCGGCCAGAAGCGTTCTACCGTGGCGCAGGTGGTGGATCGGCTAAGGCAGTATGGAGCTATGGACTACACAGTGATCGTTGCTGCCACAGCCTCCGAGTCTGCCCCGCTCCAATACATCGCCCCTTATAGCGGTTGTACCATAGGGGAACACATACGCGACAATAGCGGCCACGCCCTGGTTATTTACGATGACCTCTCCAAGCACGCCGTGGCCTACCGTCAGCTTTCCCTTCTCTTGCGGCGTCCCCCCGGTAGAGAGGCCTTTCCGGGAGATGTCTTCTATCTCCACTCGCGCCTCTTAGAGCGCGCGGCTAAGCTCAACGACGCCCGCGGCGGGGGATCTCTTACTGCTCTCCCTATCATTGAGACCCAGGCTGGGGATGTCTCTGCCTATATCCCAACCAATGTGATCTCGATCACCGACGGCCAGATCTATCTCGAAAGTGATCTTTTTTACTCGGGCGTGCGGCCGGCCATTAACGTTGGCCTTTCGGTCTCCCGAGTCGGTGGGGCCGCGCAGATGAGAGCGATGAAGCAGATCGCTGGCAGCCTTAGGCTCGATCTCGCCCAGTACCGGGAGATGGCGGCCTTTGCCCAGTTCGGCTCTGATCTAGACCAGGCGACGCAGCGCCAGCTCAATCGTGGAAGCCGGCTCGTGGAGCTTCTCAAGCAGGGCCAGTACGAGCCCCTTCCGGTTGAGAAACAGATCCTCATCGTCTACGCTGGCACTAACGGCTTTGTGGATCATTTGCCAGTCCCTAGCCTCAAAAAGTACGAGCAAGAGCTCTATGCCTTCATCGAGTCCAAACACTCAGATCTACTCCCGGAGATCCTCAAAAGGCGCGAGCTCAACGAGGAGCTGCGCGGAAAGATCGACAAGGCGCTAGAAGAATTTAACGCCGAGCGAGGAGCGTCAAGCGTGTCTCCGTCGAGCGTAGCACAGGTGCATCGCATCGGACCGGAGAGAGACTCTCAGGCCGGCTGATGGCAGATGGGCCTTTTTCAACGGACTGGTAAAGAGTAATGGCCACTCTTAAGGCAATACGCAAGCGGATCGGCTCGATTCGCAATACGCAGCAGATTACCAAGGCGATGAAGATGGTTTCGGCCGCCAAGCTCCGGCGCGCTCAAGAGGCGGTACTGCAGGCACGCCCCTATGCAGAGAAGATGGCTGCTCTGCTCAAAAATCTTTCCGGTCTAGTATCCGCAGAGGCTCACCCATTGCTCATAGAACGGGAAGAGAAACGGGTGGTCCTTTTACTGTTAACAGCAGATCGTGGCCTCTGTGGCGGCTACAATGCCAATCTGATTCGCGCCGCGGAGGGGTTTTTGCGCAGCCATGGCGAGGGGAAGCAGATCCATCTCGCGATTGTCGGGCGCAAGGGAGTAGATTATTTCCATCGCGGCAAAGTGGAGATTGCCGACCGCTATCTCAATGTCTGGAATAAGCCTCCCCAGGAACTAGCCACCGAGCTCGCAGAAAAAGCGACCAGCCGCTTTCTTCAGGAAGAAGCCGATGGGGTTTATGTTCTCTACAGCCGCTTTCGCTCGGCCCTTTCTCAGGTTCCGACCATTGAAAGGCTCATCCCGGTGACAGCGGCGGGCGAGGGAGAAGGGCAGCCTACGGAGTATCTCTTTGAACCAGGCGTGGAGGCGTTGCTTTCGAGCCTCCTGCCGAAGGTCGTGGAAGTGGGGATTTATCGGGCGCTGCTGGAGGCCTCTGCCAGCGAGCACGGCGCGAGGATGACTGCCATGGATTCTGCCACGACGAATGCGGCAGAGATGATCAGCAGTCTCACTTTACAGATGAACCGGGCGCGCCAGGCGTCGATCACGAAGGAGCTTATGGAGGTGGTCTCGACCGCCGAGGCATTGAAGTGAGGAATAGAACGGAGGTCATGGACTTATGAGTCTGGGAAAGATCACTCAGGTTCTGGGAGCAGTAGTGGATGTGGAGTTTTTTGATGGCTCTCTGCCACCCATTTATAACGCGCTGAAGATCACTAACCCCGCCATCAGCAACGAGAAGTGGAACCTGGTCGTCGAGGTAGCCCAACATTTGGGAGAGAACACGGTTCGCTGCATCGCCATGGATAGCACTGAAGGGTTGATCCGAGGGTTGGAGGTCATGGATACGGGGGAGGGGATTACGGTTCCCGTTGGTCCAGAGACTTTGGGCCGGGTTCTCAACGTGATTGGAGAGCCGGTGGATGAGGGGCCGCCGATCAACGCCAAGAAGCGCTTTCCGATCCACCGTCCCACTCCTGAGTTTGTGGATCAGGAGACAAAGGTCCAGGCCTTTGAAACGGGGATCAAGGTGGTGGACCTTCTAGCCCCCTACGCGCGAGGTGGTAAGATCGGTCTCTTCGGTGGCGCCGGTGTGGGTAAAACTGTTATTCTAATGGAGTTGATTCATAACGTGGCGATGAAGCATGGCGGCTACTCAGTCTTTGGCGGAGTCGGAGAGAGAACCCGCGAGGGTAACGATCTCTGGTTGGAAATGAAGGAGTCCGGGGTTATCAGCAAAGCGGCTCTGGTTTACGGCCAAATGAACGAGCCGCCGGGCGCCCGGGCGCGGGTCGGCCTCTCCGCACTCACCCTCGCGGAGTTTTTCCGCGATGAGGAGGGGAAGGATGTTCTTTTATTTATCGATAATATCTTCCGTTTCACCCAGGCAAACTCCGAGGTCTCGACGCTTCTAGGTCGTATGCCTTCGGCTGTCGGCTATCAACCAACCCTCTCCACCGACTTGGGCGAGCTTCAAGAAAGGATCACGTCAACCCGGAAAGGCTCGATTACCTCGGTCCAAGCGATCTATGTCCCGGCAGATGATTTGACCGACCCAGCCCCTGCCACCACCTTTGCCCATCTCGATGCCACGACCGTGCTTTCGCGCCAGATCGCCGAGTTAGGGATCTATCCGGCCGTGGATCCGCTGGATTCTACCTCCCGCATTTTGGATCCGCGCGTGGTTGGTGAGGAGCACTATGAGGTGGCACGTCAGGTTCAGGTGATTCTCCAGCGCTATAAGGACCTCCAGGACATTATTGCGATTCTCGGAATGGATGAGCTCTCAGAGGAGGATAAGCTGACCGTAGCCCGGGCGAGGAAGATCCAGCGCTTCCTTTCTCAGCCATTCCATGTCGCCGAAGCATTTACCGGCGCCTCAGGGGTCTATGTGGAACTGAAAGATACTATTAGAGGGTTTAAAGAGATCGTAGAGGGCAAGCATGATGATATTCCCGAACAAGCCTTCTATATGGTCGGGACGATCGAGCAGGCAATGGAGAAGGCAAAGAGATTGGCGGCACAGTAGCGACCATGGCAGAAAAAATCACACTCAGGGTGGTCACACCAACCCGGCTCCTCTTTGATGAGGAAGTGGACGAGGTAACGGCGGCCGGCGCCTTGGGAGAGTTTACCGTTCTGCCTAATCACATCTCTTTTTTGACCCTTTTAGAGATTGGGGAGATGAGCACCAGGCAGGGGCCGGACAGACACCACCTGGCCTCAAGCGGAGGTTACGCTGAGGTGCTGGATAATGTGATGACGGTGCTGGCTCATAGCGCGGAATATGCTGATGAAATTGACGTAGAACGAGCGCAAAGGGCCAAGGAGCGGGCGGAGAAGACGATGGAAGGGCTGGGCACTGAGGATACTGAGTTCATCGCCGCTGAGGCCGCGCTGCGGCGGGCCTTAGTCCGACTCCAGGTCGCCGGCAAGGAGGCCAGGAGATAGTTTCACCAGGAGGGTTTCATGGCGAAGGCTGCGTTTAAACCGCAACGGACCATCCTAAGCAAGAAGTTTACTTACGATTACTGGATGGAATCGACCGGAGTTCCTATCCACAGGGGCTACTATGTAGAGGATCTCAGAACGCTGGAGCTCGGCTGGTGGGAGGAGCGCCAGTGTGTGAGCGCTTTTATTCAACTGGCGGGTCAGGAAGGGGTCAGCTCCGCCCGGGTGAGTGAGATTCCTCCGCGGCAAACGCTGCCACCCCTTAAGTTCGCTCTGGACGAGGTTGTCTATGTCGCTGCTGGTCGAGGCCTCACGACCATCTGGTACGACAACAGCAGTGTGAAAAAAAGCTTTGAGTGGCAGGAGCACAGCCTATTTATGATCCCAAACGGTTGCACGCATCAATTGAGTAACATGCAGGGAGACAAAGCCGTGCGCTTGCTGCATTACAATTACCTTCCTCTAGCTATGTCGGCCATTCCTAATCCCGATTTCTTCTACAACAATCCTTTCCGAAACCCGGATGACTTGGCAGAACAGGATAAATACTACTCCGAGGCCAAGATGGTACAGCTCCCGGAGGGGGCCAACCCCTGGAATAGAAGAGTCTACTGGTATGGGAACTTTTTCCCGGACATGAGGGCCTGGGATAAACTCGACGCCAACGCGAGAAGAGGAGCTGGGGGGAAGAGCGTCAGCATTCAGTTTCCCAACTCAGAAGTATTTGCCCACATGTCCGTCTTTGCGGCGCAGACCTACAAGAAGGCCCACCGCCATGGACCCGGCCGCTGTATCGTCATCCCCGCCGGGGAAGGTTATTCCATCATGTGGGAAGAAGGCAAAGAAAAAGTCGTCGTTCCCTGGCACGAGTGCAGCATGTTTGTTCCCCCAAACCGTTGGTTCCATCAACACTTTAATGCCGGCGGCAACCCCGCAAGATACCTGGCCCTGCACTCCCCGATGCAGTTCTACGGACACGCGGAGAAGGTCGAGGACCGCGCCAAAGACCAGATTGAGTATCCAGATGAGGACCCCTGGATCAGAAAGAAATTTGAGGAGGAGCTAGGCAAGAGAGGCTTGAAATCTCTCATGCCCGACGAGGCCTACACCAACCGCGGCTACGAATGGTCCAAGGCCATGGGCAAACAATGAGAGACGAAATTCGCAAGCCTTAGACTCTCCCCAAAGGGATAATTAAGAATGCACGATCTCGACGAAGAACATGGCCATCCCGATCTTTCAGAGCTGGGTCCCGATGCCGTCATAGAAGACATCGAAGGCCTGGAGATGTTCACCCTGAAAAGCGTGGGCATCGACATCGGCTCTTCGACATCTCATTTGGTTTTTTCTAAACTCACTCTGAGACGTGAAGGAGCCTCCCTTTCAGGGCGCTTCAAAGTCACAGAAAGAAAAGTCCTATTCCGTTCCAAGATCATGCTGACCCCTTATCTCTCCGGCACGCTCATTGATGTCGACAAGGTCAAGCGATTCATCGAACACGCCTATAAGGAGGCTGGGCTTAGGCCCACCGATATTGACACGGGAGCTGTCATCATCACAGGCGAAGCGCTCAAAAAGGAAAACGCGCAGCCTATCGTAGAGTACTTCGCGAAGTATTCTGGGAAATTTATCTGCGCGGCAGCCGGGCACAATCACGAAGCGCTGCTTGCCGCCTACGGATGCGGTGCCGTCGATCTCTCTAAGACCGAGCGGAAAACGGTCCTAAACGTTGATATGGGAGGCGGGACGACCAAATTCGCCCTGATCGAGCACGGAGCGGTCACCCAGACGGCCTCGATCAACGTGGGAGCCCGATTAATCGCCTTCGACGATTCCAGCGTGGTCACATGGATTGAAGATGCTGGAAGAACCCTCATGAAGGAGCTCGGCTATACGGTTGATATTGGTAAGAAGATCACCAAGAAGCAAAAGGAGGACTTCGCCGCCTTAATGGCCAAAATTCTTTTCGAGCTCATTGAGGATGAGCCTTCCTCTCCTCTGGCAAAACAGCTTCTGGTGACTCCTCCATTTAGGAACTACAGTGGGCTTAATCAGATCAGCCACATCCTGTTCTCCGGCGGCGTCTCCGAACATGTCTACGACCGCGACCGGACCTCCTACGGCGATGTCGGCCCTATCTTGGGGAAAAATGTCAGAGAGTACCTAAAAAAGCTTCCCAAGAAGAACATCCTGCGGGAGCCGCATGAAGGAATCCGGGCCACGGTCATCGGGGCCGGGGAATACACCGTGCAGGCGAGCGGAAACACGAGCTACATTTCGAACCCCGGGGTCTTGCCGGTCTTCGGTTTGAAGGTCGTTCGGGCGTCGTTAAAGCAAGGCGAGCCCGTGTTCGGGGCCTTGGAGCAGTCGCTTGCGAAGTTCGACCTTACCTCTTTTACCTCCGGCCTCGCCCTATCCTTATCTCTTGATGGACAGCTGGACTATAAGACTATAAGAGAGATAGCGGAAGGAATCGCTGCGGTCTGCAAAAGCTCAGAAAGCAGCAAAGGCCCTCTTTATCTTGCGCTGGACCTCGACGTTGCAAAATCCCTCGGCGGTATCTTGAAAGAGGAGCTCAAGTTAGATCGGGAGGTTATCGCCATCGATGGAATTGAGGTGGGCGATCTTGACTACATTGACATCGGCGAGCCCATGGGAATTACCGAGGTCATTCCTGTAACCGTCAAATCTTTGATGTTTCCCGGAACTAAGCTGAATTAAAAAAGGAAAAAACGAAGGAGAGCGACCTATGGCAAAGCCGGCGTTTAAACCCCAACGGACCATGTGGAGCAAAAAGTTTACCTACGACTACTGGATGGAATCCATAGGCGTCCCTGTCCACACAGGCTTTTTCGTAGAAGATCTCAGAAACGTAGAACTCGGCTGGTGGGAAGAGCGCCAGTGCATGACTGCCTTCATCCAATTGATGGGACAGGAGGGAGTGAGCTCCACCCGAATCAGCGAGATCCCTGCAGGGGAAACCACGCGCCCGCTTAAATTTTCTCTCGATGAAACCGTGTACGTCGTTTCGGGACGAGGTCTCACCAGCATCTGGTATGAAAACGGCAGTGTTAAGAAAAGTTTCGAGTGGCAGCAGCACAGCATGTTTTTGCTACCCCATGGCTGTCATCACCAGTTCAGCAACATGCAGGGCGACAAGCCCGTGCGCCTGCTTCACTACAGCTACCTTCCGCTGGGTCTATCGGCCGTCCCTGATCCCGACTTCTTCTTCAATAACCCGCGTGTAACTCCGGATGATCTCTTGGAA
>JBOHVJ010000545.1:0-14096 GCA_050735075.1 Binatia bacterium
CAGTCTGCCCTAGATCCTCATGCGGGATTAGGCTCCGATGGTCCTCAGTCCAGCAAGCTCTTGAAATCGGTGTTACGCTAAGATGATCTCCTCTATGAAAATCTGCAACCGAGTTAATATAAGGCTCTGAGGCTCTCGAAGGACGAAGGCCGCTCACGACATGCTTGTCGAAGCATACAAACCACTTCTTCAACAGGCTGTCGTGCTCGGATATCGTGCTTGTATACGAACACAAGCCACGAACACGATTATGAACCTCTATGCGTAGAAGAGATTTTATTCGCTTCCTCTCGCATGGCCTACTAGCGGCATCCGGGCTCACGCCCACGAGACTTGAGGCGAACCACCCGAGAGAAAAGCGTCCCATCCAATTTGTCTTTGCGCAGATCAAGTATCGTGGGGGAGATTGGAATCCACATCCCCTGGCTATCACTCCCCTCATGGAGGAGCTGATGCAGCGCACCAGCGTTGAGGCGGCCGCTTCCCGACACGAGGTCAGCATAACCGACAGAGATCTCTTTTCTTACCCATTCCTTTACATAGCCGGAAAATATGACTTTGAACCCTTCACTCAGGAAGAGATCGAAGTCCTAAGACAATTCCTCTCTTATGGAGGCTTCCTTTTAGTCGATGATGCCTTGGGTCAGCCCGGCTACGGCTTTGACAAGAGTCTGCGCCGGGAGATGAAAAGGGTCTTTCCAGAAAAAGAGTTCAGGAGGTTACCCTCCGGCCATGCGGCACTGCGGAGTTACTATCTACTTAGAAGAATCGGCGGGATGAGAATGGTCCATCCCTACCTCGAAGGGGTGAGCGTGGGAAGCACGACACCAATCATCTACTGCCACAACGACCTTGGCGGCGCTTGGGAGAGAGACCAACTGGGCAACTGGTTGAATCCGTGTACTCCCGGCGGTGAGGAGCAGAGGAGAGAGGCCTTTCACCTCGGGATCAATGTCATCCTCTACGCCATGACGGAAAACTACAAGGAGGATCTGATCCACGTCCCCTTTATCCGGCGGAGGCTCACGAGGTAATAGAGCGTCAAAAGTCAATCGTAAATCTCCCCCTCACCCTCCCCTCTCCCCCTTCAAGGGCTGATCGTTACCCATAACCTGGGTTACTGGACACGGGGGGTGTGAGGAGATGTGGAGCAAAGTTGAGCGCCATGAATTTCCACGTTGCTGCAATGTCGTCAAGACGTTGGATTCCCAGCCAAAGAGACTTTGTCCCAGGCTCTCCATCGCTTTTGCGACCGAGAAAACCACCGAGGCTGGCGACCATGCGGATGGCTTCTCGAAGCGTGGGCGGTTGATCCGGAGGTTTTGGATCTTGTCGGACAAAACAATACAAAGCCTTCCATTCCGCTTCTTCGAAAAAAACCGTGCACGGCACATCCGGAATCTCGCGTCCGAGCTTGGTCAAATGAAAGATGCGCCACGCCACCACCATGTCAATGGCCAGACACGCTTCAATACGATCGGCGCTGCCGAGTTGCCTTTCTTCCACTTTGCAGCCGCTTTTCAAGGTGCGGTGGTAAACCTCAATGCCCCACCGTCGGGCGTACCAGGAAAGCTTCTCGCTGGCCTCAGCTAAATCATGAACTCCTATCGTCGTGAGCAGCATCCATTTCAGAGGCTCTACTCCTTGTGGAGCGGCGACCTCTTCGGCCACAATCGCCGTAATGTCGAGTTCTCCCAGCGCGGGCTTTCTCTTGGGAGGCTTGAGTCGCACCCGCCCAAAGCGCACCTCCAAGCGCGCTTCTCTGGCCGCGCGCTGGCCTTGACGCGGCACACTGAGCACTTGGATGCCTGCCACAGGCTGTTGCGCCATTTTCTCCCACAACTGCCCTTGACCCTCGGCCAAAAGTCTGTCCCGCTCTGCTCGAACCAACAACTGCGCTCCCGAGGGATCGCTCAAAGCCAACTGAAAAAGTTCATAGACATCGGCTTCCCGATCCCCCACGCTCACCAGCATGGTCCCACGACAGCGCTTTTGTGCTTGGGTGACTTTTTGAAAACCCTTAAGCCACTTATGACTCTCTTTCTGTTCAATCGGCAGCTCGTAACGCAAAAGCTTTTTCTGAAACTGCTCAGGATCTCTTGCCCAACATTGCACATCGAGCAATCCCAGAGGGGTGCCCTCCAGGTTAAAGACCATCGAATCGTGCACTATCAGACCCACCACCCCCTCGCGCTTGGAGCCGATCGGCCCAAGCCCTTGGGTCTGTGGATGGGCGCTGTAGTTAAGGCTGGTAGTGTCCTGAACCACCAGCACCACCTTCTCTTGACCGATGCGGTTCAGTGTTGCTTCATAATGCGGTTTAAGGATCGTATCCATCGTGGTCTTAGAGTGCTCAAAAAAACGATACGCGGCCCTGGTTTTGGCTCGGCTCTGACAAGCCTGAGGGATATTGGCTTGGGGACGATTATACATGTCGCGCGCAAGAGTCAAAAGACGCTGGCCAAGCCGCTCATCGTTAAGCGGCGCTTCCCCAAACTCCTCCACAGCCCAATCTGCACCGGCTCGGTGGGGCCGAGCTCGCTCCTTGGGCTGTTGGGGCGCACCCGCGCACAGCATTTCCCGCGCCTGACGCTTAAGAGGATACACATACACGTCTTTCTCTGCGAGCGAAAACAACTTGGCTCGATCCTGTCGTCCCCGCCCACAACTTTTTCCCACACACTGCCAATTGGCGGCTCGATAGCTGGTCCCCAAAAAGCGCCCCCGCTCCACAAAGCTCTCCAGCAAAACAGGCTCAAACCCATAGCGCTCTTTCCAGTGCTCGCAAAGTCCTCTGGCCGCCTTAGACAACACATGGGAAGCCAAGTTCGAAACCCTGACCCAAGGACAAAGCAAAAAACGACTGTTGCAAACCACTTTCTCCAAGTTGTTTTGCCGAGCCCCCTCGCTCCAGCCAATCCAGTGCTCGCGCGCCTTAACGCGCCAGGCCGCCGCACTGAAAGCCACAGCTCCCAACCATTGCCCGTGCCCACTTTGGATCAAATAGCGCAGCTGCGCTCCGCACAACGGCCCCGAGCCCAAGTAGTGATACCGATCCATCAACTCATTCCAGATCCTAGAAGCCTTGCTGTCGGCGCTCTTCACTCTGAGCAAGTTCACCCCACCCAGTTCCTCAAGAGTACACTGGATCGGTTGCGCAACGCCTATCGCTTCACAAAGCTCTCGCTTCTTACGCGCAGGCGCTTGGTGGACCAACGGTGCCAAGCGGATCACTCCCCGCCGATCAAGCTTCAAAAGCGCCACCCGGCAACTCATCTCCTTCCACTGGCCATTGGGGCGGCGCCACTTAAGCCATCCGCACACCCGGCGCGACAAGGCCACGCGCGATATCCCTGGCTCGCGGTCTATGGTAGCTTGAATGCGCGCTATGGTTTCGGGGGAAAACAATTGCCCACAAACAATCACATAGGCAATATACCATTTAGCGCCTCCCGTGTCCAGCCAAAAAGATGTGGCGCATGGTTAGCTGGCCAGGGAGAGGGTGAGGGAGAGGGCCAGGGAGGATCCGATGAAAAAGATTGAGGCCATCATTAAGCCTTTTAAGTTAGATGAAGTAAAGCAGAAACTAACGTCCGCTGGAATTTCCGGTATGACCATCAGTGAGGTGAAGGGCTTTGGCCGACAGAAGGGGCATACCGAACTCTACCGTGGGGCCGAGTATACCGTCGATTTCCTCCCCAAGGTGAAGATAGAGATATTGGTCGCCGATGAGATAGCTCCAAAGATCGTTGAGACAATCCTCGAATCCGCTCAAACTGGAAAGATCGGCGATGGGAAGATCTTCGTCTCGCCAGTGGAGGAGGTGATCCGGATTCGGACCAATGAGAGGGGTGAAGAGGCTATCCGCTAGCTTTTTATCCCCCTCTCCTTTTCCTAATAATTAGTTGTTCCCTTATCTTTTTTTCTCTTTTTTCGCAGAATCAGTTGTCTCTTCTCCCGGTTGATGACCCGGCTCAAATCCGCCTACCTCGTGATAGACCACTTTCGTTTCCTGTTCGAAGGCCCTCACCGTCGGGATCGGACCCGGCAGCCCTAGCTTCTGCCAGCGAGCTGCAACCTGGTCGTAAATCTCTTTGCGCAGGGCTGTGCGCTTTGAGAAGACAGGCAGGTAACGGTGCTCTTTACAGGCATTGATGAGTGCCTTAGAACCGTAGGGCCGCTTCTCCGGTGGATTCTGAGTGGGATCGAGCCAGGTGCTCCAGGTGTTGCGCAAGATGTCGATATCGTCGATCGGATTACAGCGGCTGCTAATCGCCCAGATCACCTGGTTGATATCCGTTGGATCTACGTCCTCGTCGACCGCGATGATCCACTTGGTGTAGTACGCGCCGCCCGGCACCTGAGCAGCCAGGGCCAAGGCCTGGGCCGCATGCCCTGCGTAGCGCTGTTCGAGGCAGATGACAGTCATCCCAAAACCGCCGGCTCCCGCCGGATGGGCATAGACGCCCTGGATCCCCGGAACGCCGAGCTTCTCAAGGTCATCCCAGATCCGCGCTGAGCGGATAATCGAGAAAAAGCCGCTCTGCTCATTGGATGGATAGTCTGCCATGAGCGCGTTCGTGATGATAGGTTTGGAACGGTAGTGAAGCGCAGTTACCTCCACTAGCGGGCAGCCAGCCTCGGGCCTTCCGTAGTAACCAGGAAACTCACCAAAAGGTCCCTCTTTTCTCACAGAGTTCGGTCGGATGACCCCTTCGACGACCAGCTCGGCATTTGCCGGTAGCAAGAGATCGGTGGTCGTTCCGCGCACGACCGGAATGGGCTCACCTTTCACCCCGGCGGCGAATTCGTACTCGGAGACGTTCTTAGGAAAGGTCTGAGATCCGATCACCATGAACAGCGGGTCGATGCCCCAGGCTGCGGCGACCTGGATTGACTCGCCTTTCTGCCAGGCACGCGTAATGTGTAAGCGCGCATCCTTTCCCGGGGAAAGATAGAGGCCGACTTCGTTCTTCCCCTGAAGCATCATCCGGTAGGTTCCAACGTTGAGATAGCCGCTGTCGGGATCGCGCGTGATCACTACGTCGGCCGTACCGGCATAGCGCCCGCCGTCGAGCGGCCAGTGCTTGGGGATCGGCAACTGGGTTAAGTCAACGTCTTTTGCAGTGACGGTGTGCTCGTAGAAGGCTGCCTGGTTCCGCTTCACCTCTCGGGGCGGCATGCGGTTCTTGAGTTTGTCCTTCACACGGCGGATCAAATCGAGCGTTGGCGTATCCGGCGGCTCTTCCAGCGTGAGTGCAATGCGTCTCAAGCTTGGGCCGAGTATATTCCAAAGTAGCTGAGTGCCAATCGGGCTCTTCTCGTAGCCGCTTACGGTCTCAAAGAGCACCGCAGGTGTAGCGGTCTGCTTTGCCAGGAGATAGGCAATCGCGCTCATCTCCTCATCACAACTCACCGGCTGTTTGACGCGGATCAAATCACCCATTTCCTCAACACGCTGAAGCCATTCACGCAAATCCTGAATCGGTGGTTTTGCCTCGCTCAGCGCGGCACGTTTCTCTGTTTTTGCCATTACAATCCCTCCTAGGCAGAATTTGTCTTTAAGTTTGTTCGTTTGTCCTAGCCCAGCCGGGACAGCGAACAGAGGCTCGATAGATTCTTGCCACCCCTCACTTTCTCCCTTTCATCAAAGAGGCGAAATAGGCAAAGGCGTGGTAAGAGCGGGCTTTGGTAGTCTCCTTCATGACCTGGATATCCTTGTCCGGCATCGTTATTGGCTTTCCCAGGCAGCTCGCCACCAACTGCATATGAGCCGTCCTCTCGAGATATATAGCGTTAGCAGTGGACTCTTCGACGCCCTCTCCGACCACGACTATTCCATGGCCTTGCAGCAAGAGGGCTGATCGGTCCCTTAAAGCTTGGACGATTTCGACGCCATCCTGAACCGTATAAATCAATCTGGGACTAGGAAAAATCGGCGTCTCGGGGGCAAACGGGGCGGCTTGATTATAGATCGGTAGAAGCGGAACACCAGCAATGGAAAAAGCCGTAGCGATAGGTTGATGGGTATGGACCACCGAATCGACGTCCGAACGGGCCTCGTAGACGGCGGCGTGAATCATCGTTTCCCGAGGCGGTATCTTCATCTTTATGACTTGGTTGATATTACCTGCCTTAGCCCAGTTCTCTTCGCAATTCTCTTTGTACTCATCGATATCCACAGTGATGATATCCTTGCTTGTGATGTAGCCGAGAGGCGCGAGCACCGGCTTGATCAGGAACTTACGAGTTCCTGGGATGCGGGCGCTCAGATGACCGTGATAGTCGGCAAGCCCTTGGTTAGACAGGATTTGATTTCCCAAGGCAACTTTTCTCTTCAGCTCTTGAAGCTGTTTCCTCTTGATTTTCATTCCCTCTTCCTTTTTTAGAGTCTGGTTATGTGGTGATCTCCTTCGCCGCCGGTTCCTTTCTCATTAATCCGTTGAGCGAAGTTTGCTGCCAGCGAATGTTCATCCAGTTCCATTGGTCGGGGTAGGTCCGCACCGTCCTTTCCAACCACTGGGTGATACGCAGGGTATTATCCCTCACGTCCGCCTTAATTTTTCCCGATCTTACAAGCTCGATCTCAGGCTCGATGAAGAGCGTGAGCCCGCCGCTTAAGTCTCTTATCATATAAACAGGAACCAGGGCTGCCCCGGTGCGGAGCGCCAGGGTAGCTGGTCCCCTACGGGCTAGTACTGTGCGGCCAAGGAATGGTACGTGGATACCAGTTCCAGACCTGTATTCGTCTGCGATGACGATCGCTAGCTCGTTGCGTCTCAAGACCCGGAGAAGCTCACGGAAGGCCTGCTGGCGAGGCCGTGCGTGGATTGTCCTCTGCCCTACCCTTAAACGGTAGTGATCCATAAGTTGTGGGAAGAGTCCGCTCTGGGGTTGGTTCACTAAAACATAGGTCGGGTAGCCTTCGCTGGCTAGTCGCGTTCCGACCAAAAAAAAGTTTCCCAGATGGGCACTTAAGACGATTGCCCCCTTCCCTTTGGTGAGAGAAGCTTCCAAGTGCTCGCGGCCGCGGAGTGGAATCTCTGCGCGGATCTCTTCAGGTGAAGTCTCAAGGGCAAACCCGATTTCAACGAAATCCCGGAAAAAATTCCTGAGCGATCTGCGGACAATCTGTGGAACTTCTCTAGTATCGAGTCGATCTCCCAAGGCGAGACTGAGGTTCCTGAGCGAACGCTTGCGGAAGCCGTGGAAGAGGTAAAAACCCAGATCGGCCAGCGCCTTGGAGAGGGAAAGGAGGAAGGGCCGGGGGAAAATCTTGACCGCGGACCTCCCTACCTCAAAGGCGAGCCACATGCCCCCGTGAGCAAGTCTTTCAGCCAGCCAACGCATCGTGGATCAACCAGGGAGTAATGACCAAAGAATCGCTGGGTAATGTAGGAGAACCGACCCTACGATACCTTGGCCATACCATAGGACCCCCTTCTTTACAAATATGGTGCTTCATGCAAGATAGCCTTTTTCTTTGTCTCGACATCTTGGTTAGTTAAGAATAGTGGCACGCTCCTCTCCTCGTCTTCCTAAGGAATTCTGATAGCCGGGAGGCTGAACGATTTATGGGGGGGTAGCTCCTGTGCTTAAGCTCCTAGCCAATGGATACCATCCCCGTTTCATCAGCTCAACTACGGATACCAAGAATGGACTAAAAACAACGAGAAATCAAGTACTTGGCTATTCTCTACCGAAACTTGGAAAGGCTCGAGTTGTTTTTATTTACAGATTTTTATGCTAAAAAAAGGCCTTACGATGGTCGAGGAGCAATGTTATGCGGATGATGCTACCACCTTTGAAAGGGCGTCGGTCAGTGGACCGGCACCTTGCCTCGTTCTTCCGCGACTACAGACCTTCAGATTTCAAGAAGGCGATCTCCTACCTCTGCCGGTTTTACAGTCTAAAGATGCCGAAGATAGAGTGGTTCGAGTATATTGACTGGGGGAAGACTGCAGGCAAGACCTACGATAATGGCAAAATCTATCTAGTACATCCGGAGAATTGGAAGAGGGGAAGGAAATACAATTCCGAGAGAAGATGGATTAACACGGTCTACCACGAACTGGGCCATTATATCTTTTGGGCGGATGCCGAAAGCAAGGCGGACAACTTCGCCTTTCGGATGGTTAGGGGACTGAACCACAACAAATAGATCCCCGCCTGGGACACTTGCTCTGATCTGCTCACCGTTGTCCTATTAATAGATGGATTACAAAGAGACGCTGAATCTACCGAAGACGCGCTTTCCTATGCGCGCCAATCTCTCCGCGCGGGAGCCAGAGATCCTCGCACGCTGGCAGGCAGAGGGATTGTATCAGCGGTTACTCCACGCCACCAGCGGCGGGGAGCGCTACGTATTGCACGATGGGCCACCGTACGCCAATGGAGATGTCCACCTTGGTACTGCGCTCAATAAGATCATTAAAGACGTGGTTGTAAAGCGGCAGTTTATGGCTGGTCGCCAGGCGCCGTACGTCCCGGGTTGGGACTGTCATGGTATGCCGATTGAGCACCAGGTGCTGAAGGACCTGGCTTCCACTGCGCGCACCATGCCGCAGCTCGAGATTCGCCGCCGCTGCCGCACGTACGCCGAGAAGTATTATCAGATTCAGCAGGAGCAATTTCAGCGGCTGGGGGTTCTCGGCGACTGGCACAACCCCTACCTTACCATGTCGCGGGAATATGAGGCCGGGATTGTCCGCATGTTCCGCCGCCTCGTGGAGGGTGGGTTTATTTATCGGGGTTTGCGTCCGGTCCACTGGTGCCCTGTCTGCTCAACGGCGCTGGCGGAGGCGGAAGTGGAGTATACCGAGCATACGTCGCCTTCGATTTATGTCCGTTTTCGTTTCCACGGCAGCCCGGCCGAAGCGAGAGCGCTCGCGCTCAATCCAAAAGACGCCGACGAGCTAGCGACTGCGCACGACCGGCTGTCCGCCGTGATCTGGACGACGACACCGTGGACATTGCCCGCCAACCTTGCTGTCTGCTTTAACCCTCATCTCGACTATGTCGCTGTCAAGGTTGGGGACGACTACTTTATCGTCGCGGCGCGTCTGGCCGATGCCTTTCTCACAGCAGCCCGGTTGAGCAATCGGGACCAGAGGCGGATGCCGATTACCCTCACGGCGCTGGACGGCAAGGACATTTTCCGCCACCCGCTCTTTGATCGCGCCTCGCGACTCGTTTTTGAGAGCCATGTCACGGCCGATGTCGGTACAGGGTGTGTCCATACCGCGCCCGGTCACGGGTACGAGGACTTTCAGGTCGGCCAGAAGTACGATTTACCGGTACTGACCCCGGTTGACGCGGAGGGGAGTTTCACCAGCCAAGCTGGCGTGTATGCCGGTCGGAAGGTTTTTGAGAGCAACGAGGCTATCGTGGACGACCTCCGGGCAAGCGCGGCACTTGTTCACGGCGAACAGTTGTCGCATTCCTATCCGCACTGCTGGCGGTGCAAAAGCCCGGTGATCTTCCGCGCCACCGAACAATGGTTCCTGCGAATTGATCATGCGGATTTGCGGTCGACCGCCCTCGCTGAGATCGACCGCGTAGCCTGGGTGCCCAAGTGGGGCCGTGACCGGATCTACCACATGATGGAAACACGCCCTGACTGGTGTTTGTCGCGCCAGCGGGCGTGGGGTGTGCCCATTCCGGTCTTCCGCTGCTGTGCCTGCGGACAATTTCACGCCAAGTCTGAACTGATCCAGCGCATCGAAGAAATTTTCCGGGAGCGCGGCTCCGACGCTTGGTACGAACTGGAGGTCCGTCAACTGCTGCCGGACGGTTACCGTTGCGAGTGTGGAAGCTACGATTTTGAGACCGACGGCAATATCCTCGACGTGTGGTTCGACGCCGCTTGCTCCCACGATGTGGTCCTCCGCCAGAGGAACCTCGGATGGCCCGCAGATCTCTATGTTGAGGCCGTCGACCAGCATCGCGGATGGTTTCAGGTCTCCCTGGTTACTGCAGTGGCGACCGAACGACGAGCACCCTACCGCAGCGTACTGACGCACGGGCTAATCCTCGACGAGGCAGCGAAGAAGATGTCAAAGTCGTTAGGCAACGTCGTGTCCCCGGACGACGTCATCACGAAGCACGGCGCGGATGTACTCAGACTACTTTTCACCTCGGTCGATTTTACAGCCGACACATGTTTCTCGCATAATCTCATCGCGCCGCTGTTGGATGCTTATCGGAAGATTCGCAACACGTGCCGTTTTCTCCTCGGCAATCTGTATGACTTTGATCCCAATAAAGATGCGGTCAGGCCTGAGACCCTCGCGGAGTTGGATCGGTGGATTCTGCACCAAGGCCAGAAGCTACTCGCCCGGTCGCTGGACGCGTACAATAACTTCGCCTTCCATCACGTCGTTCAAGGCCTGATCCATTTCTGTGCGGTCGATCTGAGCGCCCTCTATCTGGACATCGTTAAAGACCGGCTCTATTGCGAAGGGGCGAATTCAAAGGAAAGAAGGTCTGCTCAAACGACCCTCTATCAAATTTTGGAGACCTTAGTTCATCTGATGACTCCTATTCTTTCCTTCACTGCGGAAGAAATTTGGGAACACATGCCCAAAAAAAATGGTGCTCCGGAAAGTGTTCTCCTGTCGCAAATGCCGGTGCCCAGCTCTACCTTTGTCAATGAAGAAATCGGGGAGAAATGGGATCGGATCTTTAGGGTGAGGGGAGAGATACTGAAAAGCTTGGAGGCCGCCAGGAACAACGGCAATATTGGCCATTCCCTTGACGCCAAGGTTGTTTTGTATCCAGGCACCTATAAAAAAGATACATCACTCCAAAGCCTGCTTAACTCTGACGGTAAGATCAAATGGGATGATTTGTTTATTGTTTCCCAAGTGGAACTTGACAAAGGAGAACCCGAGGAGTCCTTGATCCCCGAAGGAATGTGGGAGCCGATTGGATCTCTTGATAGCGATGGGGTTCGTAACGAAGGGATCAAACACTGCAGTTCCATTCTCGGTGGCCTTATTCAGGTCTATAAGGCGAACGGTCAAAAATGTGAGCGCTGCTGGAAGTACGCCAAGGAAGTAAGAAAACCCTCAATGGTTTGCTCCCGCTGTTCCGAGGTCCTAAAATCCGGGGCATCATCTTGACTGCGAAAACCAAGATCGTCTGCTATCTGCTCTTTTTTATTGTCCTCTTGGATCAGGCAACCAAGTTTATCGTGGATCGTACCATGCCGCTGAACCATTCGATTCCCGTTGTCGAAAATCTCTTCAGCTTGACCTATATCCGAAATACCGGCGCGGCCTTCGGCATCTTTGCCGGCAGCAGGGCGGTTTTTCGTCTGCCGTTCCTCGTTCTCTTTTCCCTCTTGGCGATCGGTTTCATCGCCATGATCCTGAGACGGTTACCCCAGAGGGAGAAAGGCCTTATTACAGCCCTTACCTTCATCCTGGGTGGGGCCATAGGGAACCTCATCGATCGTATCCTATACGGAGAGGTGATCGACTTTTTGGATTTTTACTGGTCTGGATTTCATTGGCCTGCCTTCAACTTTGCGGATAGTTTCATTACGCTAGGGGTTATGATAACTCTCTATCGTCTTATCAGGGCTAAAGGCGAGGACCCTTTTGCTTCTTCGGGTAAGTAACTTTGAAACAATCACAACACGAGAGTGGAAATTCAATGCCAGCCAAAAAGTTCAGTGGCTTGAAGCTTACGCAGCAACCGACATTAGAAATTATAGTGCTCTTGGCTCTCTTTTTTGGTCTAACGGCGTGTGCTACTCAGCGGCCAGTCTTGTATCCGAATGCTTACTATAAGCGAATAGGATCTAACGTGGCCGAACAAGACATCGACGACTGCATGCGGCGGGCGGAAGAATACGTCTCCTCCGGCGGACGAGGAGTGGATATCGCTGGGAGCGCAGCGACTGGTGCAGGAACTGGAGCTGCTATCGGCGCTGCCGGAGGTGCTGCCGGGGGCGCCGTGGTAGGGCATGCGGGTCGTGGCGCTGCGGTGGGAGCGGCTGGCGGCGGCGCCGCAGGATTGACCCGTGGTGCCTTGAGAGGAGCATCCCGGTCTCGGCAACCGAACTCAGTCTATAGGAACTTCGTCAACCGTTGCCTTCGCGAGAAAGGTTACGATCCAATCGGCTGGCAGTAAGATATTTATCTTCGATAAACTCGCCTCCTTCCTTAACACCAATGAAAAACGATCATCTGCGACTTCGTTTGGGCTGGTGCTTGGCCTCAACCTCACGGCCAATACGCTCGTCATCGGTTGGCAGAGGTCGGGCTCCGGGGGTAGCCAGACGCGTCACATAGACCGCAAGGGCCCAGATCTCTTCCTCTTCGAGGGCGTCCCGATAGGAGGGCATCGGCGTACCGTCGATGCCAACCGCAAGCGCCCGATAGATGTCCTCGGATCGATCGCCGCCTTTGAAGGGCCGGCGCGTTAGATCTGCGGGGCGCGTCGGTCGTCCGCCGCTCGTTAGTGTCCCGGCGGAAGGGCCGTCACCACGGCCACCCGGGCCGTGGCACTCGGGACAACCGGCCTTCTTGAAGAGATCCTTTCCTTTAGCCAAGAGCGAAGCGAGATTTTTTGGTGGGACGATGCTAATTGGTTTAGACGGAGTGCTCTCAACCCAGCGCGGCGAGAGTGTTTTTATATAGGCGATGACATCACGTATCTCGGTGTCGCTTAGGTGCTCCTGTGCGACCATGCCGGATGCTGGAAGGCCGCGACGGATCGTCCGCTCGAGGTCTTGGTCTGTTGGGAGGGAGCCGCTCGGCGTTGAGCGGAACTTAAAGCTCGCGCGTGTGAGATCGGACGGGCGTGTGAAGAAGCGGTGTGCCTCTGGACCGTTACCGTCGCCGGCGACACCGTGACAGACTGCGCAATGTGCCTCGTACACGGCCTTGCCCCGAGGGATAGCGTCAGCGGCGAGAGAGGCGCTCACAGTCCAAGCAAGCATTGGCACCAGGAAATTAACCAGGCGCAGATACAGTCGATTCATTCTCGACTGGCTTATAGCGATGCCCTCGGTGAGAGTCAAGGAACTCTAGGCTTCCTTAGAGTCCTCGAAGCTTTCCTCATACGAGAGAGGGGAGCCTGCCCCTCAGTGGGAGCCGATGAGTCTCTACTTCTCTGCCCCCAGCTACTTAACCCGATTCTCCCCCTTCCCTTTGAGTTAGTTCAGTGTCGGAGGTCTCCCTTTCTTCGGGACAGCCCCCCTCTCTCTTTGCAGCAGGGAGTCCCTCCTTCTTGCCTCCCGCCCAGAGGGGCGGGCCCCCTCCGCTTCCATTTGGCACTACACTTTTCGAAGTAGAGCCCACGGTTGCCTTGACAGGGTTCGATGCATCATGTTAGTAGAGCCGCAAAATCTTAACGCTGGGAGGAAACGATGCGGAAGCAAAACGGCTGGCTAGTTTTGGGGCTGGCACTTGTGGTTGCGCTTGTGCTGGCCGGAGGCGTGCTTTTAACTCAGGGTGCGCAGCCGGTGGCCCACGAACTCACGTTGGTTAATATCAAGTATGAAGGGTCCAACATCTGGGTGCCCGGGCCTCTGGTCGTGAAAAGAGGGGATCGGGTCAGGCTGCGTGGGATCAACAACGTCAAGGATGACCCGGCGGAGCATGGGTTGGCGATTGACGAGTTCGGGGTGAAGCTGGTTGTCAACAGGGGCAAGCCCGAGACGGCCGAGTTCGTTGCTGATAAGGCGGGAATCTTCCGCGTCTGGTGCCACCTCCACCTTCCCCACGTCGCGACGCAGCTAATCGTTCTTGAATAGCATAGAAATTTTCGTCAAACTCCCTGGAGAACCACCTATTGTCTCATCAGGGCAAAAGGCGAGGACTCTTTTGCCTATTCCAGCCGAACCTTGGCTGTCATCGAAGAAAACCCTAATCTCCTGATAAGTAGGCGAATTTACTTCAAGACCTGGCAAATCCGCAATACAGCCATGGCCTCATAGAAAACTGAGAACTCATAATTGCTCTCAACGTCGCCTCCGAATGGGTATCAGGTATCCAAGCCACCGGGTTAGCACGCCTTACGATCTCGAAGTCCTCCACTTCAACGAAGCCATCCTGACGAAGAGTCCGGAGAACACAATCGAATGT
>JBOHVJ010000546.1:0-10333 GCA_050735075.1 Binatia bacterium
GGGCGATCGTCACCGCCTCAAGCATTAGTGGAGTGATCCAGACCCTAGTGGGTAGTGTCCTCATGGACCGCTACCCGCGCAAGGGGATCATGATTATTTTTGGAGCTCTGACTTGCTTTGGTTCTGGACCAGGTTCCGAAAAATAATAATGCATTAGTTATGAAGAAACTCGACAAAGAGGTGCCGTTTTATTCAAATACAAGCGACGATACGCACTGCTTCCAAGCGGCGTTGCGCATGGTCATGAAGTTTTTCTGGCCCGCACGCGAGTTTTCATGGGATGAACTGGATAAGATCACTGCGAAGGTGCAAGGCCTATGGACTTGGCCCATGGCGGGGATGCTGTGGCTGAAGGAGCAGGGCATGGAAGTAAAGAATATAGAGGTTGCCGACTACCAGGAGTTCATCCGCAGAGGCGGTGAATATTTAATAGAGGAATATGGAGAAGAATTCGGGAGAGCACAGATCGAGCATTGCGACATTGAGCAGGAAAGAAATTTAGCACGAGAATTCGTGAAGAAAATAGACACCGTCAGGGCGACTCCAATAATCGAGGAAGTAAAGCAATTGCTCAACGAAGGTTATTTAGTTGTGTGTAATGTAAATTCCAGAACCTTAGACAATCGCGAAGGGTACTCGGGCCACTTTGTGGTGGTAAAGGGTTACGATGATACTCACCTCCTTCTTCACGATCCCGGTTTGCCTCCCTTGGAAAATCGGAAAGTGGATGTCTGGACCTTTGAGAGAGCTTGGGCTTACCCTTCCCAGAAAGCAAAAAACATAATGGCCTTCAGGGTGGGTATCAGTTCTACTTGACACTCATAACAGACCTGCCCTATTTTACGCGAAACTAACTTCCGCTGGGTCACCGATCCGGTCACAACTTTGATTCCGCATCATCGCCCGGACTGGCCCTCCTAGACGGGCTTTTGTTTTCTTTGTTAAAGAGTTAAGCGGTTAGGAGGAAAGATATGGTTTCCAAGTTGACCATTGATGAACTACAAGCGGAAGGTCGCCAGCTATTTCGAGAAAGTTGGGCAGAAAGTCCCGTGGCAGAAACTCGCTAAAGACTTCCAGGACCAGACATTCCGTTTCCAAGTCCTGGACGAGGGAGAATACACGGATCGTAACTGGCGAGACGACCTAAAGAAGCTGCTTGAGTCTGCGGTGTAACCGAAGAGTTGGAGAAGAAAAGGGGCGGGAGTCTTTATCCCAACGAACTACGTCAGTACGCTTACGCCCTCGTTCCTACTCGTCCGGGGTCGTGTTCGTGATTCGTGATCGTGTTCGCCCCATCTCCTCCATTACGAGCACGAGGTACGATGACGAGAAAGGATAAAAACACGAGTCACGGACACGGGTAAGGGTAACTGCGCATCTTAACGCAACAAGACCATAACAGTCATGAATCTTTGCTTCACCCTTGTTTGGAAATTGTTCATCCAGGCTGAGCCCGGCTGCCCATCTCCGCCTTCCCATTGAGGTAATCCCGTAAATAGCGGGCAGTGTAGGACTGCTTGCCGTCCTGCGCCACTTCCAGCGGTGGTCCGCTGGCGACCAAATAACCTCCCTCTTCCCCGCCCTCGGGACCGAGATCCACCAGATAGTCCGCTTCCTTGACGATCTCCAGATTGTGTTCGATGGTGATCACTGTATTGCCCATCTCTACGAGGCGGTGAAGGATGTGGATGAGTTTTTCCACATCGGCAAAGTGGAGACCAGTCGTTGGCTCATCCAGGACATAAAGCGTCTTTCCGTGTGACTCTTTTCCCAGCTCATAGGCGAGTTTTATCCTCTGAGCTTCTCCACCCGAGAGCGTATTACTTGCCTGGCCGAGGGTGATATAGCCCATGCCGATATCGTCGAGGACCTTAAGTGGCCGCATGATTTTCGGAAATGGACGGAAGAAGGGGACCGCCTCTTCAACGGTCATTTTGAGCACATCGGCGATGTTCCTGTTGCTGTATCGGACGCTAAGGGTCTCTTCGTTGAATCGCTCCCCTCCGCAGCCGTCGCAGTCGACGAAGACATCCGGCAGGAAGCTCATCTCTTTCCTGATCTTTCCCTGCCCAGCACACTCCTCGCACCTTCCCCCTCGAACATTGAACGAGAATCGATTGGGGGCGTAGCCGCGCAGGCGCGCCTCCGGGGTGAGCGAGAATATTCTCCGAATCTCATCCAGAAGACCAACATAAGAGGCAGGGATGGAACGGGGGGTCTTTCCGATGGGGCTCTGATCCACCTCCACGACCCGCTCAAGCCTCTCCCAACCGCTGATTTCCCTATGCTCTCCAGGACGGCCGGCGAATTGACCCAGCTTCATCTTGAGGCCTTTATAGAGGACTTCCTTCACCAACGTGCTCTTTCCAGATCCCGATATTCCTGTGACACAACTCCACGCCCCTAAAGGGAAGCGCACATCCATGCCCTTGAGGTTGTTTGCCTTGGCCCCGCGGATAGTGAGCCAGGGAGAGGCAGTGAATAGACGCTTGGGCCAGATTCTCTTCCTGTTGGCTTTAAGGAAAGCGCCGGTCAGTGAGGCTGGATTCTCTCTGATCTCTTGGGGTGTCCCGATCGCTACTACTTTTCCTCCATGAACCCCTGCCCCTGGCCCCAGGTCCACTATTAAGTCGGCGGATTGAATGGTGGTTTCGTCGTGCTCCACGACCAGAACGGTGTTGCCCACCTCTTCCAGGCGCCTCAGGGTACGAAGCAGCATCCCATTGTCGCGCGGGTGCAGGCCGATGGTAGGCTCGTCAAGGATGTAGCAGACTCCCCGTAGATTCGACCCAAGCTGGGCTGCCAGGCGGATTCGCTGGGCCTCCCCGCCTGAGAGCGTATCGGCACGGCGGTCAAGAGTTAGGTAGGGTAGGCCTACTTCTGAGAGAAAATTCAGCCGCTGTTGGATCTCCCGGAGGATTTTTTCTGTGATGGCTTGGTCCCGTTCGGACTTTCCATTCTCGCCCTTCTCACCTAGGCGGGATCGGAAATATTCCCGCGCTTCGTTGACAGAAAGTGAGGTGACCTGCCAAATCGCCTGGCCATCAACTCTAACCGACTGGGCGCGCAGGTTAAGCCTTCTCCCGCGGCAGGTAGGGCACGTGGATTCGGTCAAGAACTGGGATAGATACTCGCTCAAGCCATTCTCCACTCCTTCCCAGAGTCCTCTAAGATAGGGAAGGAGACCGACAAAGTGAGGGTGGTCCCCTCCACCGTGGAGGACGAGTGCTTGCTCTTTTTTTGTCAGGCGCGAAAAAGGCCTCTCGACATCAATCCGATGGTCTTCCTTTAGATCGCGCAATAGACGCAGAAGGCCTCGCTTCAAATCCATTGCATTCCCGGACGAGAGGGATGAAACGGTTTCAGATAAAGGTTTACGGGGATCGGCAATGATCAGGTCTGGATCAAGTTCCAAGTCGAATCCCATCCCGTTGCAGTGCGAGCAAGCTCCTTGACGGCTGTTAAAGGAAAAGAGTCTGGGATCCAGCGGTTCGTAGCCAATACCACAGCGGAGGCAGAAAAGGCGTTGGTTGTAGATCTGCTCCCCAGCTTGCGAGAGGAGATGAACCACCCCGTTACCCAAGCGTAACCCTTGCTCCACCATCCCCTCCACCTCTCGTCCCCCTGCCTTGGCCCTCCCGATCACAACATCAATGTCGTGCTCCCGAAACCGTTCCAACCCGTCGATGAGCTTTACGGACTTGAGATCCACCATCTCCCCGTCAATCCTCGCCTTACTGTAGCCAAGCTTTTTTGCGCCGGTGATGACTTCCTTATGAAATCCCTTCCGTCCCCTCACGATCGGACTGAGGATCATGACGTCTTTTCCCCTGTGGGTGCGGGAGATGCGGTCCAGGATCTGGCTCCTAGTGAGCGATCTGATCTGACGCCCACAATGGACGCAGTGTTGTTTTCCCACCTTAGAGTAAAGGAGTCTCAGGTAATGGTAGATCTCAGTGACCGTGGCCACGGTCGACTTCTTTCCTCCTTGGCTGAGGCGCTGCTCAATGGCTACTGTCGGGGGGATGCCGGAGAGGAGATCCACATTGGGACGGGCCATGATCTGAAGGAACTGACGCGCATAGGCAGAGAGGCTATCAATGTAGCGCCGTTGTCCTTCGGCATAAATGATGTCAAAGGCCAGGGAAGATTTTCCTGAGCCGCTTAAGCCCGTAATCACGACGAAGCGGTCACGGGGGATCTCCAGATTGATATTCTTTAGATTATGCTCCTTGGCACCGACAATCGTGATTGCCTTATTGCCGTCCCTTAATCCCTTCAACCCTTGATCCCTTAAACTTTTTTGCAGGAGGGGTGTAAAGGGGGATGTGGTTCCTCTTTCCAAGTAGGGCTTGAGATAACGGCCGGTGTGGGATTTTTCAACCCCGGCAATCTCCTCGGGGATTCCTACGCCTATGATTTCCCCGCCGCTATCTCCCCCCTCGGGTCCGAGATCGATAATGTGGTCGGCGCATTTAACGACTTCCATGTTGTGTTCGATGACGACGATGGAGTGACCCTGCTCTAGCAGTTCATTGAAGGCCCAGAGCAGTCGCTCGATGTCGTGGAAGTGCAGGCCCGTGGTAGGCTCGTCGAAGATGAACAGCGTGCCTGACTTTCTCGCCTTGGCCATGTGGGCAGCGAGCTTGAGGCGCTGCGACTCACCGCCCGAGAGGGTGGTGAGCGGCTGCCCCAAGCGCACGTAATCCAAACCGACGGAGCGTAAGGGACTAAGCCCGTATTGGATCTCCGCAGAGTCCCTGAAGAACTCCGCTGCCTCGGCGACAGTTAAATCCAGGACCTGGCGGATGTTGCGCCCGCGATATCTCACTTCAAGGATCTCCTCACGGAAGCGGCTCCCCTGGCACTCGGCACAAGAGGTGTAGACATCCGAGAGGAATTGCATTTCGATCTTCTCGAATCCCTCGCCGCGACAGCTCTCGCATCTTCCGCCCTCTACATTAAAGGAGAAGGTGGAAGGCGTATAACCCCTGAGGCGGGACAGATCGGTGGAGGCGAAGAGACGCCGAATAGTGTCAAAGACCTTCATGTAGGTAGCCGGATTGGAGCGGGGAGTCGTCCCCACGGGAGATTGATCGACCAGGATGACATCGGAGATTTTATCCACCCCCTCGATACGGGTGCACTGCACTACGGGAGCCGCCGGGGATTCTTTAAGCTTCTTCAAATTGCGATAGAGGACCTCATCCACTAAGCTTGATTTACCTGATCCGGAGACGCCGGTGATACAGACGAACAATCCGAGAGGGATGTCCACATCGATCTTTTTGAGGTTGTTGGCCTGCGCCCCGAAAATCTTAAGGTGTCGCCGTGGGATCGGGCGGCGATGCTGAGAAGGAAATGGAATGAGCTTACGCTGGGTAAGGTAGGCTGCAGTTAGAGAGTCGCGGTTTTTTAGCAGGCCATCATAAGGGCCGGCAAAGACGACCTGGCCCCCCTTTTCTCCGGCCTTCGGACCGAGATCGATGATGAAATCGCTCTCCTTGATGATCTCAGGATCATGCTCCACCACAACCACAGTATTGTTGTTGGACCTGAGACGATGGAGGATCTCCACGAGACGGTGGCTGTCCCGCGGATGCAGGCCGATGGACGGTTCGTCGAGCACATAGAGGGTGTTCACAAGTGAGGAGCCGATGGCAGTGGTGAGATCGACCCGTCCCAGTTCTCCGCCGGAGAGGGTGCGGGACTGGCGGTCCAAGGTCAGATACTCAAGGCCAACTCCCACGAGATAGCTGAGTCTTCGACGGATCTCATCGAGAATCAGCCTTGCCACCTGATCCACTTGCCCAGCAGGCTTGAGGTCGTGAAAGAAGCGGTGAGCCTCGCCGACGCTCATTGCGTTGATCTCGGCGATATTTTTTCCTTCAATCTGGAAATAGAGTGCCTCGGGCTTGAGCCGAGTCCCCTGGCACTGGGGGCAAAGGAGATAGGTCCGGTAGCGAGAGAGAAAGACCCGAACGTGCATCCTGTAGCTCTTCCGCTCAAGGCGACGAAACCAGCCGCGGATGCCTTTGTAATCCCCGTCCCCTTCGATGACCAGCCTCTTCTGTTTCTCGCTCAGCTCCTGAAATGGTTTCTTGGTAGGAATCCGCTTGCGCTCACAGAAATCCATAAACCTCTGGAATCTCCTTGGCTTGGTTTTCCAAGGCTTAATAGCCCCGTCGCTCAGAGACTTAGAGGGGTCCGGGATGACCAAGTCCAGGTCAATGTCGATCACTCGGCCAAATCCACGGCAAGTCTCGCAGGCGCCCAAGGGGCTATTGAAAGAAAAGAGATTGGGAACAGCTTCGTGATAGGAAAAATCGCAGTGGGGGCAATGGAGGTGGTTGCTGAAGGGTTCGCGGCGCCAACCCTCTTGAGGAAAGTATAGGTTCAGTCTCCCTTTGCCGAAATGAAAGGCCTGCTCGAGAGAATCCGTGATCCTCTTCTTACCCTCCGGACGATAGGCGTAGCGGTCCACCACCACTTCGAGGTTTTCCTGAGGTGGATCTTGTATTGCCTCCAGATCCAGGATGGTCTGATTTTGTAACAGGCGATGGAAACCGGCACGGAGGAGCCCTGTTTTTACCTCGCTCCAAGGAAGGGAGGAAGAAAAAGTAAGCGGAAAGGTCAGGACCAAAGGTGAGCCCACTGGTAAATGGCCCAGTTTTTTGAAGACCGCTTGTGCCGTGTCCCTCTCCACGACTCTGTGACATCCCTTACAATAGAGCAGCGCGATCTTAGAAAAGAGGAGCTTCAGGTGATCGTGAAGCTCAGTCATGGTTCCTACCGTGGAGCGGGAGGTTTTGACCGGCCGGCTCTGATCGATGGCGATGGTTGGGGGTATCCCTTCTATGCTTTCGACATCTGGCTTGTCCATGCGGTCAAGGAATTGACGCGCATAGGCAGAGAAGCTCTCGACGTAGCGCCTCTGGCCCTCGGCGTAAAGGATGTCAAAGGCGAGTGTTGATTTTCCCGAGCCACTGACCCCGGTGATCACCGTGAGAGCATTCAAGGGAATATCTAGATCTAGGTTTTTGAGGTTGTTCTGTTTTGCGCCTCGGATGCGAATCCAATCCTGATTCATAAAGAAAAAATAGTGGTCACTGAATCACTACTGCAGGCGGTATTTCTCCGCCAAAATCCGGCGCAAACGCGAGCCGTAGATCAGGTCAAAGGTCTCTCCTTTGTCGGGGAAGAGCTCCAAGGCCCTCTCCCTGGTATCGGCAACCAGCTTCCGCGCATCGCCCAAGGTGAGATCAGACTGCCAGAGCAGGGCTGAGGCGAGGTCCACGATCATCCTAAGTCTTTTGAGCCTTCTCTCCTCGTCCAGGAGTGCTTCCTTCTCTTCCTTCATCTATCAATCTTTCATACTTATCACATACCCTGGATGAGTCAAGATTTCTGGTCCTGTCGAATGGTTTGAGAGTCCTTCTTCGGGTAATATTTTCCAATTTGAAAGGACCTGATCCAAGAGACGAAAGAAGAGATGCGGGAGAAGATGAGGGAAGTGAAAGAGAGCGGTGGCCAGCCACCATACCTACCAGCGCAGGTCCGCCTTGCCCGACTGGCCGTCGTAGTCACAGCGCAGTAGAGGGCCCACTCCCTCTATGCGAAGCATAACTCTGAAATCGCCTCTGCCCTCTCTCTCAATGGAGTGCACGTTGGCTACATTATGACCTGTTTCTCGTGCTCGATCGACACAAGCCCGTCGCGCCTCCAAGCCATGGACGATAGCGCAAGCCGGAAAAGCACAGGCAAGTAATGCCATCATTGCAATAGTCTTCTTCATGAGTCCTCCTGTAAGTTCTGCCGAAGTGCCAGCCGCTGAAAGTTCCAGAGAGAGCTGACGGTTTTGCCGCGGCAAATGCTCTCAGCGATTCAGTCGCAGCTGCATGATCACATTATCTCTCCCGATCAGACCGCGAAATTAATGCAATCCGATCTTCCTGTCAATCGCCGCAAATGGCCAGCGCATGCCTGCATTCTTCCTGGGATAAAGGGCTGATTTTGAGGGCCCACTATTGTTATCTAGCATCCCCAAATTGCCTTTGATAAACTCATCTCGTGCGTATCGCCGAGATCTTCTACTCCATTCAAGGCGAGGGTAGACTTGTGGGCACCCCCTCGGTTTTCATCCGCACATCAGGTTGCAACCTGCGCTGTGTGTGGTGCGATACGCCTTACACTTCATGGAAGCCAGAAGGTGAAGAATGGACGCTGAGTGAGATTCTAGTTGAGGTGAAGAAGCACCCGACCTCGCATGTCGTGATTACGGGGGGCGAGCCTCTTCTTGCGCGAGAAATCGAACAGCTAACAGCCAAGCTCAAGCGAAAGGGTTATCACATCACGATAGAGACCGCAGCGACGATTTTTAAGCCAGTATCGTGTGATCTTATCTCCATGAGCCCAAAGCTATCGAACTCGACACCCTGGAGAAGAGAAAAAGGTAAATTTGCTGAGATGCACGAGACGCACAGGCTCAACTTTCCAGTGATCCAAAGCTTTATGGCTGGCTATGATTATCAACTTAAATTCGTCGTGGAGCACAAGCGTGATTTCACCGAGATCCGAGAGATCCTCGAGAGGCTTAAAAACCTCGACCCTGCACGTGTGCTCATCATGGCTCAGGGTAGGACCAAAAAGGAGCTAGGCAAGAAGGCCTCATGGATCGTCGACCTCTGCAAGGCCAACGGCTTTCGCTACACCCCGCGCCTCCACATCGACCTCTACGGAAATCGCCGGGGCACGTAAAGACGTGACTAGCATTCGTTTGACGCCCCATGCTCGAAGCTTTTATGATTAAGTTGAAGGAGAAATCAATCGAATCTTAGCTTCGTTCCAGAGAGCGCAGGGTAATTTCAACTTCCTCGCCAGGCGTTAGTGGTCTTGCGCCTAAGGTGACGAGGTTCTGATTTGAGGCCTGGCTGAGGGTGTAAACAGACTTGTTCCAGGCCAGAATCTCACGGCAGAACTGCTCGGTTTTACTAGAAGGTCCAGCATAAGGGATAAAGACCCGGTCGGCCAAAGCAGCCACAAAACGGTTCCGGTAAAGGGACATTTGGATGTCGGAGCGGTGCCTGTTGTCAGGGAAGGGTGCAAGGAAAAGCAGGCGTCCCTCATCAAAGGGTTTCTTGCATTCCTTTGGAATGCGCATCCTTTTAAGGCTCCGGGCCGGACAAATGATCACTGGTTGGCTGCCGCGAAGCAGGATTCTGAGGCATTCCTTTTCGACCGGTGAATGAAAGCCGCTAATCACAGTCACGCCAGCCTGCATCAACCTGTGCGCCAGGTCGTGGGTTTGTAGAATCAGTGCACCTGGACACTTAACTGAACAGAAAAGCGCCACCTTGTGGACTTTAAGAGATTGTAGGTCGCCTAGAATAGCTATGGAGGAGGGGGCATCCTTTCCGAGATACTGACCTACGGCAGGAGGATAGGCAGCATCGTTCTGCCTCAGGCGAACAAATTCCATGAGCGAGGCTTCCGGACACAGTTAGGGTTTACAGGCATACCAAGCATTAAACCAGCTAAGTTGTCAGCGAGAGCCAGAATTCCTGTTTTCCACGGCGTGGGCTTGTCGTTGCGCTGCCTTTTGGCGTTGCCGAAAGCTTTTGGACCGCTCCCGCCAAAATGCCAGTTCCTGTTCCTTCGTCATACCTTTAGTCTGTTTCCTGATATTTTTGGCGCCACGATGCATCATTTCGACGCAATCAAATGTCTTCGCCTTCATATTTGGATCACCTCCAGAGGAGAGAAAATACCGATGTTAGAGTACCCTTTTAGGACGTTAGCTGCATTATATAGGGGAATCTTCTCAAAGTGAACGATGTGCTTAAAGTTCCAACTGACAATCAGCGAGCAACCCGTAACGGTGGCCAAAGCTACGTGGAGCGCGTCTTCAGACCATTGGGATGAGACAATTCCAGAATGTCCAGGTGTTCTTTGACCGAATACTGGTTAATTCCCTCGGAGGCGTGTCGGTGAAGAAAGACGTAATCAAGAGGGGCTGCGAGGTCACGCCGCTACGATATCTACTCGGGCCGCGTAACCGAGTTGCCGGAGCAACTGCTCGCAGTCTTCCCACGTCAAACCAAAAACGCGCACGTCGGCCACGCCGAGTCGAGACACGACGCCAGACACCACAGCCGCTTCCTGGTCCACAAATTCCCCCTCCATCATCGCTTCTTCCGCCCAGTCCACCAATTCCGCCAGGGAAATTTCATGGCGCAAGTAGGCCGCAATCTTGTTCGCTACAGTCTGCTTCGTAATAGTCATAGCCCCTATCCTACACTTTCTGGTGGCCCTTATCCACCGGGTATTTCTCGTG
>JBOHVJ010000547.1:0-3701 GCA_050735075.1 Binatia bacterium
GACCACCATAGCGTCAAGTCCATCCCGCTCCATTAGCGCACTTGCCCGCTCGTAGCGCTCACGATATTCACTCTCGGAAAAAGAGCCTTCCATCTCTTACCTCCATAGGACTTCAGATCAAGCGAGACATATCATCCGCAAGAGGGCTCTGCAAACCACGCCTACGATTTTCGATTTTGGATTTTAGATTTTCGATTTTTTTTGGATTAGCCAGATGGCTTCCGTCTTGATCTCCCGGCCGTCCTCCGCCCTTCGGTGCCACAGGCCGTTCGTCCTGAGGCTCTCGAAGGAAACGGCCTGCTATTCAGGACAGACTCAGTCGAAGGAGACGGTCGGTGTTAGTCTCTGTCTGAACTGAATCAATTTTGATACTGAGTGTAGCAAAAAGGCTGCTCTTATCGCTTCCCCTGGGTTGCCCGATTTAGATTTAGCATCGGGAATTCCCAGTCACTTCAAGGACTTACTTTAAGCCGATGCATTTATTCCTACTTTGGCACAGCGCTTGCGCTTTCACTCAGAGGAACGGCTACCAAGGAGAGAAATTGGAGTTGACAGGGCATGTGAACAGTGAAATAAGGACAATGTTCCCTACATTTTGCTTGCCGGTCCATCCTGGGCGGATAAAGTAATCAAGTGAGACCTCAGTCAGAGCATCTTTAATATTGAAAGCATCGCAGAAAAATCTATTTGGGCAGCACGAAAAACTAAAAGAGGAGGGTCTTATGCAGTCAAACCCAAAAGTGTCGTCTTGGATCTACTTGCTTATGGCGATCCCTTTGGTGTTATTTTCGCCCTCCCTGCTTGCTTGGGGCGGCGAGACCATTGTCCTCGACGGTTCAACCGGCATGTTGCCCCTAGCCAGGGCGCTTGCCAAAGCCTATCAACAGAAAAATCCCGACCCCCAGATCGAGCTAGGCAAAGGACTTGGGACCGGGGCACGACTCCGAGCCTTGACGGAGAGAAAAATCCACATCGCCCTGGCCAGCCATGGGGTTAAGGCGGAGGACATACAGAAGGGAAATCTTAAAGTCCTTGACGTTGCTAAAGGAGCTATCATCTTTGCAGTCAATACCAGTGCTCCCTTGACCAAGATTACCGACTCTCAGGTTTGCGATGTCTTCAGTGGTAAGATCCGAAATTGGGAATCTCTCGCTGGCCTCAATACCCCCATTGCCGTGCTAACTCGACCCCCGACTGAGGTAGATCCAGAGGTGATTCGGGCAAAGATTGGTTGCTTCAAAGAGCTAAAAGAGGTGGAGACGGCAAGGGTAATGGCCCGAGGCGGAGACATGGCTAAAGGTTTGGCCGAGACCCCCTATTCCATCGGGATGACAAGCATGACCGTAGTAGAGCAGAGCGCGGGTAAGGTCAAGGCCCTTGCGCTCAACGGAGTCGCTCCTTCCCCAGAGAACGTGAGAAATGGCAGTTATTTTCTAACGCGCGATTTTCTCTTCGTTATCAAGGCCGACACAACACCGGCTGTTAAGAAATTCGTCGATTTCGTTTTGAGTCCGGAAGGCGATCGCGTGATTCTGGATAACGGTGCTGTTCCCCTGCGTTAAGAGCATCACATTTCAGATCTGCGGACTCCCGCCCGACATCTAATGCGGGCAGGTAAGGTGAGCAAGTAAAGCAAAAGTAAAAATGCAAAAGGCAAAAAGCAAATAAGGGAACCCCATGAACAGGAAAATCATTATCTGGCTACTGGCAACTGTCTTTCTGGCTACTGTTTCTCTAGCCGAGGCGCAGCGGACGGGGAGGATCTATCCCAAGGGTCAGGAAGACCCCATGGTTTTGCGCTTGCGATATGAACCGGGACTAAAATGATTCAATTCAAACAGCGGATGGACAAAATAATCAGCTGGTTTCCGATTTTGGATCGAGGAACACAAAACTCATGCGATTGACACTGCGAGTCTCCTGGGTTATCTCTTGCCACAAAGAGAGGAGCCAGACCAGGTGAAAAAAGCAGGAATCGTTCCCACTTTAACGTTGTTCGTCGCAGCCATCGTTCTAAGTAGCTGCGCCCCGCAAATCGCAAGGCAAAGAGAGCAGAGACTAGAAGAAGAAAATCGAAAACTGAATAATATTGCCGACTGGGTGTTTGATTACTTTGACGAGGAGAGGCGCGTCGAAAATTTTATTAAACAGCTCAGTAGAGACTTAGAGAAACGAGCAACGCCTCAGATCCTGGCTGAGGAGCTTTTAAACAGGAAACCCGCTGACGTACGGGATATCCCCAACGGCCGCAAGAGGCTACTGGCTTTACTAGAGTCCAGGTTTGAGAAGATATTGAAGCGAATAGAGGATAGATAAATCCAGCATCTCCCTATCCCATATCCGGCTTAACCCCATTCTTGGCGCACTCCTCCTCATACATCTTCTTCAAAGCCGAATCTTCCTGCTCAAACTCGATCTGTTCGATTCCTTTTTCCTCCCTCTGGACAGCGGTGTTGGCATGGAGGGCGACGAACTTACACGGCTCTTTCCCCGTATTGTAATGCTGATGCCAGGTCCCTGCGGGAGGCGAAATGACGCTTCCTTCGTGCCAGTCATAGCGTTTGGGCTCTTCCCCCTCGTCCCACATCAGAGTGTAGCCAGTTGAATCCAACATGCAGACATGAGCCCCGGGGCCATGGCGATGGGCCTTCTTGTATCTCCCAACTGGAAATTGTGAGACATGGGCGAGCATTGCACTTCCGGCCATATGGATATACATGTTCCGCGTCCCTTTACCCCTCTTTTCTCGGGGCACCAGGTTGATCTTCCTGATGTCGGCAATGAAGTTGGAGTGGAGAATGCCGCCGTAGTATTCCGTGAGGTACTTTCCCGGTTTACTGAAGAAATCCTCCTCCGAAGGATCGAAGCGATCCTTGAACATGTAGCTGGTGTTGAATATGAACTCAGGATCCCGGTAGAGCTCAAAAGCAACAGGCGCGCTGGTGAGGGCAACGTACCTGGCCGGCTCGTTGCCACTTGCGTTGAAGTGCTGGTGCCAGGCGTTAAGAGGGATGGCAAAGAGACTCCCCCTTTCCCATTCAAAGGTTCTCTTCGGAGTTCCATCATACCAAATAGTTGTGGCGCCTCTGCCGGCGGCTATGAGAACGATTTCCTCGTACAGTTGCCTTTGGGGCTTTAGGCTTCCTCCGGGTGATATCTCGCAGACATACCCATCAGCCACTAACTGATCCGAAAAGCTTAAGTACGCCCCTTTCCCTCCTTTCCTCTTCCAATCCCCCAGCTCAACGGTGCGGACGTCAGCCACATAAGAACCGCTCACAATAGGAATGCCCTCGGATTCGATCCACTTCCGGTAGGGACTATACTTGTCCATCATGAACTGAACATAGGGATGGACCTCGAACTCTTTTACCGCTTTGGTGGCCATAGTGAACTCCTCCTTTGACGACGTGAAAATTATCGCGCCAAGAGCGTCCTGTCAACCATGACGTGGCTCTATTGTGAAAGCGCGGTTGCAAGTAAACATGGAGTGGACCTGCCCCTCAGCGGGAGCCGATGGCCTCTGCCTCAGCAATGGTTCAAGTTGTTCAAATAGTTCAAATCGTTTAAAACGCCTTGAATCTTTTGAACGATTGGAACGGTTTTATTTTCTCAGGCCGGAAGGCTTTCTTCCCGAGGAAAGACCACACTTTTTGACGATGAGCCCGATGTGGTGAGGCCTTACGGGCCCTCTCCTACGT
>JBOHVJ010000548.1:0-8863 GCA_050735075.1 Binatia bacterium
GCACTACAGGTCAAGATGGGAGGTCGGTTTTATGTACTGTTACAAGCGACTCTCTATTCTTAGTTTTCTTCCTTTATATCTCCTACTGGCTTTGGCTTTTCGGCATTCAATCGCGGCAGAAGAAAGGTCTCTCGTCTTTGGAAGAGTGCACGACGATCCAGTTAGATCGATAAGAGATCGGCAAGAATTTGTTGACTATATAGCTAAGAAATTAGTCCCTCTTGGTATTACCGGCGGGAGAATAGTGGTAGTAGAGAAAATGCACTTGCTTGCTCGAGCCATTAAAGAAGGCAAAGTGGATCTCTTCCATGACAGCGTCGTGCCAACGGTTGTGCTCTCAAAGTGGTCCGGCTCTGTCCCTATATTGAGGCAGTGGAAGTATGGGGAGGCTGAATATGAGGGTGTCATCCTGGTCAGGAAGAATAGTGGCATCGATACTCTTAGTCATTTGAAAGGTAGAGTCATTGCGTTTGATGAGCCTCACTCAACCTCTGCTCACATTCTTCCTCGAATGCTTTTAGCCGATAAAAAACTAAAACTGATGCAGATGACTACCCCTGGAGGAACTAAGGCCGATGCGGTAGGCTTTGTTTATGGCAGCGATGGCAGTGCAGCCAATCTTCTGATCACCGGTCGAGTCGATGCTGCTGCTACGTCCTATAGGGAACTTGAAGAGTTGAGGCCTGACGTTAAAGAAACTCTCAAAGTTATCGGCAGAACGAGATCCGTTCCAAGGCAGCTTCTATCAGTACGCAAAGATCTTGATCCAAACATAGCTAAAGCCCTGAGAGAAGTTTTGCTCAATATGGATAAAGATCCAGAAGGTCGGGAGGTACTGAGGAAACAGCAGAAGACGACCAAAATCGACGAAATCCCTCCAGGATCGCTGGAGCAATTAAAACCTATAGAAAGATTCGTTTTTTCGGTCTTAGGGAAAGAGGTAGATTCGTGGTAACAGTCGCCCATGAACCTAAGGGTTAAACTTAGCCTTAAACTAAAGGTCTTTCTCTCGGTTGGACTCTTCTATCTCGCTGCCGTAGGCACTCTCACCTATCTGACAATTCGCTCCCAGAGAAACCTGCTCTTAGAGCAGATGGGGGAAAGGGCTAAAGCTGGTATCAGCCTGATGGAGCTAAGTGTCGCTACCCCCCTTTACAGGCTGGATATATTCCGGCTTGAGACGATTGCCCGGGAGGCAAAGGCTCTACCTAATGTCGATTATGCTTACATCTACGATGACAAAGGCAGGATTGTGGGAGACTTTCACGAAGATAGACGACAGCTTTTTTCCATATTCACCGATGAACTGAGCCAAAGGATTATAAGATCTGACGATACCCTTACAGAAATCGACTACAAAGAAGGGATTTTGGATGTTTCTAAGCCAGTGGTTTTGGGTCATAAGAAGTTAGGGGGTATTCGGCTAGGGTTCAACCTCAATCCCATGCTTCAGGAAATGAGGTTGGTTACCACGAAGGCTTTAGCTATTTCGGCCGGTATCTTTCTATTGGGGCTATTGGTTATCTTCGGCATTGTCCGGAGCATGACTAGGCCGATCGAGCAATTAACTCAAGGGGCAAAGCGCATTGAGGAGGGTGATCTCAGTTATAGGGTTTCCTTAAAGAGGAATGATGAGATCGGAAATCTCGCCTCGGCATTTGATCAGATGGCTGAGCGTATCATGCATCGCGAACAAGAGCTCAAGCAGTCTCAGAATATAATCCGGAGGGCGGACCGTCTCTCTTCTTTGGGAATGTTGACCGCAGGTTTGGCCCACGAGATTCGTAATCCCCTCGTAGCGATCCGCACCTTTACACAACTCCTGCCTGAACGATATCAGGACAAAGAATTCCGTGAAGGATTCCAGACTACAGCCCTCAAAGAGGTGGACCGCATCTGCGGGCTGGTCAACGATCTTCTCAGCTTCGCGCGGCCTTCTGCCCCTAATGTATCGGCTGAGAACGTCAATGAAATTGTTGAGAGTATCATTCGGATCTTGGAGACCGAGGCCAAGGAGAAGGGAGTTCAGATTTATCGCCGGTTTTCCCCTAGTCTCCCGAAGATTTTTATTGACAAAGAGCAGATAAAACAGGTATCCATGAATGTCATCCTGAATGCACTTCAATCGATGGAGGACGATGGAACGGTAGAGGTGTCAACCCAGCTTTTCACCAGGAACGGCTCCGAGCAGTTTGTCCAGATTGGGGTTTGGGATTCCGGGGTGGGAATCGCGGAAAAGGATTTAGAGAACATCTTCACCCCATTTTTCACCACAAAAAAAGAGGGCAGTGGTTTGGGGCTTTCCATCTCCCATCAGATTGTGGAGGAGCATGGCGGGCATATTATTGTAGAAAGCAAGGTTGGCAAAGGGACAACTTTTTTTATCAATTTGCCGGTTGAGCCGGTGAATCCTAAAGCGGTGAAGGCTCGCCCTCAAGTCCATGAAGAAGATCCTAGTCATTGATGAGTCTAAGGCAGTTCGAGAGACTCTCGGTGTCATACTGGGACGAGATTTTGCTTTTGTCCAGCGTCCACCACTCGAAAACGAAAGTCTCTCTTATCCAGGTGAGGAAGTCGATCTCTTAATCATGGGGATATCCCCCGGATTAAGGAGCGAGCCCTCCATTTTCTTAAAAATCGCCTCCCAGGTTCCTTGCCCTGTCCTTTTCCTCGTTGACTCCAGATCCGCACTGGACCTTGGAGAGGACCAGGGGAGAGTAGACTGGTTGGCAAAACCCTTTAACCCCTATGAATTGAAGGAAAGGGTGAGTCGCCTTTTGGCCCGGCCCCATTTCTCCTCAAGACCCCAAGCCCTGCCTTTCCTTGGAAAGAATGAAGCCAGCCGCTATATCGACTTCCCCTATGTTCCCGCATCGGTTTCAATTTTGGCTAAGCGGTTTGCCCTTACACCTTTTCCCATACTGATTATTGGAGAAGCGGGATGTGGACAAGAACGGCTAGCCCGGGCCATCTCCTCTTTAAGAGGCAAAGGTGGACCCTGGCTCTCCGTCTACCCTCCGAGGATCACCAAGGAATACGTTAGTGGAGAGATCGCTCAGTTATCCCAGAGAGAGAAAAGCTTTCCCCAGCGGCTTACGCTTTTTTTAAGCAGCCTGGAGACTCTCCATCCTTCGGCGCAGTCCTCTCTCTTAGATTTTTTGGAAGAGGAGGAGGAAAAAGGGAGACAATTTTGGATTCTCTCCAGCTCCCAGGTGGATTTATTGGAGAAGGTTTACCGGGGGGATTTTCTCAGCCCGCTTTATTATCGATTGGCAACGTTGACGCTTCGGCTACCGCCTCTTAGGGAGAGGCGGGATGATTTGCCTTCTCTGGCCGCGCGCTTGGTTGAGGAATGCAGTGAGCGTCTCGACCTTAGAAAGGTGAGTTTTTCTGCCGAGGCGATCGAACGGCTTTGTAACTACCTTTGGTTTGGGAATTTAGATGAAATGGAGGCCGTGATTGCTAGGACTCTAGCTATCCACAGAAAAGGGATGATAGAGGCCCCGGACCTGGTTTTGGGCGTTGTCCCGCCGACGGAGGAAGACCGGTCTCTCTGGCATCTGGACGCGGAAGACAAATTTGTTTCTGAAGGTCAAGGGGAGGCCTCCATCGTCCCGGCCCCAGAGGGAAAGGACCCACTCGGTGTCGTCGGGTCGAGCAATGGCAACTTTTCGGATCTCAGAGTTCTTATCAATGAGCTGGCCCACGAGCTGAAGAACCCCATGGTCACAATCAAGACCTTCGCTCAGCTCTTGCGAGATAGGTTCGATGACATAGACTTCCGCGTCCGTTTTCAAGAAACGGTTGGCGGCGATATCGAGCGCATGGATCAGTTATTGGAAGCCTTACTCGATTTTTCGCGCTTTACCGATCCGGCCATGGAGAGGATTTTCCCCCATGAAGAGTTGCGTCGGGTCTTAGAGGAAATTCTCCCTGAATGCAGCAAAAGAGAAGCAACCATTCGTTGGGAGAGAAAGGGAGAAACCGGGGAAGTTTTTGCTGACGGAGCCCAGTTCCGCTTTGCGTTTAAAAATGTCCTTTGCACGGTCTTAGGCGAGGTGAAGCCAAAGGGTGAAATCCAAATCGATGTGGAAGGGGAGGGAAGGGTGGCTGTCGCCTACGTTCGAGAGGGGGAGCGAATGAGCCCGTTCAGCCGCTATCTCGAACGTTCTTCTTCATCGACGGTGGAAGAAGAGACCCTGCCACTTCGGATGCTTCTGGCTAAGATCCTGCTAGAAAGAAATGGGGGAGGAATCAAGGTCAACCATCTCGACGGAGGAAAGGTGCTGATCAGGGCGGAACTCCGGGTTCCCTAACCGAGACCTTTAAAGATATATGAATCAAACATCCATGCTGATTGTCGATGACGAAGCCGGCGTGAGGGAATCCCTGCGCCTCATTTTCGGAAAAGACTTCCGGCTCTTCGAAGCGAGATCGAGTGACGAGGCGCTCCGAAGAGTTAAAGAAGAGAGGATCGAGATCATTTTACTGGACATCCTAATGCCGGGTACCGATGGCCTCGAGATCCTCAAGCAAATCAAAACCATCCAACCGGACTCCCAGGTTATCATGCTGACAGCGCTCAACACAGCTCGTACAGCATTTACTGCAAAGGGAACCGGAGCCTTTGATTATGTCACGAAACCCTTTGACGTGGACGAGCTTCGCCTGAGGGTGGATCGAGCCCTGGAGAAGATTCAGCTCTCCGGAGAACTGGAGCGGCTCAAGGAAGAGGTGGGGCGGAAATATGGTATCGGAAACATCGTGGGTAAATCCAGGGCGATGCTCGATATCTTTAAGACCGTGAGCGTGGTGGCGGGCAAAAAAAGCACTGTCCTCATTACCGGCGAGAGCGGGACGGGAAAGGAGTTGATCGCCCGTGCCATCCATTACAACAGCGATCGGCGTACCAAGCCGTTTGTGGTGGTGAACTGTGCCGCCCTTCCGGATACCCTCATTGAGAGCGAACTTTTCGGCTATGAGAAAGGGGCTTTTACCAATGCCTACCAAAGAAAGAGCGGGCATTTCGAGTTAGCGCATGGTGGAACTCTGCTCCTCGATGAGATTGGAGAGATGGGCTTAGGAACCCAGGCTAAGCTCCTTAGGGCTATTGAAACGGAAACTTTTACACGTCTCGGGGGAACCGAGGAAAGCAAAGTTGATGTCCGGGTTATCGCCGCGAGCAACCGAGACCTTGAGAAGCTGGCCAAGATCGGAGGGTTCCGGCCCGATCTTTTTTACCGGCTCAATGTGGTGTCTTTGTATCTCTCTCCCCTGAGAGAGAGAAGAGAGGATATCCCTCTTCTGCTGGATTATTTCCTCCGTCTTAAGGCCCAGGAACACGCGACGGCGCCTAAGACCCTCTCGCCCGAGGTGGTGGACTTTTTCATCTCCTATCCTTGGCCGGGCAATGTTCGGGAACTCGAAAACCTTATCGAGCGGCTCACTATTTTATCGGCGCGTGAAACCATCACGCTCCAAAGTCTTCCGGAGGGATTGCGTAGCCAGGACCAAACGGCTGCCTTGAAGGAAGATGTACTTAAGGGTTCCCGTCCACTGAGCGATGCTGTGGATGAATTCGAGCGCGAGCTTATCGTGAAAGCGCTGGAGAAGACTGGCTTCAACCAAACCAAGGCGGCGTCTTTGTTAGGTACGAGCAGAAGGATCCTGCGCTACAGGATGGAAAAACTAAACATCAGCGAACACAACCTGGTTTCTGAAAACACAAAAGTGTCGCAGTAATGGCCAATATTGTTCTCGGCGTCCCCGCCTTTAGCATCTAAATAATCTTAGAATTCAGTTAGTTAGGGCGCTCCCTTCACTGGCACATTGATTGCTTTGATTGTACTATCAAAGCAAAGCAATCTCTTGCAACGATGACCAGCAAACCCAATATTCTTATTGTCGATGACGAAATGGGTCCCAGGCAATCCCTGATGATGATCCTTAAGCCCTTTTACAATGTTTACACGGCGGAAAGGGGAGGCCAGGCGATCGAAATGTTGGGTCAAGTTCCCATCGATGTAGTCACGGTTGACCTGAAGATGCCGGGACTTCCTGGGATCAAGGTTTTGGAAAAGGTCAAACAGCATGATCCAGACATCGAGGCGATTGTGATCACAGGGTATGGCTCTTTGGATACAGCAGTGGAAGGGATAAGGTTAGGTGCCTTTGACTACATCGATAAGCCATTTGACGTCAACCATATATTGGCTCTGGTCAAACGTGCCTTGGAGCGCCGCAACGCGAAGATAAAACTGAAGCAGCTAAAGTCTAATTTTCTGGCCAACGTCTCGCACGAGCTACGGACACCTCTCAGCGTGGTGGTTGGCTTTGTGTATCTCCTTTTGAATCAGGTAGTAGGCAAGCTCACCGATGAACAGCAGAAAGTGCTCGAGAAGGTATATAGAAATTCTGGAGAGCTTCTCGACCTCATTGATAATGTGCTGTGGATGACCTCTCTGAGCTCTGAAGATTTCCTTCTGGGTAAGGAAGAGGTCGATGTCGGCGAGATGATTCGGGATGCGGTGAAGGCATATAAAGAGGGTTTGGGCGAAAAGCAAATTAGTTTTTCCATTGAGTTGCCGACCGAAGGAATCCAGATTGTCAGTGATCGCTCGAAAGTAGAACGTATATTCAAGAACCTTCTGAGCAACGCCGTCAAATTCACTCGGGAAGGACAGATCACTATTAAAGCCCATCGCTCCAAGGACGAGCCAAACATAGAGCTTGAGATTATCGACACGGGGATGGGAATGCAGCAGGATCAAATTGAGAGCATGTTCGAGCCCTTTCAACAGTTGGACACATCATCCCAGCGCGACTTTTCAGGTCTAGGCCTTGGACTGACCGTGGCACGTCGGCTGACTGAGTTTCTCGGAGGAACTCTGCGCGTGAAGAGCCAGCCTGGCGTCGGCACCCATGTCCTAGTGAGCCTGCCCTATCTAGCGAAGCCTTATACGGATAGTGTCCCCATCGGGGATGCTAGGGTTCTTGATGGTTGAGCTGCCTGCTGACCACTCCTACGTCCTCAGGGGCAAAGACCAGAGCAACTTCATCGCCACGTTCAAAGAGGGGCTTTCCTTTAGGATTGATAACGTTGGCCTTTATCGGTTTCCCACAGGCCTCAATCTCATATTCCACGAACGACCCCTGATAGGCCGAAGCTACCACCTTCCCTGGTATTCGGTTGGCCCGATTTGATTTCTCTTCGAGTCTGATTAGCTCAATGGCCTCGGGGCGAATGTTGACGAGGACCTTCTTTACCTGTCCCGTTGTAGCGGCTAAAGCTGAAGAGTCAGCCTTGATCAGCAATCCCTCAACAGTTTGGATTTCCATCATTCTATCTCCGGCCTGGATGATCGTGCCGAAGAACAGGTTGGACTTGCCCACAAACTCCGCAACGAAGTCTTCTCGCGGCTGCTCGTAGACCTCGCGCGGTTTTCCTTCTTGGACGACTTTACCGAAGTTCATCACGGCAATGCGAGTCGAGAGAGCCAACGCCTCTTCCTGGTCGTGGGTCACATAGATGGTGGTGAGGCCGAGATCCCTCTGGAGTTTCAGGAGTTCGATGCGCATCTCCGCGCGCAACTTGGCATCCAGGTTGCTGAGCGGTTCATCCAACAGCAACACCCTTGGCTGAATGACCAGGGTGCGGGCGAGCGCGACCCGCTGCTGCTGGCCGCCGGAGAGCTGGGAGGGTCTGCGGCTTTCAGTCCCCTTAAGGTCGACTTGCGCTAAGGCCTGCTGGACCTTTTTCCCAATTTCACGCCGCGGGATTTTCCGCTCCCGCAGCCCAAAGGCGACGTTCTCGAAAACAGTCATATGAGGCCAGAGGGCATAGTTTTGGAAGACCATCCCGACGTCCCGTTGCCAGGGAGGGACATGGTTCACCAGCTCTCCGTCGAGATAGACTGTTCCTTCGTCCGGAGAGATAAAGCCCGCGATGGTCCGCAAGAGCGTAGTCTTACCGCAACCGCTGGGTCCCAAAAAGGTATAGAACTCCCCCCGTTCGATTTGAAGATGGATCTGTCGCACGGCCCAGTGCTCGCCATATCGTTTTCCCACGTTTTCTAGCCTGACTTGAGCCGCCTGCATACGCCTCGCTACGCTCGGAATCTCATATTGCAGATCTAAATTGCATTCATTTGAAATTTGCAATCCCGAAGGGCATCATACCCGAAAGGCGCTGCCGGCGCGGCCGCCGAAGATCCGATGAGTTAGATAAGTTCCCAGGGAAACCAGAAGTATGGCGACCACACCCAGTGCCGCCCCCGCACCCCTGCCTAACGCGCTCTGCATATAGACATAGATCCCGTAAGAGATGGGTCCCATCTCGATTCTTGGCACCAGCATGATCGTGGAGGCTAACTCCACACAGGAAGTGACAAAGGAGATCAGGCCTCCAGCTACAAGTCCGCCGGTGATCAGAGGCAGGGTAATTTTAAAAAAGGTTCTAAGACGGTTGGCCCCCAGATTCTGCGCCGATTCCTCAAGGCTTATGTGGACCTGCTGCAGGGCGGCATAGCTGGCGCGCACGGTATAGGGAAGTCTCCGCATGGTGTAGGCGATGACCAGGATAAACCAGGTCGAGGTGAGGGGCGCGCCAGCTCCGGGAAAATCCCAACCGTGGAAGACCCTGAGATAGCCAACGGCGAGAACTACACCAGGTATTGCCAGGGGTAAAGTGGCTATAGCGTCGAGCAGATTTCTGCCCCAAAGGTGGCTGCGCAGCAGCAGAAAAGCTATGGCTGCTCCAAGCAGCACGTCGAAACCAGCAGCCAGAAGGGTGTAGAGGAGCGTGTTTTTCACAAAGTGGGGAGCGCGAAAGAGGATCTCCGTGTAGTGATCCAGCGTGTATGTG
>JBOHVJ010000549.1:0-7756 GCA_050735075.1 Binatia bacterium
TTATCAAAAACGCAAATTTTGTTCGCGTTTTTTCGTGGCGCCAGTGAGAAGCGCAATTGATCACCAAGCTTGCGAAAGTCATCACGGATAGTTTGTGACTTCCAGGGGATTTCAAGGGGCATAGCCCCTTGGCTAGGAAATTGCTTTTGGCCCTTCAGTACGAAGAGCTTGATTTTTTCCCACGACCCAATGTATTGACGCAGAGTATTCGATAAGGTGCTGCTATGTCAACCTGAGTGCGGACATCAAAGCAGAGATAGACATTTCTTCTGCCCTGAGACAAGAGGGTTTCAAATTAATTGGGAGAAACAGGGCTTGGCTGGTCAACAAAGCTGATGATGTGCATCTCGCCCCGACACTTCAGGCAGGTAAGGGAGTCTGTTTCCTAGGCCTTTCTGATGGATATACTGGGCTAGACTTTCTCGCCTGTGCTTGTCATCACTTGAGATCTTGAAAAGGAATTCTCTATCACGGAGATTAACCTCTAAACGTCGAAGGGAGGGAGGAAAGCGGCAATGCTATGAAAAGGCCGGTTTTCATCTTGAGATTATTTCCCATGTGGAGACGGACACTTTGTTGGCCTTAGCGGCGGCTTCACTCGCGCGCTCAGTTTTCCGCGGGGAGGCCGCGGTGTGTCAACGGCGCTGACGGTCGCGGTATCCGAGGCGGTGACGAGAATGCCGTCCCAGCTCGCCGTGTAAGAGGCCATCGTTCCGAGCCGGCGCGTGACGCGCACAGTCACAGCGGCAACGCCATCCAAGTCCGTTGTTGCGGTGTATGTTTCGCTCCTACCGTCGCCATCGGCATCGAACGTAAACTTGATTTTTTGGGCAACAATGCCCTTGTCGTTGTTGGAGAGTCCTGCCATGAGCGTGGCCCGTTTGGCTTCGGCAGGGCACTCCAAGAAAACATCCGCCGCCTCTAACACAGCGCCGTCGATTACATCTCCGATTCCATTGTGGTTGGAATCGGCTTGGTCTGGGTTGTAGACAGTTGGCGCGTTGTCGAAGGCCATCGCGAGCGCGTAATCGCCCATGGTCATGACCTGGCCGTTCGCTTTAACGTAATCCAGCAGCGTTAACCAATTGGCCCAGCGCGCTTCATCGACCATGTTATTTTCACGATTAATGCCGTCAGGGGCCGCATCGCAGGCCGTCAGCCGCTCTTGATCGTTGCAGTGACGGGTTGACCACTCGACCTCTTCGATCAGCCAAGTGTTCAATGCTCCGAACCGAGTGATCGAACTGAGGTATTCTAGGTACGTCATCTTAGGGGGAGGTTCCGTCTCGACTTCCAGATCGGCGCTGGCATGGAACAGGCCGGACTGGTCGAATGCCCCCTGATGCGATCCTTCGGGCGAGAAAATCGCGCTGTTCTCCTCAAAGACAGACGCGCCGAACGACACAAAGCCGAGTTGCGCTACGGCATCCCGGCTCAGCGGGTCCGACGCATTAAACGGCGGGGCGTGGCTGATCAATGGATTGGCCGCGTCGGTCCAGTCGATCCTTGGCGAGGTGGCAGGATCAGCACCAGAGTCTTGAATCCAAGGGTCAATCTCGTACTCGCCAAGCAGGGTCCGTTTGCCGATCCGCAGCAGCTGGTAGCTCTCCTCCAAGGTCAGGCCGCAGGTTTCGCACGAGAAGAAGTTGCGATCGGGGAGCCCGGCCCAATCTCCCAAAAGGGTGTTGTCGGCATGGTAGGTTCCGTGCGTGCCGAGTTCGAGGTTTGGATTGCTGTTTCGATCATTGATCCAGCGGATCGGGTCATCGTCTCCAAAGCCATCCCAGAGCTGTTTGGGAATGACCATCAACGTTATCGGGACGTTCTTCCCTCCACGCAGATCCGCCGGCACGTTATACCCGGGCTCAGCGGGAGAATCTCCTATGCCATTATAGTTTTCGAACTTCTTGAGCTCCCATTCCTCTGGGGAGAGAATGGCTGCATCGATGAATGTTTGCACGAATTCGTTCTGGAACACGCGGCTCAACGCATCGACGCGAATGATGAAGTGCGTATCGCTGCGCGACCAGCGCGCCTTAGCTTCCATCGCCCGGGCCCGAAGGGCGGCATCGATAGGCCCGTCGGGTACACCGTCGTTATCAGAGTCAGTGTTGTTGAGAGGGTCGCAGGCATCTCCTCGCCCATCTCGGTCGAAGTCGCGCTGATCGGGGTTCGGCGTAAACGGGCAATTGTCTATCGAGTCGGGCACACCATCATTGTCGTTATCGCGATCGGCGGGATCTCCACTGCCATCGTGGTCGTTATCGAGTTGGTCCAAGTAATTGATCCCTCCGTCGGTGTTCATGTCGATTCGAGGTGCGTTTGGATGCCGCGGGGCATTGTCCAATCGCTCAACAATGCCGTCTCCGTCCGTATCGGTCAGGTCGGCGAATAACCCGTAGAGGTTTCCCTCGAAGTTCCCGAACACTACATCCAGGAACGCGTCGGTGCTCGGATTTAATTGCCCAACCGCCAGTCCTCGGGCGTCCGTCCCTGCAGCTCCAATGGTTCCGGCGCCAATGAACCTCGGCCGCCCCAAGCCATCGAGCCCCTCGTTCAGCCACACGTCGACTCCGCCATCCGAGGCGCCATGGTTGCCGGAAACAAAGTCGATAAGCCCGTCCCCGTTCAGATCGCCAGTCGCCAGCGGCACGCCTTCGTTGAATACCGAGTGTAGTTGTGCCAAGGCAAACGGTCGGGTATCAATTCGATCGTAACGGATCGGGGCGAAACGGCCAGTCCCGTCGTTTCTGTAGACGTAAAGATAGTGAGCCTTGTCTGTCAAAAGAAGATCCTGGTCCCCATCCCCATCCACATCACCAAAGGCAAGGCCGTAAGCATGCAGAAAGTCCGAAGGGGGGAAGTACGGTGGCTGCTCCGGGTCGGGTGTTCCACCTACCGCAGCGATGATGATCTCCTGGATCCAGTTCACAGTGCCCGTCTCGGCCAATTGATTTCGGAAGAGCACGACGTTTGCAGTGTCACCGGTGCCGCTGATGATGTCACCCGCCGCAAGGTCCAAATCACCGTCACCATCCACGTCAGCGGCGGCGAGTGTGATAGCGTCGGTACCCGCAACGCCGATCACGATGCCTAGTTGAGGAAAACCAGTTGACCGGAACGTGCCATTGCCATTTCCCAGATACAAATGCAGTTCACCTTCGTAGGTAGGGGTCGAGGAACCGCCCGTGCGGACGAGGACGAAATCCTGCAAGCCATCGCTGTTAAAATCACCCGTTACGAGCGCATATGCGTCGTGAAAAGCTTGGTTGATGACAACGCCTCGGTCTGTGAACGTACCGTCCCCGTTCCCTGTGAACAGGTGCACGTCACCGGAGGTGTCGCCTGAAACGATATCATCAATCCCGTCGCCGTTAAAATCAGCCACACCCACGCCCCACGCCCGCGTCCCACCACCGACGTTCCCAGTAAAGATCTGATCAAACCCAGGCTGTAGTGTGATCGAGGAGCTCGCGGATGTGATCAGGACAAAGAAGCCCACCGCAACTAGGCTGGCCCACATCGCTCTGAGTGTCAGTTGCGATTGGGCCCATCGTCGGTTTGAAAAAGCTGGCATCTTTGCCTCCTTGTCAGATACGACACTTGGGGATTTACCTTTGCTGCGGCAATCCGGATGAAACCGTTAGCGTGACAATCACAATTCACAAGCGTCTCTTAGCCGTTGGAAGTAAAGGGCAAAGCAAGTGGATAAAGAAGGATGTGTGTCTAGCAGCCATTGCACCACCCACTTGAAGGCGACTTAAGATAGTTGTGGCTCCTGGTGTTGTCAACCCTCGCGTCGGCACCTAGAACTTCGGAATTTAAATGACAGGAAATTGCTTGTACCCTGTCAGTCCAGCCCCGGCCTTCATCACTCCTCCGGATCAATGCTTTGACGCATCCGATAAGGTGCTATTATGTCAATGTGGGGCGGACCTCAAAGCAGAGATAGACATTTCTTCTGCCCTGAGATAAGAGGGTTTCAAACTAATAGGAAGAAGGGAGACTCAAATCCAGAGAACTTTTTTCTTGCTGATCCCCATCCCTTTCGTGTTGGGGCTTTTCTGGTTCTGGAACAACCCGGAGCTTGAGCATTGTCTTGCGATAGCGGGTACACCCGGTATCGGAGTGAACTGCCCCCTCCAAGGTTTGGATGTTTTGAGTGTACCCGAGATAGTCATTGAGAGTACTGACACTGGCGGTAAACTAATATTTTCAGATAGCCCAGAAAGCCCCACTGAGGTCGGGAAGCTTGCCTATGCAGAACTTCCGTCTCCCTCAGAGAATAGTGCGCACCGGGTTTATGTTTACCACGTCAACCAGACCGGATCAGATAAAAAGCTTGCGGTTGTTTTAGAAAATACCGAACCGGTTCCGATCAATGAAAGGGTCAGGTTTACACCCCATGCCAGCCCCGGCCTTCCTCATCTCAAAATGGCTGCTGGGGGGTTTGGGGTCTACGACAAGAGGAGGGTGTCAAAAAGATCTCACCGGTGATTCCAGGAGAGCACCACAACCTGCGTGGGTTGGGGTAGTTCCTTCTTGGAGATTTTAAGGACTCGTCCGTTGATCTTCCTGACGCGCGTGTTATCGCGCGTGTATTCTTCTACTGCCCCCTCCCACCAATAGTGCTTGGGGATCGCTATCCTGGGGTTTACCTGTTTGGTGACCTCTCTCGCCTCACCAGCGGTAATTGTGTATATCCCACCGGCCAATGGGACCAGAAGGATATCGATCTTGCCCATCATCTTGAGCTGGGCCGGAGTGAGGTGGTGGCCAAGGTCTCCAAGGTGGGCGATGCAGATCTCGTCCACGCGGAAAACGAAGATGGCGTTCTTCCCCCTTTGAAGTCCCTGGCTCTTATCGTGGTATGCCGGAACCGTATAGACCGAAACATCTCGGATGCTCATGTGAATAGGCCGCCAGTTCTCTCCGCCCGGTGTGAGTCCCTCAAGGACCAGAGGGCTACCCTTGGCCATCCAGATATTGCTATGGGGTCCGTGTTGGTGGCTGGTGGTCACGATGTGTTGGGGGAGAGTGGGCCAGGGAAGATCGTCCCTGATATGGGGGTCCGTAAGGATGCGCGTTCCTTTAGAGGAAGTGATCTGGAAGGTGGAATGGCCAAACCACTCAACCAGGATAGGGCCAGAGTTTCCTGTCGCCACCCTAAAGATGCGTCCTTGAACCACTTCGATCTCATGGCAGAAGCTGAAGCCAGTCCTTGGAAACAGGAGAATCGCTGCGACTAAGAGAAACTCGATGTTTTTCTTATACAACCTTCTGCTCACGGTTATTCTTAAGTTTCTAGTTTCGGGTTTCTGGTTTCGAGTTGAACTTCCCTCGACAGGCTCGGGACGGTGATCAAAGTCGAACCGCAAAACTCGTAACTTTTTCAGATCAGCCCCCACTTCCTGCGCATCCACCATTCACTTGCCAGAAGCAAGAGGATGGGAGAGAAAGTCCAGAGGGTGCTCCACAATTGAATCTGGCGTCTCTCGACGATCTCAGACGGGGAAAGACTCTCTAGTTTTGCTGCGACCCGCTCCAGGCTTTTCTCGTTCCATTCAGAAATCGGTATAAACTCTCCACGGCTAATCTCAGCAACCCGTTTGAGGAGGTCTGGTCTGGGTCTTCCGTCATCGGTTTCTCCATAGGGGAAAGCCACCTGAATATTTTTTCTGTCTCTTCCGAGGAGCCTTCCTGCCAGATTCGCCTCCGCCTCCAGCCGGTATGAGCCCTCCCTCGTCGGAGTAAATTCGGCGCTGTATTCTCCCTCTTCCGTTTCTGGAGTCGCCTCAAGGGGGATTTGTTCGCCCTCAGGGCCAATAACCCGGAGTTGAAGCGTGGCGTGGGCAGCCGGGGTGAAGTCATCCTTCAAGACCCGAACCTTAAAATCCATCTTCTCTCCCGGACCCCTGGAGCCGCCAATGGATCGTATCTGAACCTGCTCGAATGAGGGCTCCTGGACGAGCCAGCGCACTGCCTGACGGACGAGCTTCAGGTGACCTTGGGGGCTCTCTTTCCCTCCAACTGCGATAAAGTTCCAGCGCCAGAAATCATCGCTCATGAAAGCCAAGGTCCTGCCTTTGCCGAACCTTCCCACGGTCAACAGAGGAGTTCCTCCGCCAGCGCCATCTGCTGCGGCCAAAAGGAGCGCCTCCCCTTTGGCTCGAAGGACCTGGTTTAGGCTCGTCAACGGCGGCATCTTCTTCCATGCCTCTTCATTGGCTCGGGGATCGGGAAGGAGGCGAGTTATGGGATGGGCTTTGCCCGAGACTGTCAGCACGCCGCGCAGTTGGGTTCCCATTTGATAGCTCCCTTTACCGTCCAGCTCAACGGGAAGAACTTCACGTAGTGGACTCTCCCCGTATCCCCCTCTGTCGAAAGAACGCATCCCTCCCAACATGGCAAGCCCGCCTCCTTCGCGGACAAAATCCCTGACTTTTTCCAAATAGAGGACGTTGAAGTAGGCGCGATGGGAAAAATCGTCAAAAAAGACTAGGTCGAAGTTCTTAAGCTCTTCTAAGAAGATCTCCTCAATAGGGAAGGGGATCAGGCTGAGCTGATTGTCGGGGACGTCGACGCTATCGGTCGGGGTTCTAAGAAAAACGAAGGAGACGAGATCGATAAAGGGATCTTGTTTTAAGGCCATGCGCAGGAAGCGATAGTTCCACGAAGGGGAGCCGGAGAGGGTGAGGACTCTGATCTTATCGCGTTGGACGTCGATCTTAAATTCTCTCTGATTATTTTGGCTGATTTGCTCTCCTGCCTGGGGAGGAATGCTTAGAGTGAAGCTGTGGGGGCCAATCTCCTTTGGGGTATAGGTCAGGGTTACCCGCTGCTCAAAGGGGTCGCGATCAATGGTTATGGAACGGCTGGAGATGAGGTTCTTATCCCGGTTGAAATAGAGTGGGACGTTTTTGCCGGCAAGGCCATAGGCCTGGATGGCGAAATCTACCTTGATCTCTCTCCCCCGAAAGGCAAACTCAGGGACCCTGAGATCGGCGATGCGGAGGTCCGTAAAGCCCTTGGTTTCACCTATACCGATGGTGAAGACCGGCAGAGGGAGAGAGACAGACTCGTCGATCGATTTTTTTTCCCCATTGGCTATTCCGTCGCTAAAGAGGATGATCCCGGCCGTGCCATCGCGCCCAGCTTCCAGTAAAGCCTCGAAGAGTCGGGTGCCCTTGTCCTCGGCCGCGAGTTCAGGAAGGGACGCGGGTGTGATCGTTTCGAGGCCAGTGCCGAATTTGTACAATCGGAGGTCGTAGTCCCGCGCCAGTCTTTGAATCAAGGGCTCTTTTCCCCCTAAGAGTTTTTCCTTTGCCAGATCGATCCGGCTCTTTCCCTGCTTTTTATCTTGAGTCGGTTCCGGACTCGCGGGAAAACCCATGCTCTGTGAAGTATCGAGCATGACTGTTAGCGGACGTCGCAGCTTGGTTACGCGCCTCTCTACCAGGCCGGGACTCAAGAGGAAAAAAATCAGCAGCGAATAGACGAGGCCCCTGAGCGAGATTAACAGCCAGGTCTGTTGAGTGCTCAGACGCTGCTTAAGGCTTCGGAACTGGTAAACGAGAAGGGCCAGCGTTCCCAGGGCGATAAGCAGGATGGTCCACCAGGGAATGCCCCCGATAAAAAAGAGATCGTTCATAGCTTTTCGTTAATCGTCAATAGTCATTCGTCAATCGACATTGCCCATTGACGACCCCCTCACCTTTTATCCTCTCCCCCTTGAAGCCCCTTGAAGGGGGAGAGG
>JBOHVJ010000550.1:0-12971 GCA_050735075.1 Binatia bacterium
GCCAACCAGAATAGACCGCTGGCCAGATCTCTCGACATTGAGACCTACTTGACTATCCCGGTCTTCTTGGCAATCTCCTCCACGGTTCGATGCTCCTCGCGTATTTCAGCGACGAGCTTGTCAGGAGGCAGGTAATCCTGAACTATGCCTAATGCAGCGAGCTTGGCTGCAATGGCGGGGTTCTTGGCCGCCTTTTCGATTGCCGGAATCAGCACCCCAGTCACTTCGGCGCTGACTCCAGCCGGCGCAAAGAACGCCCACCAGACACCCCAGAAATTCTGCCGGTACCCCAACTGCGGCAAGGTCGGGATATCAGGAAACTCCGGGAACTTGCTGGATATGACGACTCCCCTGAGGCCACCGCTCTTCAAGTGACCCATCAGTGTACCGAGGGCCGGAGCGACGCCTTCCACATGCCCCCCCAAGAGGGCCGTGATGGCCGGGGACGCTCCTTTAAAGGGGACCATGGTCAACCCCACGCCGGTGAGACTGTTAATGATCTCGACCGCAAAGTGCCCCCCGCTTCCCACCCCGAAGGTCCCGACACGAACCTTGCCGGGGTTCTTCTTGGCGTATTCGATCAACTCCCGAAAGCTCTTGTACTCGGCGTCGCCTCGCACAGCCAGGATTATCGGGCTCCGCGTCGCCATGCCCAGGGGGGTGAGATCCTTGAAGGGATCGTATCGAACGGTCTCCGGGTTCATGATCCGACTCGAAATCAACGCCGCATTCGGGGCGATAAGAATCGTATACCCATCCTTCTTGGCCTTCACCGCACTCTCGGTCCCAGTGGTGGCCCCAGCGCCAGGCCGGTTCACGGGAATGATCGGAACCTTGAGGAGCTTCGCCAGCTCCTCGGCCATTGCCCGGCCGGCGACGTCGCCAGTATCCCCTGGCGCGTACGGCAGGACCAGATTGATTGCTTGATTGGGATAGCCCTGGGCGTGAAGGTGCGTCGCCATCAGCAGGAACAACGCAATCGACATTAAACTCACAATACCGCGCATCATAGTCGCCTCCGCCTACGATTTTCTCTTAGCTTCTTCGAAGCGCTTCTCGGCTTCTTCGGCGCCTTCAGCCCGGTTGTAGTCCTGGTCTAAGTCGCCGTCTCCGGCGGGGCTCTTCACCGTGAAGAAAACCGCGGTACCGCCGATTGCGCGGCTTCTATGGTTGGTGAAGCGGGGAATGTGGATCAAGTCTCCGCGTTCACAGATGCGCTCTTCGTCACCGAGGACGAAGTGGAGCTTCCCCTCAAGCACGAGAGTGAACTGTTCCTCGTTCGGATGCATGTGGAGCGGGGGGTCTTCGTCTTCCGGCTTGGTCACAATTCCCGCCTTCATGAATTCGCCGACGGCAGTCTGCACGAACTGCTGTGGGTTTGCCGTGCTGGGGTTCTGTTGCATTTCCGCAATCTTGTAAAAAGGCATTCTTTCTCCCTCCTACGAGAATCGATTTTGAAATGGCTCTATCAGCCGATCAAATTCTCCCATTACTCCAAGGCGGACGAAATGTCCAGCCCCGATCCGGCGGGGCACCCGGCAATGGTTTACTTCAGGACTCGCCCCTCGGTCGCCATATGCCTACTTGCTAATAAACTCCTCAGTAACTCAAAGAGCATGGACGTACCAGGTTGAACTCCTTGGGGATGTTCGAGGGATGCCAGAGGAACCGAATTGCCTCTTGACCAATTGTCTCTTCTTGGATAGGCTTCCGCTAGCTTGAGGCTGGAGAAGTTTGTTACTGAAAGGCAATGGCACGGTTAAGGGTGGCTGTGTTGGTCGAAAGATTCCCAAATTTATATCCTTAAACAGGAGGGACTTATGAGACGCATGTGGATATTGAGTATTCTGGTTAGCTTCTCAATGATACCTTGGATGGTCTCGTCTGTGCGCGGGCAAGCCTCTTTCTACGAGGGAAAGACGATCACGATCGTCATCGGGGCCAAAGGCTCCGGCAGCCTAATCATCGGTTCGCAAATCGTTGCGCACCACTTGGGAAAGTACATCCCTGGCAAGCCTACGGTGATAGTTCAAAACATGCCCGGGGCGGCACATCTCATTGCCACCAATCACGTCTTCAATGTGGCCAAGCCCGACGGGTTGACGATCTTGGCTTCTAACCCAAACGTTGGCGTTGCCCAGCTCGCAAAGGTAGAGCAGGTTCGCTTCGATGTGCGGAAGTTCCACTGGCTTGGCTCAACGGGCGCCGATGGCGTGGCTCTCTCCATCCGAGCGGATCTGCCCTACAAGACTTTCGAAGATGTTCGGAAGGCTGACCGTGAGTTGATCGTAGGAACAACCGGACCCGGTTCCAACGCTCACGACTTTCCGCTCCTCCTAAAGGAGTTCGCCGGGGCTAAGTTCAGGCTTGTTTCCGGCTATCCCTCCAACGGAGACGTTCTATTGGCCCTTGAGCGCAAGGAAGTCGATTCCTGGTCGGCTCTCGCTTCTACGGTCCGGCCCGCCATGGAACGAGGAGCGGTGCGCGCCATTGTTCGAGGTCGGGTAGCAACGCCGGGATTCGAGCAGCTTCCGGTGGATGAAGATCTGGCGACCAGCTCACTCGGAAAAGCAATCATGGGAATCAAGGCGGCCCCTATGGTCATAGGAAGGGCTTTTGCAGCCACGCCGGGGGTCCCCGCGGATCGCCTCGCCATCCTAAGGGAGGCTTTTGTGAAAGTTCTCCGAGACCCGGAGCTCCTAGCCGAGGCCAAAAAGGCAAAGATCGATATGAATCACATTTCAGCCGAACAGGTGCTTAAGGATTTTACCGCCCTTCTAAATCAGACACCTGAGGTTTTGAGAGAGATGGGCAAGTATATCAAGATGGACAATTAGCCCCGTTCCGGCAAGAGAGGATCGAGTCAGATGTGATCATTAAGCCTTGGGTGCAGGAATTACGTGTAATTTATTCCTTGACGAAATATTGGATGGGCATCTTGCCCTGCTCGAAGCGCGGATCATACTTCAGGCCTTCACGAATCCGAGACAGGTAATTGTCTCTGTTCACGCCAAAAAGCTCATATCGATAAAGGTGATTCAGTAAAAAGGTGTGGACCCCCATTTGATAGAGTTTTCCCACGGCCCCGGAGGTCAGAGCGTCATGCTCTTCCTTACTGAGGCGGAAAGTTTTTAACGTAGCTTCAGGGTCTTCTTTAATGCGTCTGCGGAAATTGGCATCATTGTCCGTTAAATAGAGAATCTTATTGATGAGATAAACGCTCATATCGCTCCTCGTCTCAACTAATCCGGCTGTACGCCGACAAGATTAATTTCCCCACGAAGAACCCAGCGCGGCGAAGCCGCAACCAAAAATAGGAATTTAATCGAATTTCCACACAGCGTAGCCCGAGCCTTCGTCGCCTTCCAAGAACAGAGGCCTGGTCTTTCCGACTGCCCCGGTGACGGTGATCCAGTTCAGCAGCTCGCCGCTGTTGTTGCCTGCTGCATTGATGCGCTCTTCGGTAGCACGGCGGGCGAGAGCCTGGTATTTCCCCTGAAGCAGCAGGCTGGAAATGGTCTCGACCCACTCAGTATCGGTCCAACCCCGCAGCGGCCCGCCGACGTCCATGGCGAAGCAGCCACTGGCGATCAGGGCGATTCGCTCTTTGCCGTCCCAGGCGTCGATAAAGCGGCGCACCATACGGCCCAAGGAAAAACAGCGAGTCGCCAGCGGTAACGGCGAAGCAAAGCCGTTCGTATATATCGGAATCACAGGCAGTTCCATTGAGGGATTAAGAAAGTGCAAGGGTACCACTAGAGAGTGATCGAGACGTAACTCATGAGCAGCGGCCAGGTCAAACTTGGCATGCACTCCGTATTGAAAAAGAGCTTTGGCCAACGGGACATGTCCCCGGACAACATAGCGGGGCATGGGACACCAAGTCTCCTGCGGCCCTTGGGCCTCCTCTGCCATACCGATGCAAAACGAAGGCAGGTTGTTATAAAAGAAGTTTACAAAATGATCGCTGTCGACCTCAATGATCACATCCGGTTCCGCCTTCTCCACTTGCTCGCGAACCTGCTTCATGAGCGCTTCGCCTCGCATCTTTCCGGGAGACTGGGCCATTTCATAGACGAGACGGGGCGGGTGGGGAACCCCGACCGCTAAAACCAACTTCGCCATCTTTTTCTCCTCCTGGTGTTTCGGCTAAACCTCGACCCTCTTAACATTGCTCGAAACCCCCGTCAATAATTTTTGAACTGTTCTCGCCGGCCGTCTTCCTATTTTTGGAAAAAAATTTGCTAATATCCCTTGACATCGCAATTTGTCGTCAAATATATTCGCGCGCAAACATCTACTGGTATTGGCCCTATTTCGCCGGCTTGGAGTAGCAAACGATGATCGATGCGCTGATCGACGGTCTCTTCTTGGTACTACAGTGGAAGGCCTTCAGCCTGATGCTTATCGGGATGGGCTTGGGCTTTGTCGTGGGTCTGCTCCCCGGGATCGGGGGCTCCGCTACTCTAGCCTTGATGCTCCCGTTTATTTTCAAGATGACCCCAGCCGAGGCCTTCGCCTTCCTGCTCGGGATGCACTCCGTTACGGCCACAACCGGGGACATCACCTCAATCCTCTTCGGCGTTCCGGGCGAGGGATTATCGGCGGCTACGGTTGTAGACGGCCATCCGATGGCCAAACGTGGCGAGGCGGGCCGGGCCTTAGGCGCGGCGCTGATGAGTTCTTTGGTAGGCGCCTTGATCGGGGCCGTGACTCTGGCGATCTCCATCCCAATTGTTCGTCCGCTGGTTCTCACCTTCGGCTCCCCTGAACTATTCATGCTCTCTGTGGTAGGGATTGCCTGCATCACCTCTTTGAGCGGTCTTGGTGCGCGCAGCCAGATCAGGGGATTCGCCATGGGTCTCTTCGGTCTGCTGTTGTCCACCATAGGTCAGGAGCGGCAGTCCGGCTCGCTGCGCTTTGATATGGGCATGATGTATCTCTGGGATGGCCTCGATCTAATACCCGTCTTAGTAGGAATCTTCGCGATCCCGGAAATTGTAGATTTGGCGGTCCGCGGAACAGCTATAGCGGGCGAGAGACCCGCAGAGGATCTTCAACGAGGGGTGCTCGAGGGAGTCAAGGATACGTTTCGTCACTTTTGGCTGGTCTTCCGCTGTTCGGCCGTCGGGGTGTTCGTCGGCATCATGCCGGGGGCGGGTGGTGGCGTGGCGCAGTGGATGGCGTACGCTCACGCGGTCCAGAGCGCTAAGGATGTCGAGGACCGGGAACGATTCGGTAAAGGGGACGTCCGGGGAGTTTTGGGGCCGGGTGCGGCCAACAATTCGAAGGAAGGCGGCGACCTCATTCCGACGATAGCCTTCGGCGTGCCCGGAAGCGGAGCGATGGCGATACTTCTAGGCGCTTTCATGATCATGGGGTTGATCCCTGGCCCCGACATGTTGACCAAACACTTGGCCGTGACCTACTCGATGGTCTGGACCTTGGTGATTGCCAATATCATAACAGTGCTTTTGTGCCTGGCTGTCCTGAACCATCTGGCGAAGGTGACCTATATCAGAGGGGGCCTGATCATTCCGTTCGTCCTCCTCTTGGTTTTCGTAGGGAGCTACACCGCGAATGGCCAAATCGCCGACTTGATTGTGACCTTCCTTTTCGGTTTGCTTGGCTACTTCATGGTGCTGTTTGGCTGGCCGCGCCCTCCTCTTGTTCTGGGCTTTGTGTTAGGAAAACTTATTGAGACCTATCTCTTCATTTCCGTTTCCCGCTATGGTTTTTCTTGGCTGACTCACCCGATTGTAGTCGTCCTAATATTGCTCACTGCTCTTGTTATCGCCTATCCATTCATTCAAGAGCGCCGCCATAGGATTGGGAGAGCGGCTGATGCGGTTTAGAAGTCGTAGCTTCTTGAGCCTTTTTCTCATCGCCGTTGCCGCCTATGCCGTCTTATCAGCGCGGCACTGGTCGTTCAAGGCCGCCCTTTTTCCTATCACCATCGGGATTCCCCTCATTGTCCTCGCGATGGCACAACTGATCCTGGAGCTGTTTGGCAAGGCCGAAACGGACAGGGGTCCTGCTGTGGAGCTGGAGTTCTCGGCCGATGTGGCGCTGGAGGTAGCGCGCCGACGGGTCACCACGACCTTTGTCTGGATCGTTGGGTTCATCCTCCTGGTTCTCTTCTTTGGATTTCCCGTCGCCGTCCCGCTCTTTATCCTTTCCTACCTCAGACTGCAAAGCAGGGCGGGTTGGTGGCAGTCCATCGGCCTCACGGCAGCCGCCTGGGGATTCTTTTATACTATTTTCCAGCGTCTGATTCACCTACAGTTCGAGGCCGGATTGGTGCAAAGCTGGCTTGGGTTATGAAGTCTTAGCAGGCGGGCGGAGGCTTAGCCTGACGACTGTCTCGTGCCTATCGAGTCAGCAACCTATCGATGGATAAGGCTCCACCCCCGCCAAAGAGAAGCGCTATGGTCATGATAAAAAGCGCGAGGCAGTACTCAATCCCATGACCTCTTCCCTGACTCTGCTCCCTGGCCAGAAAGAACCCGTTTCCCCAGTGGGCCTTATATATTGCCACCAGCATGAAAATGGCGAGGCCGAGTGCCGCAGGCCGGGTAAGAAATCCAACGAATACACCGAGGCAGCCGGTAAACTCAGTGAAGACGCCGATTGCACCCCATGCTTTCGGAATCGCGTATCTCTGTTTCCAGCGGTTGATGGTTTCCTTGGGGCCGTGACCGCCGAACCAGCCAAAAACTTTTTGCGTTGAATGGGCGAAGAAAGTAATCCCTAGACCCAAACGTAGGACGAGAAGAGACAAGGATGGATCTGTTTGCATGATAAAGTCCATTATCTACCTCCATCGATGATAACACTCAGGCAACTGAGATACGGGATAACATGATGCCTAATCGATGACCGTGATTTCCTCTATGGGAAATTGAGTGGTGACTTCCGGACCTTTTTCCGTCACGACCATCATCTCCTCTAGCCTAACTCCCCACTGAAGCGGCTTGCCGTGCTGCGTCTCCAGGGCGAAGCTCATCCCCGGCTGGATCTCCACAGGGAAGTCAAGAGAATAAATCCTGGAGATGACCGGGGTGTCATATTGAGCGAGCCCGAGACCGTGACCCCAGAGATTGGCGGCAGCCTGATCCTCTTCCTTATAGCCCCAAGTTTCCATAGCCGAGGGCCAGACCTCTGCGATCTCCTTGGTTGTCGCTCCCGGCTTTACCTTCTCGATGGCGCGATAGAGCCATTCGTAAGCGATCTTGTAGTAATCCCTTTGCTCCTGGGTCGGTTTTTTCCCCGCACAGTAAGTGCGGTACATGCAGCTTTTGTATCCGTTCCAAGTTACCGCCGCCATGTCGATGATCACAAGGTCACCAGGCTGGATGATGCGGTCTGAAAAGTGCCTCCAGTTGGGCCAACTGTTGGGCCCGGAGGAGACGATGATGTCCTCCACGTCTTCGATTCCCGGGATGTTGTAGAGGAAGTTCATAGCAAAGGCGGTGATCTGATGCTCCTGCATCCCCGGTCTGATGAAGTGGGAAATAGCCGTGTGGCAGGCGTCACAGATAGCGGCGACGATGCGCATCGCCTCCAGTTCATCGTCATTTTTGATCGCTCGAGCCTCTACCATGGGCGATGCGCCATCTGTCCAGTTGATCTCCGCCTCTTTGAAGGCGTTGATCATGTTGAGATCGACGAAGTCGACTCCCAGGGGCGCTTTCTCAACGCCGTATTTTTTCATCTCCTCAACAATCGCATTGGTGAATTTTTTCACTTGCTGGCGCGAAGCGCCTCCCACCGCCCCTTTGATCCATGAGTAGGCGTAGCGCACGTTGTCGCGCGGTATCCACGGGCAATGGCGGTTGATCTGTATTCCGATGTCGCCTTGCTCAAAAAGGACGGGCTCGGCGCCTTCGCAAAGCAAGGCGTAGCGAAGTCCGGGCTTCAGCCGGCACCAGCCCGGTGTGATGGTGCTGGAGATGTAGCGGACGTTCTCGTCATACATCGCAAGCAGAGCGCCTAATCCGTTGCGCTTCATCGCCTCACGGGCGCGGTTCAAGCGGTACTTCCGCAGCCGCTCCCAGTTGATGCGCTGCTGCCAGTCAGTTCCGATCAGGCCAAAACTCGATGTGCTGCGGTTTACCATTGGATGCCTCCTTCAATAAAATGCGATAAAACGTTCAAGTCGTTAAGGGTTCGGCCAGGGTCGTCCTGAGCGAGCGAAGCGAGTCGAAGGACGACGGGTACCAACCTTTCATGTTGATTATGGTCCTTCCTTACACCTTCTTTTGCCTACCGATCCGTCCCAGGACTTCCCGATTGACAAGCGAGTAGGGCAGCTCGCCTTTAAGGACGCTCACTACCTGTCCCACGGCCCGGCGCCGCATGTCCAAGCGGGACTGCTCAGAATACCACGCTGCGTGTGGCGTTAGAATGACATTGTCGAGGTGGAGAATAGGATCGTCTTGCTTGGGCGGCTCAGTTTCCAACACATCCAAGCCCGCGCCGGCGATGCGCCGTTGTTGCAGAGCGCGACACAAAGCCGCCTGGTCGACGATCTTCCCGCGCGCCACGTTGATAAGATAGGCTGTGGGCTTCATCTTGATCAGGGTTTCGTCACCGATCAGTCCCAAAGTTTCTGCATTGAGCGGGACATGGATTGAGAGAAAGTCAGACTGACTGAGGAGCGTGTCCAAATCTACCCGTTCCACTTCTATTCGGCGCACGAGCTCTTCATCCACGTAAGGGTCGTAGGCTAGAATGCGCAGACCAAATCCTTTGGCCCTGGCAGCCACGGCCGAGCCGATGCGGCCAATCCCTAGGAGGCCCAGCGTTTGGCCCCGTATCCTGGTCAAGCAAGGCATGCGGCTGAAATCCCAGCCGCTGTCCCGGGCGATCTTGGCGCTGGGAAACAGACCACGGGCCAAAGCAAGCAATAAAGCCATCGCTTGGTCAGCCACTTCATCGATGCAGTAATCGCTCGTGTTGGCCACCATGATGCCGCGCTCCGTAGCAGCGTCCACCGCCACATTATCCACACCGATGCCGAAGCGAACGATGACGCGGCAGCGATTGAGACTTTTGATCACCTTCTCTGTCATAGGCGCGTAGGTGTTTAAAATGGCGTCTGCGTCTCGGCTTAAGCTTATGGTTTCCTCTTCTCCGCGACACTGACCCTCCACCAGCTCGGTGTCCATTCGGGCGAACATCTCCCTTTCCTCAGCCATCGAAGAGAAAAGGTGATCAGTCACCACAACTCTGTAGCGCGCCATGGAAAAAGCTCCTTACCCGAGTCTTAGCCCGCTTTGCAGGCCAATGTTTAAGTTATTTGAGCGATAATTGTCAACCTTCTTACGGCTCTCCGTCAAAGAGTGTGGTGAAAAGTTAGTAGCAGCTTTGTCTCACGCAGGCGAGCCAATGTCTGACATGGCACCTCCCACCCAGAGGGCTTCGAGGCTCCCTTCGCTCCAATGCCTCCCGCAGCGACCCTTCGAAAGGCATCTCCTCGGGGGCGACTCTTCCGAGCGCAGCCGTTCTCTTAAGGCCTTTACAAGGCCGAGAATGTGTGGAAAATTTCGGATCTGGGCTAACTGAACATTTATGGGTATTCTAAAGGCGCTTCGTTGTCCCAAATGCGGCTGGGAGTCTCCGTCAAGAACAACGTTTCGGTGCTCTTCGTGCGCTGCTGTTCTGGAAGCCATCGTTGATATTGACTATCTATCCAAATCTCACCTCCTAGAGATCCGCAAGAGAACAGACCAGACAATCTGGCGCTGGTTCGAGTTTTTTCCCGTCGAGGACCGCTCGGGCATTGTTTCATTGGGCGAGGGCTACACGCCTCTGCTTCAATCCACCAGTCTGTCGCATGTACTAGGGATCATCCGGCTCTACCTCAAAAATGATACGGTTCTGCCAACTGGCTCTTTAAAGGACCGGAGCAATTCCGTCGGTCTCTCCAAGGCGAAGGAGTTGGGCTTCGAGACGGCGGCTGTAGTCTCAACTGGTAACGCGGCCGCTTCTGTGGCTGCCTACTCTGCCGCCGCCGGTTTAAAAAGTGTTGTCATGGTGCCCAAGGGAACGTCCCGCTCGAAGATGCTCCAGGCGCATGCCTATGGCGCCGCAGTCGTGGTGGTCGACGGAGACTTCGACCATGACGTCGCTGGGCTCTATAAGAACGCAGTCCGAGAATTTGGTTGGTACGATTGTCTCTCGACCAACCCTTATCGTGATGAAGGGAAGAAATCTTATGCGTATGAGTTCCTTGACCAGTTAGGAGACGATGTCCCGGATTGGATTGTCCACCCCACGGCCGGTGGAACCGGGCTTTATGCCATGTGGAAGGGTTACAACGAACTCTTCTCTCTAGGCTGGGTCAACCGCCTGCCGAGACTTGTCGCCGCTCAGAGCGAGGCGGCCGCCCCCATCGTAAATGCCCTGGAAAAAGGGCTTACCGATATTGAGCCGGTTGTTGCCAGGGCTACAGTGGCCGAAAGTATACAGGTTGGAAACCCAATTTCCGTGGGCTGGCGAGCGCTGGAGGCGGTTCGCTCTTCTAAGGGGACTGCCGTGGCGCTCACCGACGATGAAATTCTTGAGGCTCAATCTTTGCTTGCCCGTCTTGCCGGGATCTTTGCAGAACCTGCGGGGGCTACTTCCGTAGCTGCTGCCTGGCGATTGCGGAAGCAAGGACTAATCGGCAAGGACGATCTTGTGCTGTGCAATATCACCGGCCACGGCTTAAAGCAGCCTGCTGCCATACAACTCTCCGACGAAGAGCTTCGACCCATCGCTCCCGATCTCAAGGCCCTACGAAAACGTCTTGCCGACAAATAAAGTAAAGATTTACTGCTTTCGCCGGATACTAGATTATGCAAATTCTGCGAATTAGTTCTCGTGTATCGACAGGAGTGTCTTGCTCAACTAAAGACTGTTTGGGCTCTGCGGGTGGTGTTCAAATTTCCCCTATTAAGAACAAAATTGTACCTAAAGGGCACAGGAGATTACGGGCGGAAGGCCAATAGATCCTGCTGGTAAATTAGGTGCTTGTTGCAGAAAAGGTAGCCGAGATTTTTTGGCGTATTTTTTGCTCTCTTTTTAAGCTCAACGTCTAGCTCTGAGGCTCCTCTCCGATAAAGGCAAACCCGCGGCGACGCGGGGACGCAAAGTCACGGGTCAGCAAGAAAGCTGACGGCTGGGCCGCCGAAGAGAGAGGGGCGTGGCTTCCCAGGTGTTGGGGTCTCGGGCAAAAGGAGTAATTCCGATGCTCAGGACCCTAATTTTTTTCCGTTCAGCTCTCTTCTTGTTGGTATGCCTCACGTCGGCGATTCTTTTCTCCGCATGCGGTCTAATGTCGTTGCTGGTTCACGATACTGTCCCTGACAGCTTGGAGCCCAAAATCCTCCTTGATGAGGAGATCGGGCACAAATCCATTCCTAGCCCACCGTCAACAGCAGGAACTGATTGGGTGAAGGTCCAAGACATCTACCACAAACTTGAACGCGGTCAGACTCTCTATTGGCTTTCCCGCCTCTACCAAGTGCCGGTGGACAAATTGATGCGAGTCAATCGCATCACAGACCCTACTAGAATCCGGGCTGGCAAGCTAATCTTCGTCCCCGGGGCTTCCGCTCCTTCACGCCTTGAAGAGTCAGTCATCGGAGGGCTCATCTGGCCCCTCCGAGGTCGAATCACTACCGGGTTCGGAACCCGTGGCAAGCGATCGCACCATGAGGGGATAGATATCGATGGCGAGGGGGGTGACGAAGTTAGGGCTGCGGCTGCAGGGACGGTGATCCAGGCCGGAACTCGAGGCGACTACGGTAGAACGGTGGTAATCGACCACGGTGACGGGCTAGCAACCCTATACGCTCACGCCAGCAAGCTATTGGTGCGCGTTGGTGACCGGATCGAACAAGGTGATCCCGTCGCAATGGTGGGCCGCAGCGGGAATGCCAGCGGCACGCACCTTCACTTCGAGGTGCACCGGAACGGAAAGCCGGTCGATCCTGTTCCGCATCTTGAGCCTGGCACCGTGGTCGCTAACTCCCCACGCTGAATCTCACGGAAGGCCTGTCACACACCTACAAAGAGACATCGGATCACTCTAGACTGGCAACAGAGTCAATACCAATTTCATGGGGGATGTGATCAGACCTTGAACCCGTGCTCCCGATACCACTGGGCTGCGCCTGGGTGCAGTGGCACATCCATTGGAGTAGCTTCGGTATCCTGTCCGAGCTGGCCGATTCCTGTAAAGGATGATTCCCAAAAGATCTCTGGCTCGCGAGCCTGCAAGGCTGTGCATACCTTGTAAGCATCTTCCTCCGGCAAAGAAGCACGCGTGTAGAGCGGCCAGCCGCTATAATCGAGACAGACATGGTCGGATTTTAGGTGCGTAAAGCGTCCTGCAGGAATCACAACCCGCCGCCAGCCAATCGCCTGCAACCGCTGCAATACGGACTCCTCCAACGTAATCGGCTGCATCCCAGCAGCGAGCGCCTCGTCGAACCAATGTACGAGACCCTCGTCGAAGATCGCGTCGATCGTTCCAGCGTGCAGTGCATCAAGCCTCCGTTTGTCCCCAGGGGGCCCATTCAGTTGGAGACTGCCGCCCCACGACTCGATATCGGCCAGGTTGAAACCATAGGCGGCCAACGTCTGGTCCACAAGCGCGCGTGTCGAGTGAGTGGGATCCTCACGGATGGAGAGCCGGAGAGGATAACGCCGCTCCTTGATCTGGCTCAGAGAAGTTAGACCGGTGCGAGGGTGGAGCACGTAGACAAATCGGTCCCAAGAAGGGTAGTTGGCTACGACTCGCACTGGGAGAGGCTCTGAGAATAGCCCAGTGCCACGATACGCTTGCGTGAGGAAGCCGGAAGGGTTCACCATTGCCATCTCCAACTCACCACGGACTACAGCGTAGGCCAAGATGGGAGAGCCGGTAGCCATGCGCAGCCACGGGCGAAAATTCTCGCCAGAGCCGCTGCCCACCACAATGC
>JBOHVJ010000551.1:0-1713 GCA_050735075.1 Binatia bacterium
GTCTGGGGACCGGTCCTGGGCGCGGTAACGCTCTTCGTCTTTCAAGAACTCGTCTGGGCACGGTTTCTCTACCTCCACCAAATCCTTTTCGGCGCCATCATCATCTTCGTGGTGCTCCTGATGCCTCGCGGAATCCTAGGGGTTCTCCAGCAACGCTACCACCTTCCACGGACCATTTGATGATGGCGAATTCCATCCTCGAGATACAAGAAGTAACGAAGAGCTTCGGCGGCGTGACCGCTGTCAACCGCTGCTCTCTTAAGCTCACCCCTGGGAAGATCTATGGCCTCATTGGACCCAACGGTTCGGGCAAAACCACACTATTTAACTGTATCACCGGACTGGAGCCGCGCGACGATGGGGAGATCCGCTACAAGGGGGAGCGTATCGACGGGCTCAAACCCCATCAGGTGGCTCGCTGCGGTATCGGGCGCACCTTCCAGATCATCCGGGTGTTCCCCGAGCTCACCGCGTTGGAGAATCTCTTGGTAGTCACATGGGAGCCCTTCGAGGCGGCCCACCGCCGCGCCCAAGACCTGCTCCGCTTCGTCACGCTCGACCGGCTGCAGAACGAGTATGCAGGGAACCTTTCCTACGGGCAGCAAAAACTCCTGGAGTTCGCCCGGATATTGATGACGGACCCCGATCTGATCTTGCTCGATGAGCCGGCTGCGGGGGTCAACCGCACCCTGCTGAACGAACTCCTAGAGGCGATTCGGAACCTTCGCGTCCAGGGAAAGACAGTATTCATTGTGGAGCATGACATGAAGGTAGTCATGGATCTCTCGGAGAAGATCTTTGTCCTTAATTATGGGGAGAAGATTGCCGAGGGTCCCCCAGGCTTAATTCAATCAGACGAGCGCGTGATCGAGGCGTATTTTGGCCGTTGATGGCTTTCTGCTGAAGGCGGACGGAATCCACGCCAGCTACGGCAAGCTGGAGATCCTCCATGGGGTTAGTCTGGAGATAAAGCCCCGAGAGCTGGTGAGCATCATAGGTCCAAACGGGGCCGGTAAATCTACCGCCTTCAAAACAATCGTCGGGCTGTTACAACCGGTGTCTGGCCGGGTCTACTTCGATGGCCGGGACATCACCGGACTCCTTCCATACCAGGTTCTCCGCCTTGGCCTTGCCTATGTACCCCAGGGACGGATCGTGTTTCCTCAAATGACAGTGCTCGAGAACCTGGAGATGGGAGCCTACATTGAGATCGATGACCTCCGGATAAGGGAGTCTCTCGAGCGCGTCTACGCTATGTTCCCGATCCTGGCCGAGCGGAGACAGCAGAAGGCCGGCACCATGTCCGGCGGCGAGCAGCAAATGCTCGCCATTGGCCGCTCATTGATGACCACACCGAAGTTGATCCTCTTGGACGAACCCTCGCTTGGCCTCTCTCCAAAGTTTGTCACGCTGATCTTCGAGAAGCTCATCGAAATGAAACAAATTGGCTATACGATGGTAGTGGTGGAACAAAATGCCTCCAAGGCCCTTTCCGTGGCCGATCGCGGCTATGTTCTCGAGCTCGGCCGTAACCGCTTCGAGGGAACCGGCCAATCTCTTCTCAACGACCCCGAGGTCAAACGTCTCTACCTTGGCGGCTAAGAGGCAAGAGTTATGTACTACTCGAGAACGATTAGCTGCGTCGCGACGTGGGGAAGGTGGAGGTGGCACCAGACGCGGAAGATTCCCGCCTTATCAGCAACGAACTCGGCC
>JBOHVJ010000552.1:0-9519 GCA_050735075.1 Binatia bacterium
AAACCACTACCACAACAAATCTCTATGAACTGTCACCCTGACATTTTTACGTTGCTGTTAACCTGACATATTGACGTTGCCGCGACAGGCAGTGCTCTAGTCCACACCATCTGAGACAGATAATCTCTTTCTGGGGTGACTGTGTCGCAATTCCGTTCATGGTTCGACAGGCTCACCACGAACGGATGGTGACACCCCGAAATTCAAAGACTTAGCCGTTCGTCCTGAGGCTCTCGAAGGGCGGACGGCCAATTGCGACACAGTCTCGGGGCCGAGGGGAGCGAAGCGGTTGAACTATTTGAACGAATTGGACCATTTATTGGCCGCGGCCGGAAGACTCTTTCCCCGAGGAAAACCGACTCTCAGTCATCTAATACTGTCTTGATGCCCAATTCCCTGAGCTGCTTGGGATCTACAGGTGACGGGGCATCGGTAAGGAGGCATACCGCCCTTTGACTTTTCGGAAATGCAATCACATCACGAATCGACCGCGCACCGCTCAAGATCATCGCCATGCGGTCGATACCGAAGGCGACGCCCCCGTGCGGGGGCGCGCCAAAACTAAGCGCCTCCAGGAAAAACCCGAATTTCGCTTCTGCCTCCTCCGCACCAATGCCTAAGAGCCCCAGGATCTGCCTCTGCAAATCAACCTGATGGATACGGATGCTCCCTCCCCCTATCTCCACTCCGTTCAAAACCAAATCGTAGGCCTTGGACCGGACCTTTAGCGGTTCTTTGGCTAAAAGAGGGAGATCCTCATCCATCGGCGCTGTGAAGGGATGATGGACGGAAACGCAACGCTTCCCGTCTGTGTCGTATTCGAAAAGAGGGAAATCGACAACCCAGCACAGTGAAAACCCTTCCTGCGGGACCAGCCCCAATTTTTCCCCCAGACGGAGGCGGAGGTTGGCTAAGGCTTCATGAACTACTTTCGCTTCGTCAGCCAGGAAAAAAATGAGATCCCCACTTTTAGCGCTTGTGATCTTGCGAATTTCGTCGCGCTCCGCGTCGGAGAGAAATTTAGCGATCGGAGACTGCCACTCCCCCTCGGTGACCTTGATCCATGCCAAGCCTTTGGCGCCGTAATCGCCAACGAAGGCCGTGAGTTCGTCTAGCTCCTTACGGGAAAGGTTTGCCGCGCCCGGCACGCTGATCCCCTTCACCAAACCTCCTCTCTCAATTGCTGTGGAAAAAACCTTGACTTGGGACTTTCGGAAACTAGAAGAAAAATCTTTTAGCTCAAGTTCAAAACGGAGGTCTGGTTTATCTGTCCCGTAACGGGATACCGCTTCTGCCCAGGACAGGCGCGGAAAAGGGGCGGTGAGGTCGATGCCTTTAAGCTCTTTAAAGAGCAGGCTCATCATCCCCTCAACCACACGGAAGATATCTTCTCGCTGAACAAAGGACATCTCCACGTCTAGCTGCGTGAATTCTGGCTGGCGATCTGCCCTCAGGTCTTCGTCCCGGAAGCAGCGCACGATTTGAAAATACCGGTCGAGACCTCCCACCATAAGAATCTGCTTGAAAAGCTGCGGCGATTGAGGAAGCGCATAAAATTTGCCCGCGTAGATACGACTGGGGACAAGATAGTCCCTGGCCCCCTCGGGAGTGCTCTTGGTCAACAATGGGGTTTCAACCTCAACGAAGCCTAGACTGTCCAGGTAATCTCGGATCTTTTTTTCCATCCGATAGCGTAGCAGAAGATGAGACAGACTCTGCGGGCGGCGTAGATCGAGATAACGATATTTGAGACGGGTATTCTCACTGGCGTCGGACTCATCCTCTATAACAAAAGGAGGGACCTGCGAGGCGCTGAGAAGCTTCAGCTCATAAGCTAACAGCTCTATCTCCCCTGTGGGCATCTGAGAGTTGATGGTCTCGGGTGGGCGTCGCGCCAATAAACCTCGTACCGCTATGACGTCCTCTGAGCGAATCTGCTTCGCCCTTTCATGAGCGGACTGGCTCACCTCAGGGTTAAAAACAATCTGGATGATTCCACTGCGATCCCTCAGGTCAACAAAGATCAAACCCCCGTGGTCGCGGCGGCGCTGGGCCCAACCGGCTAGGATCAGCTCTTGACCCACGAAGCCGACGCGGGGATCTCCACAGTAACAACTTCTCTTCCAATCGCCGAGATGATCTGTGAAAACTCTTTCCATATTGTCCCGGGGCGGCGGCCCTCAAGGTTCTGACCTATTGCCCACGGCCTGAAGGCTCCCTTCCCCGAGAAAATGTAACCCGACTTATATCGTTTGCATTAGTCGACCGATTGACCATTGACGATTGACTTTTTCTTACCGCATTCTAGGAACCTAGACGCTTCGATAGCTCTATCTCGATCCGATCCAGCCTCACCTCAGACTGCTCCTTGCTATCCATGTTGCGGAGAATTCCCTTGCCACTTTTCAGTTCCTCTTCTCCAACAATCAAAACTAGGAGGGCCCCGAGCTTATCGGCCCGCCTCATCTGACTTTTCAGACCCTTCTCTTCTCCCTCCATCTCCACGGTCACCCCTTGGCGACGCAATCTATGAACAACAGGAAAGGCCCATGCCCGCGCCTCCTTCCCCACCCAAACCAGATAGAGGCCAGGACGAGGGCTCTTAATGGCTTCTTTCATCCCCAACAAGAGCACCAGCCTCTCCATTCCCATGGCAAAACCAACTCCAGGCGTGGGAGGACCACCCAAGTCCTCCACGAGACCATCGTAACGTCCTCCGGCAGCCACGGTATTCTGCGATCCCAGTCGGGCACTGGTCCACTCGAAAGTGGTGCGACAGTAGTAGTCCAAGCCGCGCACCATGCGGGGGTTGAGTCGGTAATTCAGATTGGTTTCACGCAGCAACTGCTCCACGGTCCCAAAGTGATCCTGACAGGCCTTACAGAGATAGCCAAGAATCGATGGCGCCTCACTTGTAACCTTGAGACAGACCTCCTCCTTACAATCCAGAGCGCGCAAGGGGTTCCGCTCCATACGGCGTTGACAGTTTGCGCACAGTTTCTTTTCCCTCTCTCTTAGAAATGCTAAGAGATCCTGTCGATAGCGAGGCCGACACTGCACACATCCAAGAGAATTCAGCTCAAGGGTCAAATCATCCAGGCCGACCGCCGAGAAGAAATCGCTCAGGAGCAAGAGAATCTCCGCATCCACAAAAGGGTCTCCCCGCCCCAACACCTCTGCGCCGATTTGGTAGAACTGCCGCAGCCTTCCCCTTTGAGGCCGCTCCCGGCGAAACATGGGGCCGAGATAAAATAACTTTCGCACCGGCTCAATTTGATACAGTTCGGCCTCGATATAGGCCCGGACCACTCCGGCCGTTCCCTCCGGCCTGAGCGTCAGCAACGAGCCCTTCGCGTCTTGGTCCGCAAAGGTGTACATCTCCTTTTCCACAATATCCGTCGTCTCCCCCAGGGAGCGACTGAAAAGCTCCGTCTTCTCCAGGATGGGGATGCGGACTTCGGAAAAATTATACCGAGCAAAAATCTCACGCGCCCTTTCCTCAACAAACTGCCAGGTCTCGACCTCACCCGGAAGAATATCGGCAAAACCTTTGATCCCGCTGATCTTCATGGCTTCAACTGCAAATCCTTAATCACATAGACCATACAGAAGTCATGAACATCAAGCAAGTATACTGACCCTGACATGCCTAATATTCAGATCGCACATACTGCAAGTTAGATTGGACTGGAACATCAAGAGACAAAGGTGTCACACCAGACAAGGGGTTCAGGCATGAACAGGGTGTTGAAAAACCTTCGTCCGCCCTTCGACAACGCTCAGGGCGAACGGTAATTACATTGATAGCATTGACGATTTTCCGTTCATGCTGAGGCTCTCGAAGCATGAGCGGGCCGTTTTTCAGCGGAATCACAGACAGACTGTTGAAAAACCTTTTCCATATGGTCATTTTGAGCCCTTCGGTTGTCACTCTGAACCCTTCGATGTCATTCTGAGCGAAGCGAAGAATCTCAGGGTAAACTCCGTGAAGAATCTCACTCGAAGAAAAACAATGGGTTATGGGATTCTTCGTCGCCTGCGGCCCCTCAGAATGACTGGTACTGTGAGTTTTTCAACGGTCTGTGAATGCGTGAAGGATACCTCCTTGTCATGGCCCGGCCTGTTAGGACGAATATCCTGGAGCCGACCCCCAAAGATGAAAGTCATATTCGGACGAGCTGGGGTGGAAACTTGTTTAAACACTTGGGTCCTGAGGCTGTGATCGCAAAGGTATCCGCTAGAAAGAGTCCCCTCGTTTTCTTTTTGTCGATGATATGCATCTGAAGGGTGAAGACCATACCCGGTTCATAGTCCAGCCACCCTTTGCTGCCGTATAAGAACCGATCCTCGGCGCTGGTAGACCGATCAGGGCCGATCTGTGGCTCGTGCCGTGGGTTCGCGCCCAGCATCCCCTGAAGATAGCCGCCGTAAACATCATACCCAGTCTCGTGAATGAATTTCGCCGCCGCCACAGAATCGGCGCTACTCTTTCCCGGATAGAGGGTCGCGGCTACGCGCTTGTATCCCTCAAGGGCAATATCGAACATCTCTTGGAATTCTGGCGTTGGAAGGCCTGTGACGACAGGCTTTCCAGTCTGCGCTTCATAACCGTTGTAAAAGACCCCAAGCTCATTGTTAATGATGTCCCTCTCCCCGATCACTCGCTCCACCGGCCTCGGCCTCTGATCGTTAATATCTGGATCTAGCATGGGAGCAGAGCCAAGCTGAATCATTCCCATCTCCCCGCCCTTACTGAGTACAGCCTCATGTACGATGGCGAAGGCCTCCCCTTCAGTCATTCCAGGCCTGAGCTTCCGCGCCAAAGCCTGAATACCGATGTCCCCCAGATCCGCCGACCTCTCCAGCGCCTGGATCTCTTCTTCGCTCTTGATCAAACGAACCGCGATAAATTCCTTGGTGACGAAGACAAACTCCGCCCTCGGCAGCTTGGCAACAAAAAAATCCCAATGATTCTTAGGAATAGAAGTGTAAGGATCATACTCCACGATCCCGATCCGACCATCGGCATAACCTCTCTCTTGGATGGTTTTGACAATGGCCGTCAAAACATTCGGCTCCCCAATAATCACGTCCCGTACCGCTGTCCGCGCCAACATCCCACTAGCCAGCGAATGCCCAGGCCGCACAATCAAACAGGGATCTCCATCTTTGGGGAAGAAACAATAATTGGCCATCTCGGCCTTTCCCATCATGTTGGTTACATACCGAATGTTGAACCAGAGCCGTCCGTAGGCAGCCGAACCCCCAATGATCAGTAAGCAATCAAGCCCCTGCTCTCGCATCATATTTCTAATGTTCGTGTACCTGCGTTCGTACTCGGCCTTAGAGAACCTGGGATAGGGAAAACGTTTGTGAAGCCGCTCTAGCTCCTCCTCGCTGATTAACATGTCTCCTCCTTGTCGGCTTTTGCAAAAACCGCCTACCATCGTGGGGAATCACTGTCAACTGCTGAAGGGATTGACTGCAAGCGTGAAGCGATGTATTCGGGAACCGTCACAAAAGGCAGACCGACCGGTCCCCCGTCTTCGGTCTTCTGTCATTCGTATTCGGCCAAGGAGAGATCCAATGAAGCACGGATTTAAGATAATGGACTCCGATATGCATATCATGGAGCCCATGGACCTCTGGGAGAAGTACATAGACGCCCCCTTCAAGCCTCACGCACCGCGCATGGTAAGGGTGCCCAGCCGCGGCGCCTTGAATCTTATGCTCATCAACGGCAAGGAGCCCCGCGAGAAAAGCCCGACCCTGGCCCCTGATGTCCGGATGATAGGAAGGCGACGCAGCAATGTACGACAAGATGAAACGGCTTTTGCTAGAGCCCAAGGCTTTAATGCCAAATCGCAACTTGAAGCGATGGAAATAGAAGGGATCGATGTGGCAGTGCTGTTTCCAACTGCGGCGCTGCACATCATGACCATGCCTGATATGGATCCTCTCTTGGCTGACGCGATATGCCGTGCTTACAACAACTGGCTGTACGATTTCTGTAAAGAGAATCCCAAGCGACTGCTAGGGGCGGCACTTGTCCCACCCCATGATGTCTCTCTCGCCGTGCGTGAGGCGCGCAGGGCCGTGACAGAACTAGGCTTCGCGACCATCTTCCTGCGCGCTACACCTCTACCAGGCCAAACCTGGTTCAGCCTCTACTGGGAGGCGCTTTGGGCAGAATTAGAGGATCTGGGGGCGCCGGTTGGCTTTCATGAATGCACGAATTCGGGACATTACCCGCATCTGGAACGATTTGGAATTGCTAACCGACTCATGCGACACGTGTGCACTCATGTCACGGGTCAAATGGTCACGATGGTAGATATAATTATCGGCGGCGTTTTGGAGCGCTTCCCAAAGCTCAAGGTCGGCTTCCTGGAGTGCAATTGTGGATGGGCCCCCTCTTGGCTCAGCCGTCTGGATCGCCACTGGCAACAATTAGGCGCGTCAGACGCGCCTATGCTGACCATGAAACCGAGTGAATATTTTAAGCGGCAGTGTGTCATAGGATGTGAAGGAGACGAGCGGGAGATCGGAGCCGTCATCCAATTGATGGGCGATGATAATCTCGTCTTCTCTACCGATTATCCCCACAGTGACTCCGACTTTCCCCATTCAACGGAAGAGTTTTTCCGCCAGGAGATGCCCACAGAAAGCCGGCGCAAGATTCTATGGGATAACTGCGCACGCTTTTATGGCGTGGCAGATAGCTGACGGAAGACCGCAGACCGAAGACCGTCAGCCGTCTCCGGTCATCGGTCGTCTCTATTAAGGTGCCCCCCCGGAGATCTGTTAGAGCGCGTTCAAACCAACCTGGGCAATTTCCTGGTCCTCCTCAGGCTTTGCCCCGCTCACTCCAACCGCTCCAAGAACCTCTTGCCCTCTTAGGATCGGCAGGCCACCCATGCCTGCGAGAAACCGGCCATGGGCTAGCGTAGAGATCCCAGCAAAGAAGGCCGTCCGTGTCTCTGCGGATTTTTGAATCTCGGCCGAACTGCGTTTAAAGGCCGCTGCAGCAATTGCCTTTCCCACGGCGATATCTGGAGTGAGAAACCCGGTACCGTCCATTCGCGCAAGCGAGATAATGTGCCCTTCCTCATTCACAACCACGATGGAAATCTTAACTCCCATCCCTTTTGCCTTCGCCAATCCTGCATCGACAATCTTTCTTGCTTCGTCTAATGTCATGACCAGAATACCTCCCTTTCTTTGATTCCTAATGCCTGTCTTTTGCCACCTTCTTCCATTACGCAGACTCCGAAATCTCCATCATCGCAGTGGCGAGCGCCGAACGATAGGCCCGGTCGATCGCGAGGCTGTCCTTAGCGGCTATGACGACTGCTTGGGCTGCCTTCTCTTCTCCCAAATACCGCTCAAAAACAGGCTCGAACATATTGGAATGATCGATATCAGCTACCATATGTACCCGAGTATTCGGATCCAGGTTCTCAACCGTTCCACCCAGATCTGCAACCTTCTTCATAGCCATCCGCTGAGTAAATCCGCCGCCCTTGACGATAGCCGGGTTGTTTTTCCGTTCCGTAATATGGTTGGCCATCAGGCTCTCGATCCACGGCCTCGTGGTGCACAGATAAAGCCAAGCAAAAATAGCGGTGCGCGCCCCTGGAAGCAGGTTACCTTCGTCGGTCGCCTGGGCCATGTCGTTGTCTGTTAGGTGGGCCGAGCCAAGACGCTCGTCAAAGATTAGCTCTTCCTTTTCGTGCTCCCAGATAACCCGCTTGACATCGAGCGGCGCTTTGACCTGTGCCGCTGCCCAGCAATCCCGACGGCTCTTGATGTAGTGTGGATAGTGGAGATCCAGAATCCTCTGCCGGGCTTGCGTAAGGCGCACGGCGAATAGCCTCCTATATTCCGGCGTTTCAAAGTGGCGGTTCAAGATTTCATCAATCTCAGCGCGTACTTTTGGCCAGCAACTCATAAACAACCTCCTTTATCTCATTTTCGATTTTTAGACGCTTACACACTGGATCTGCGAATTTATCTCTAACATTTTTATGCTGAGTCGTACGTTCCATTTTTTCCTCGCGCCAAGACGCCAAGACCGCAAGGAAAATCTTTTTCCCTGTTTCTCCGAACTTGGCGCTCTTTGCGCCTTCGCGCAAGTCGTGTTGTCTTCCTTCGAGACCTTCGTGTCCTTCGTGGTTAAAATCCTCTCACCACGATTTTGGACCAATAGCAACTAACAAATAACTATCGTCACAGCGGCAGCATTTCCTGGGCCACCGCTATCCCTTTCCGAAACATCGCGTTCAGATCCAACGATTCCCTGGCAGCGCGGACTGCCAGCCTCTCCTTCTCACCGGTTCCGAACTCCCTTAGAAAAGGCAAAAACATGTCGCTGTGTTTTTCATCCGCTTTGCTATGGGCCTGAAGATTCGGTATATCCTTCCAGGTAAATCCCATATCCTCCATCCAGCGCTTCGCCATCCGGGTCGATTGCCCTCCTCCTAGATCAGCCAAAAGACGGTCGTCGTTGCACCACTCCGTCACTGTCATTGCAGCAAGCCCCTCGATCCAACTCTTCTCTCTGGTGATCCAGCCCCACGCATAGAGGGTAGCGCGTGTCATGGGCAACGGTTCCGCATTGATGATCTCCTCCGGCTCTAGACCTACCGACTTTCCCTGCCTGATGATAAGCTCCAAGTGGCCATACTCCGAATACTCGTCCCGGATGATCTCGTCATACTCATGCTGTAGGATCTTCTGCTTGACCGCGAGCACCGGACAGTTGCCGGAGACATAGGCCCAACAATCTCGTCGGTGCCGGACATAAAGACTCTGTTGGGTCACCATGATAGCTGCTCTGGGTTTGGTCATTTCTACAGAAAAATAGTGTTCCAACTCAGGAGAGCGAATATAGTCGCGCACCAACTCGCCCAAACACTCTCTCCAACCGGCCTCGGTCATGACCGCCCCCCTTTGTAGAGTGCGTCGATAAAACCCTCTTGGCCGAGCTTATCTATGATGCTGTTGTCAAACAGTCTTATCCGCGTGGGCCCAGCATGGCCCACCATTTCCAAAATCGTATCAATAGCTGCCGGCTCAACGCGCGGAATGTTGTCAAGGTATTTGGTGACAAATTCGTAATGCATCTCCGGCGCACCACCTCTCCGACCCATGTACTTTCCCAACACCTCCAGGGCATGTTGTCTTTTCGTCTTAAGGGTTTCCTGATCCCGTTATGTCCTCCCCGTTGTCTTTATATCTCCTCCCCCCCTCGGAGACTGTGTCGCAATTCCGTTCATGGTTCGACAGGCTCACCACGAACGGATGGTGACACTCCGAAATTCAAAGACTTAGCCGTTCGGCTAATTGCGACACAGTCTCATGGGGAGAAGCAAAAAGAGAATTCCATCTTGGACAAGACTGTGGCCAGACCCCCCAATACCAAACTCTCAAATTTGATCACGCCTCTGAATTGTACGCATTTGCACACAATATGACAAAATTTATCGTTTTCGACGCATTGGTAAGATGCAGAAAGTC
>JBOHVJ010000553.1:0-18470 GCA_050735075.1 Binatia bacterium
TTTGAAGGGTGCGTCTTGGCATCAGAGGGAAAAAAAATCAGTCGCAGCATCGCTTGGGGACACTTTTAATATGATTGCCTGCCCAGTCGGTAACACTATAGGCGATTCTGGTTTACCGGCAAAAAACTCGTCTACGGCGTCCTTCTCTCCGCGAGCTGCCGCAAACCCGTACTCATCAAAAAGTAATACTCCCCCAGATACCAGACGCGGATAAAAGTATTCGCAACAATCCAGTGTAGACCGATAGAGATCCACATCCAAATGAACAAAAGCGTAAAATCTATTCTCGAGGCCGGCGAAGGTCCCGGGAATCCAGCCTTCCCGGATATCGGTGATATTCAAGAAGTCGCTTAAGACCTGTTTGACAGACGCAACGGAGTCTTGTGAAAACCACCCCTCTTGAAACCATGGATCCTTTTCCCGATTCACTTTGGGTAGGCCTCTAAAGCTGTCAAAAAGGTACAACATCTTCTTTCTACCTTTTAGAACGCGAGCCAGCAGCAGTGCGGTCCCGCCTTTGTACACTCCGCACTCAGCGAAGTCTCCTTTTAAATGAACCGCATAACGAGCGAGGCTCACCAGCATGTAACATCGGTCGGGAGAAACTATCGTGTATGGCGCCACACCGTCGTATATTGCCTTAAAATCTGGATGTCCAACCCAGGGAGAGAAAAGCGGACATGGGGCGACCCATTGCGTATAGTACTCGGATTCCTTCACAGTCAATGCGGCGGTGAAATCGATGTTTGGCTGAGTCTTGCAAACAGGATGAATCTCATATCCTAGTCGAAGCAAAAGTGCTTTGCACAGGCGCTTGATACGCGGTCTCATGATCCAAATCAAGGAATGATTGCCACCTCTGGAACCGGAATGATAAACTTCCCGCCGCCTCTTCTGTACTCTGCCTGCTGCTCGAGAATTTCGTCGACAAAGTTCCAGGCCAACAGTAATACATAGTCCGGTTGGTCCGCCAACAAGCGCTCGGGCGGCACAATTGGAATATGCAACCCGGGCGTATAGAGCCCTTGTTTGAGCGGACTGCGGTCGGCAATGTACTCTATTGTCCCCGGGCCAATTTCTAAGAAACTTAGCAATGTATTTCCTTTAGCGGGCGCGCCATATCCCGCCACCCGTTTGCCCTCCGCTCTGAGCTTGGTCAACTTGAGGTGCAGATCCCGTTTGAGGTGTTGTGTCCGCTGGGCAAAGCGTCGATAGGTCGACAACTGATCGATTTCCAGAGCCTGTTCCCTCGACAGCAACTCTGCCACACTGCTCTGTACACGACCCACGCCACTCCGTTGCACGAAGACCCGCAACTGCCCGTGATGTAACGGCAAACGTTCTGCGTTTACGATCTCCATCCCCTGCTGTGCAAAAAGATGCGCCATTGGGGCCAACGCCCAATATGACACGTGCTCGTGATAGATGGTGTCAAATGCCATTCGCTCCAGCAGATCAACTAGGTAATGCATTTCAAGAACCACTACTCCATGAGGAGCGAGAACCATTTTGATGCCGTTCACGAAATCTGGCAATTCCGGAATATGCGGGAAAGTGTTAGTTGCGGTAATGATAGACGCTTTGCCCCATCTGTCGATAATTTCCGCGGCGCTCTTGGAATTGAAAAAACCGACATACCGATCGATACCATTTTTTTGCGCCAACGCGGCTAGGTTAAATGCTGGGTCTACTCCGAGCGTTTTCACTCCGTGCCTATGAAATCCGTCCAGTAGCGTCCCGTCATTGCATCCGATATCAATAACCAGATCATCTGCTCCAAGCTGATAGCGCTTAACGATGATATCGCTTAAATCATACAAGTGGTCCTTGAGCGTATCCGAGGCCGAGGAGATGTAGAGATAATGTTCAAATATGGCACGCGGAGCTACTCTCTCGGTCAACTGGACATGTCCGCATGTCTGGCAGAACCCTACCCTTAATGGATACGTGGGCTCTGGCGCCGCTAGCTCCTTCCGGGTTAAGAATTTATTGGCAAGCGCGGTCTGGCCAAGGTCCAAAAACTGTTCCACACTCTCTTTGCCGCACACGATGCAGGCCACGGATACGCTTGCACTCTCGCTGCCACCATTTCGAGCCATCATCATCACTCAACGATCAGGATCTGAGAGCCGTGTGCCTCAGGCCGCATAGGAACCTCTTTCAAGCTAGGCAATGCCCTCCTCACAGCATCCTGACATGTCAGCGGCACGACAAAGAGTAAGAAACCGCCTCCCCCAGCGCCGCACAGCTTCCCCCCCAATGCACCGGCGTCTCGCGCGCGGCGATACCAGGTATCGATCTGGTCGGTCGTGATAGTACTGGCGAGCTGGCGCTTTAGCTGCCAGCTCTCATCCAGGATGCCTCCAAAAGCGCGCAGATCGCAGGAGCCGTTGCTGAGCAGCCGTTGTAGCTGGTGGGCATGCTCGCGGATCTTGATCAGGGACTCCATTTTTTGCGTCGTATTCGCTTTTTGCTCTGTCAGCACCGATCTCGTATCCCGCTGATGCCCCGTCCAGAACATCATGATCTGGTGAAATAAATCCAAGAGTATCCCATTTGCTAGGCGCTGAGGCTCGACCGTAACTCCACCTCCAGGCTTAAAACAAAACAAGTTCAACCCCCCAAAGGCTGCAGCGTATTGATCTTGTTTGCCGATGGGCTGCTTAAGGACGTCAATTTCAATGTGGGAGGCCTCTTCCGCCAATTGACCCGCAGAAACGCGCTCTCCCCTATAAGCATGCAGCGCGTTCAGCAACCCCACCGCATAACTACTCGACCCTCCCAAGCCTGTGGAGGCGGGCAAATCGCCCACTGTGCTGATGTAGATGGGCGGCTCGATTTCTAAAAAGCGCAGACACTCCCGGGCAATGTTGTTCTCGATCTCATCGATGTCCTGTACCTGCTCGCTCTTGGAATAGTTTAACCGGATGCGTTCATTGAAAACCTCCCCGTGCCGCTTGACTGTTACGTAAATGTATTTTTCCACGGCCGTGCTCAATACCGCCCCGTAGTCGCGTTCATAGAAGACCGCCAGGTCTGTGCCCCCACCGGCAAAGCTCACCCGCAGAGGCGTGCGGGTAACAACCAAACTTGGAGTCGATTTTCTCATATAGCTAGCCATGTTTAAGCCCCCAATCGTACGGAATCTGCGCGGTGAACGGGTCGAGGCGCAACATTTCTTTAGGATCGTGCGGTTCAGTGGCACAATTCGCCATGATTACCGGCTTGTCACCATACGCTTTATACCCGTTGGCAATCCCGGGCGGAATTTGCACAAGGCAATAGTTATCTTCGCCGATGAAGATCTCCTGTAATTTACCCTTGGTAGCCGAACCTTCTCTCAGGTCATAGGCCACCAGCTTGGCTCGTCCGACAATGACTGCATTATTGACGGTCATGGTCTGGTGGATATGCCAGGCCTTTATCGTGCCTGGCCAGGCGCACGAGAAATAGATCTCCCCGAACCCTCGAAAGTGCGGATCAGTCGCCTTAAGCATATGCATTATTTTGCCCCGCTCATCGATGATTTGTGTGAGCGGGATAACCTCGACGCCAACAATCATGAGCCCACTCCACACTCTCTGACTCGCCAACGCAGGGTGTTGTCCAACTTTCCTGTGTCCAACAAGTAGCTGAGCCACTTCAGGCGGGTAAACCGCCGATCGACGAAGTCTTGGTTTGTTAAGCCGATTGCCTTGAGCGCGTCATGCAATTCCTTGGCACCCTCTTCAATCGTCCACCTGAAATCGAAATCTGGAAAGACACGAGCAAACTTACGGAAATCGGTCTTGTAGGTTCGCTGGTCGACACTGGGTTGGGCAAGGACCTCCAGCTTGCAACCCGGAACGGTGCGAACGGCAACTTCACCGAGCTCAATAATCTGATGATTCAGATGGTCGACCCCATTGTTGAACGCCTCATTATGCACATCATCGAGCGGCGCCTCAAGCACTTTAAGAAAAGCACGTGAAAGGTCCTGGACATGAACCACCGGACGCCAAGGTTTCCCGTTGCTGTAAATTATTATCTTTCCCGTGGCGACAGCGGACCCGATCAAGTTGTTAAAAACCGTGTCGAAACGCATCCGCGGCGAGATCCCATAAACCGTCCCGTTACGCAGAAATGTCGGGGAAAACTCATCGCTTGCTAATCGGGAAATCGCCCTTTCAGCTTTAATTTTCGACCGGGCATACTCAGTCTTGGGATCGATCGGGGAATCTTCGCTGACGACATTCGCTTCCGACATGCCGTACATGATGCACGATGAAGAAAGGATAAATCTCCTCACACCGGCGGCCTTAGCCAGCTCTGCTAACCGGACCGAGGCTCGGAAATTAATTTCCTCTGTCCAGCCGGAGTCTAGGTCGCCGAGTGGATCATTGCTGAGTGCCGCCAGATGTATGACGGCATGAAAGTTTTTTAGGTCCTGTGCGTTCAGATCACGGATATCTTTTCGCAAGCTCGGCACCTCGGCCGAGTCAGGCACGAGAGTACATTCGTCATAATAACCGCTGTCTAACCCGGCGACACTATAGCCGGCCTCCAAGAACATCGGAGTCATTACTGAACCGATGTAGCCCCTATGTCCGGTTATCATTACTCGCTTTTCCATATTCTTTTCCTAGCTGAGTCGGCTGGGTCAGCATCCTTCGGGCTACTTCGAGCAAGGGGATCCTCTCCGATACCAGGACGAAGGGGCACCCCGCGGCCTCCGCAGCCTGCGCATCCCGCTCCTCGTCACCGATAAACAACGCGCGGGTTAAGTCCAGACTCAAGTCTCGCTGCGCTCGAAAGAGCAGGCCGGGCTTGGGCTTGCGGCACTCACAGCCATTACTCCAATCGTGAGGACAGTAATAAACCGCGCCGATGTGGCCACCTGCCTCGGCCGCCTCCGACTGCATTAGCTCATGGATCTGGGAGAGGTCGGCTTCCGTCACCACACCCCGCCCTATCCCCGCCTGATTAGAAACCACTATGACCCGGTAGCCTGCTGCATTGAACAACCCTAGCGCTTCTTTTGCCCCTGGAAGCCATTCAAATTCTGTCCAGTTCCGAACATACTGCGCCTGTGGGGGTCTCCTGTTCAGCACCCCATCACGATCGAGGATCACCGTGGGCTGCCGCGCGAAAAAGGCCTCGGTCAGTGGCAACCTGTGCACAGCGCCCACGCTGTAATAGCGGTGGTCCGTCACGTAGGCCAGCAACTGCCGTCGCTTGGCGAGCCGGGGATATAACGCCTCCTCCACAGACGCGTTGTCTTCTGGCAGGAGTTCAAGCACCGATTTGTCCATCAGTGCGTAGCTGATCTCGACACCCTGCAGACCAAGGCTCGCGCAGGTCTTGTCGTAGACTGCCACGTAACCATCTGAATCAACACGGACGCTATTTCGGGTATACCCGTCCTTGTTCGTGTACACAGTGATCATGGCAGGGGCACCGGCAGCGACATATCGAGACCACATGTTTTCTATTCGCATTGGCCAGTAGTTGTCGCAGTAGAGGAGGAGGAAATGGCGTTCGAGGCGCGAACCGGCGAGCTTTAGCCGGCGTGCATTCTCGTCCTCAACCGCAGAGACTGAGTACTCTATACAGACATCCCAGCGGCGGCCATCGCCGCAGTAGTCCTGGATAACTCCTGCCATGTAGCCGAGCAACAAGAGGATTCTCTCGAAGCCTTGATCCCGAAGCTGCTCGATCTGGTAAGCCAGAAATGGCATGCCATGAATTTCTACCATTGGCTTAGGTCGGATTTTGGTTAACTCACCTAGCCGTGTTCCTCGTCCCCCGGCCAGAATAACCGCTTGGGTGGGGCGTTGTATTGAAGCCGTTTGATCCCTCTGCATGAAAGTGTTTCTCTTTTTCAAATGATCGGTCCGGCTTTTGGGGGTCTTGTGCCGGATATGTTAACCAAAGCATGTGCCGAGTAAATCAATTTTGACTTAAGGTAGGACCTTGTAAGGATAACAGCAGTGGCGCGTATCCTACCTCAGATGAAACTGACTCACTCCCAGCTTCAAGCTGGGAGGTTGGTCCTCCCTCGGCTAGAAGCCGACGATAACCTTCCGCTCTCCCCTCAATGATCAGTGAGTCACCCTGAGCGTAAGCGAAGGGTCTTGTCCTTGATCTAAGATTTCTCGGCTTCGCCTCGAAATGACACCGTGCTTCGCCTCAAGGCGAGGGGTTTCCACCATCCCCGAAGGAGACACTAGTTCGAAGGTCGTCCCAGTTGGGTTCGGATGTATTGAACGGCAGCGTGGATGTTGCTTGATAAATCCCTCTCTGTATCTATATCCAAATGGGGAAAGGGTATCGAAACCTTTACGGACTCTTTTTCTAAGAATTCCTTCCAATTCTCTAGCTTCCACCTGTCTCTCTGTGCGCCTCTTGAACGAATACGCGCATGTAAGACTTTATCAGAACAGAGACACCTAATCGCGACCATTTTCGCCTTCGTTCTTATGGCAAGTCGCTTTATGAATCCTCGCCACTCAGGTGTCTGGACCTCTTTGACGTGTGGAACATCCAGAAGTACTGAGGTTCCCAGCTTCAAATTCTCTTCGGTAATAGTGTAGAGCGCCCGGTAAAAACCTGGTCGCAACCTTGCATACTCCGGGCCATTCCTCGTATCAGGAAAAAAGGCATCTGCAATGTGATTATTGTCGAGGTATACGGCCCAGATACAACGCAGGATCTCTCGGGACAGGGTACTCTTCCCAGAACCAGCCACGCCCATGATCAGAATCAGACCGGGTTTTGGCGGAACCCACTTTCCCGCGATAGCCAAGGGTCTCACTCTCCATTCAGAAGAACCTTACCGTGAAAACCAACGGCTGCGTCTTGTGTACTCTTGACTTCTGTTACGGGTTGGTTTTGCATTAAACACGTTGTCAAAATATGGCAAAGTAGCGCATGGCCGCTCTCGACTAGCCCGTAGGCGCCCTTCTCAGTTGGAAGCCAAAGAAATTCGTCCACCATATTTTTCAAATTTCCGCCATCAAACCCTAAGAAACCGATGGTGGTGACGCCTCGCCTCCGTGCCATTTCAACTGCTCGGACCAAGTTCGGTGAATTTCCGCTTGCCGAAATCACCACCAAGACGTCGCCCCGTTGGGCAAAGTTTTCTAGTTGGCCAGAGAAGACTTTTTCGTATCCCTCGTCGTTGGCGAGTGCTGTCAACCACGAAACGTTATCACTCAGGCTCATCGCGCGCATCGGCATTTTCCCTAACCGCTTGGTTGCTTTCCCCAAATCGTTGACCCAATGGGAAGCGGTTGCGGCGCTGCCACCATTGCCAGCCACATAAACCATGGCGCCAGTGTCACGAGCCGCATTCAAACGCTCGACAACCCGCTCGATGGCATCCAGATCTACGTGATCCAGGAGCTGGGCGAAATCTCTTAGAAAATCAGTGGCGATTCGCTTTAAGTACGATGGATGCCCTTCTTTCACCATCATAACGCTCCTCTATGAAATGGGGGATCTACCCTTTTCGATGATGATGTGACCTTAAGGCAACAAGTAGGATTCACTGCCCAAGGGCTTCCAGGTGTAGCTCAGCCGGGTAGATAAACTCCTCACCATTTAAGATGCCGTTGCAGATCACGTCGAGACTCACGCTTCGCCCCGGCAGCAGGTCATCGATACTTGAAAGTTCAAGCTCGTAAGGGGGCCAGCCCGACCTTGGAATCATAAAAGTCAAAGGGATCATGCGGCGAAAGAAGAAATGATAAGCGTACTTCCGGGCCCTTTGGGTGATGGCCTCACTTAACCGCTCCTTAAGCGGCAGGCGATCCAGTATTGCGAAGTACTCTACGGCAGAGCTAGCATCCAAAGTTATCCCTTTGTTGCGGATCCACGCCTCGCCGGCGACGATCACAGGTATACCCATGCTGGTTAACTCAACGCCGGTCTTGGTCGCGTAGATGAGCACGGCGTCGCATTTCAACATCGCGGCATAGGTGCTGATCGAGCTATCCGGGGGAATGAGGAACACATTCTTGGGCAACACAGGAAAGGCCTGCCTGATTTCGTCTATAATGGGCTGGCGCGACAGGTGTAAGCCGCGTAATTCGGCGGGATGCGCCCGAATAATGAGCTGCAGGTCCGTTCGATTAGCGAAATATCTAATCGTCTGCAAAACCCATTCGAGCATGTTAGGGAAGGCAATTCCCCGATACGACACTTGTGCATCCCACATGACGTTCGTCAGCATGCCAATGCAGGGCTTGGAGAAATCTACCCCTATCTCCGCCGCAATAGAAGGTATGTCCTCCTTTGGCCTTTCGACATAAAGAATCCAGTCACGGGTTCCATACCAACGGCTCTTGAGGTAGTCCAGTATGTCCGCCTCCATGTCTGGCGTCCAGGTCACATTTTCCCAGGACAGCGTGGGTTCAGACAACAGGGTGTGATGGTAAGTATCATGGTGACTAAAGACGAACGTCTGCTTTCGGTAGGTCAAGTCCCAGTTCACAACCCGTACTTTTTGTTGCCGTGCCACCTCACCGATCAAGCCTTGAGGGACATAGATTCCCCCGAGTGCGCACACGCATGTGAACGGCAAGGTGTTCAGTAGACGGTCAATCGCGGACGTTGTCAGCAAAGACCCATTGAAATAGCGGCGCAAAACGGCCTCCCCCTGTGGCTCGCCGTCCAGGTTGCCCCGGGCATAGAAGCGCAAAGCGCCGGCAAGTGCCTGTTCCCCAACTGCAACACCATCCAAGCGGTATTTTGCTATTTCGGTCAGCGGAAGAGCTGACGAGAGATCACGAGCCTTTTGCAGATCCTCACCCGAGATCAAGTCGCTGTAATGATGTGTAGGGAGGCCAAGAGGTTTAAACATCCTATCCGCGGCAGGGAAACATTTATTACAGAGTAAGCGCGACGGACCGAACTTGACGAACTCTGCAAGGTCTACATAATCGATCTGGGATACGAAGCAAGCTGGCAGCGCCTTGTCACAGACGAGGATGTGTACCTGGCCGCCCCGCAGCGTCAAGGCCAACGCCAGCATAATTTCGACCACAGTGACTCCTGGGTCGGTGCCCACGCTGTTCACGATGAGAACCCTTGGGCCGCTCTTGGCAGCAGCACAGGCCGACTTCCAGCGGGCAGAATCCCGCGTTAAAAGCCCTAAGACGGCTTGCCAATTCGGATCGGCAGGTCTCTCCGTATACAAACCAAGGGATTTTAATAAGTGCTTGATAGGTCTTTTCACTAAGGTCTTGATCATGTCCGCGGATTCGAAGCTGATCAGGATTTCAGAGCCCGCTGTTGGTACCAGCGCTGTAGCTTCTGAGCCATGAAGATTTCGGTACGCGCCATGGATTCCACAGTAGCACCGCCAATGTGGGGAGTGATAAGGAGGTTGCTGTGCTGGGCAGCATATGCCAGCAGCGGGTGGTGAAAGCGCCTAGCTCCGTCTCGTTCCCCTTCGAGCACGTCCAACGCGGCGCCGGCCAGATGCCCTTGGCGCAAAGCCTTCAAGAGCGCTCCCTCATCCAGTATCTCGCCGCGGGATGTATTGATCAGGACCGCCCGCGGGGGTAGAGTGGCCAGTTCCCGCGCGCCGATCATATGCCGTGTCTCGCTTTCAAGCGGCAGATGAAGCGACAAGACATCTGAACCACGCAACAGATCCTCAAGCGTTGCACAGTGCTGTAAGTCACGAGGCCACTCATGGCGATGTGGACTAAACGCCGCGACACTCATTCCAAAGGCGATGCCATAGCATGCGACCTTCTCGCCGATGCGCCCCAGTCCCACTACGCCGAGTCGTTTGCCGGACAGGTCATGACCCTTAAAGGCGTCCCGATTCCATTCTCCTTGGCAGACTGAGGCAAAGGCTTGTGGGATACGGCGGACTAACGCCAGCAGGAGGGCCCAGGCATGTTCAGCCGTGGCAGGAATCGAACGGAGAAAATCTGTCTCACCTTTCAGGCTCAAGACCGAGATCGCCCGCCGCTGGGCGTAGGCCACATCGATATGATCCAGGCCAGTCGTAGGTGTCACAATGGCACGCAAGCGATCCCCTGAGTCCATGACTTCTCGATTGACCTCTAATCCTAACCTCACAATTAAGACATCAAAACCGGAAATCCACTGCTCTAGCTCAGCCTGGGAGAGATGCTTTTGTACCAGCTCGCCCATTGAGGTCAAAATTTGCTTGGCCTCAGGATTATAATTGTCCGGCTCTGCGTTGAGTATACGAATCATCGGGTCTGAGCCTGATCTGATCCCTGTTGGCGTCGGAGCAATAGATCGGCTAATACCAAGTCGAGCTCGTCGTCGATATTGATGGAGCGTCCGCGTGGCATAATATAAGGGCGGGTGTCTAGCCCAACGAGGGTGCCTTTTTCCTTGATCAGTGCTCTACGGCAGGCATAAATCGCTCCGTTGCGGTGATACACAGCAGGTAAGCCCTGACGGAGCCGGTCGGTCGGTTCTGAGTCGTAGGGCACCAGACGCCCATTGACGAGCCGGTACATACGTGCGGGGTGATGGTCGCTTACTTGGTATACGCTGACCACGGAGTCGGCCCCGGTTTGTATGAGCAATGTTAACGCTGCATCAATGTCCTCTGAAAACCGCTGTGGCGTGGTTGGCTGAAGTAATGTCACGTAATCAAAGCGGACGGTATCGGATTCAAGAGCCGTTAGTGCATGCTGCACCACGGTGAGCATGGGGCTGTCGTCTGCTGCCAACTCTTTGGGGCGCATCAATAGCGGCGAACCTAACTCTTTAGCTACAGTGGCGATTTCAAGATCTTCGGTTGAGGTGACGAAATCAGTGAGCAGCCGGCTACCCTTGGCTGCCTCTATAGTGTAAGCGATTAGTGGTCGTCCTGCGACCATGCGGATGTTTTTGCGCGGTACCTCTTTGGATCCACCGCGGGCCGGAATGATGCCTAAGACCCTCATGGAACGTTAATAGGAAGCGTTTCACTTCCTCGGGAAAGAAGCCTTCAGGCCGTGGGCACTGGGCCTCTGCTTTGAGGTCGAGCACCTCGTCACCGGAGGGTGGCTACTCCCACAGTATGGGCCTGACGGAACCTGCACATTCAGGTGTCCCTGGGCTTCAGTCTCCTTCCCCTCGGCGGAATCCGCATGTAACTTGGTTAAAGACGTTTGTATTAGTAAGTAAGTCGCTTTTCAATCTGCAGGGGGACTCTTGCCAAGAGATCGGCGATGCGCTTTCCTGCTTGGCCATCTCCGTAGAGTGGGTCCGCCAGTGGCCGGCCATTGCGTAGCTGGTAACGAATTGCATCGGCAATTTGATCTCTATGGTAATCGACGTCTACTATGTTACGGCCCCGTTCCCGACCAGCCTGGCGCGTCCCGATATTCACTGCGGGGACACCGAGGAAGGCGCCCTCCCGGATAGCCACACTTGAGTTACCCACGATGCAGAGGCTGTGGTAAACCAGGTGTAAAAAATCTTCAGGAGCCATGCCCTTAAAAAAGTGGATGTTCTTGGGTTTCTCGATCTCCCGAAAAGACCGAATTCCTTTTGATGTCCCATCGGAGCCAGGATCTACGTTAGGCCAAAACCAGAGAACTGGAAGTCCGAGATGATGAACTGCGTACAGAGTTTCCGTGACATGGCGGCGTGTGTTCTCGTATTCTGTCGTCACCGGGTGCTGCAAGACCAGCAAGTAGCCCTTCGACAAATCCAACGCGTCTCCGACCCCACCGTATTTCTCAAAAGGGCTAAAGTCCAATGCGGAACTTTTTTGGATCTGTGCTGCCAAATCTATGGATGGGCAGCCGGTGCGAAAAACCGTAGCGGGGTCCTCGCCCATGCGAATCACCCGTTCGGCAGCCTTCTCCGTAGCGACAAAGTGCAGGTTGGAAAGCTTGGTAACCGCATGGCGCACCTTTTCATCAATCGAACCCGTGACCTCCCCTCCTTGCACGTGGGCGACCGGAATGTTCATGTATGACGCCGCCACCGCCGTCGCCAGTGTCTCGTAACGGTCCGCGACGGAGACAACAATATCAGGCCGCAAGTTATCAAAGATCGTGGCCAGTTCCACTAGGCCCATCCCTGTGGATTTAGCTGACGTCACGAGATTTTCGCCTTCCAGAACCATGTAGACACGGGCAGCAATCTCGAAACCATCCTGGTCAATATATCTGACCGCATCGCCATAGCGATCCAGCAACGCGGAGGCTGCCACGACGAGTTGTAGTTTCAGGTCTGAATGCTCTTGTATGGCGCGCAAGGCTGACTTGATGCGCGAATAACTCGGTCGAGCTGTTACCAGAACACATATCCTGCGTTGCACTAATCTACTCCTTCCAGATCATCCTGTTTCAGGGGTTCATCCCTTGCCACATCACGACGGAGGCGCCACCCCAGAAGTTCTTTCAACCGGGTGGCTGGAATACCTGTCCCTGGCTTTTTCACCGTCAGATGCTCGTTCTGCAGCACTGTACCGGCAGGCAGATCCACACGCGCCACGACGCTCTTTGTGAACATGTCCCGTAGAGAGGCTACCTCTTGGGCCAGCTTGCCTTTATCGGCTGGATTGGCAAGCATCCTCTCGATGAATCGAATTCCTTCGACAAGTTGACGCAGCTCCGCGGTCGTAATTGAGGCCGGCACATCAGGTCCAAACATCTCCCGGCTCAGAGTAACGTGGATCTCCAGCACTTGGATACCCAAGGTGACGGCAGCCAGCCCCGAATAGATGGTGCCCGAGTGGTCGGAGAGCCCAACGGCACAGCCGTAGCGGTCGCGGAAGTAGGGGATCAGGTTCATACCCACCTTCTCGGGCGGGCAGGGGTAGGCCGACGTGCACTGGAGCACTACCAACGGCAGGCTTCGAGCCTTAACTCGCTCTACGGCGGCATCTACCTCACTTAGCGAACTCATGCCGGTGGAAAGCAAAATAGGCAGGCAAGTCTCAAACATGCGCTCGAACATAGGAACGGTGTTCACCTCGCCTGAGGCTACCTTCCACGCTGCCACGCCCACCCGATGAAGCAATTCCACGGCTTCCACAGAGAAGGGCGAACTCAGGAACACCAAGCCTCGCTCTTCCGCGTGTCGCTTCAGGCCACGCCACTGATCCTCGGTGAACTCCATGCGTTTCCAGTAGCTGTAACGAGTGGCATCCTGGCGGCTGAACTGCACACGCCACTTTTCGGCCGAGGTACTTTCTGCCTCTGCAATGTGCGTTTGGAACTTGACCGCATCGGCGCCGGCATTCGCAATGGCGTCAATGAAGGCGTGAGCCATACCCAAACTGCCATCATGGGCCTGTGCGACTTCAGCCACAATCAGGCATGGTTCGTTCGGACCTACAGCCCGGTCTGCGACAAAAAATCTGCTCATCACCTATCACTTCAACAACGAGCTAATGAACCTGAAGAGCGGCTCGGGCTCGAGGGACTCCTTATTGCCTAGGATGCGAACAGCAAGGGCCCCTACGGCGTTGCCCACGAATCCGATGAGGTCTGCCGGATAGCCCAGACATGCGCAGGGGGCAGTGATCGCGAGGTAGGCGTCGCCAGCTCCCATCGTATCCACCACTTCACGCGACAGCAAGGCCGCAGGCAAGAAACCTTTACCCGGTTGATAGCTGACGGACCCGCGATGGCCGCGCGTCACTGTCAACAAGGAGCAATTTAACTCAATTGCCAGTCGCTCTACGAGAGACTCCAGAGGCCCATAGCGATCGCGAGACGCCATGCGGGTCTCTTCTTCATCAATGCAAACATAGTCGGCCCGGGGATATTTCGTGATCATGTTATAGCCGAGATTGATGCTGTTCAACTGCGTGTTGATAGCCAGAAAGCGCCCCTGCTGAGAGAGAATCTCGATCGCTCTCGGGCTGATGAGCCCGTGCCCATAGTCAGCCACTATGACCAAATCGTAACGGTCGATAATGCTGGTCAAGTAGCCGCAGATCATCTGATCCAGAGAATTCGGCAACGGCTGGTCATTGAAAAACGATACCTCGAACAGTTTGGTCACAAGAAAACTCTGCACGTAGCGTCGCTTTACCACGGTCGGAGCATCAGGACGCAAGAAGAACTTGGCGGCAACGTTGGGTTTCAAATGTCCGCCGATAAACTCCTGTCGAGAGTCCTGCTCGCCCAAACAGGTAAGCAGGTGCACGTTCTTGCAGAAACCGGCCACGTGATTAGCGACGGCTAGTGCCCCTCCAGCATAGGCTTCGGCGCTGATGAATTGGGCAGCAATCGTAGAGGACTTGGACGCCATCCCATAGGGGCGGGAGAAGTGGTATTCATCGATGATGGCGTCGCCGACAACGAGCACTTTGAGCTTGTCCACAGACTTCAGGTATCGGATCACATCATCGCGGGTATACCGCTGGCGAAACTCTCGCAAGTAGGCATCGGCCCCGGGTGGGAGAGCGTCAAAGTAGGCGTTCAAGAGATGCGAAGAACTGAAGGTGATATCGTCGGTGAAGTGGATCCGCCCTCCCACCGCCCGGATCGCCCGTTCTTCATCGTAAATCTTTCCGGTGAGGTCCTCCTCGCGCCGTGCATATTCATTGCCCTTGACATAGACATCCGGTCGCAAAAGGCGAATGGTCTCAACCGCCGTCGGCCATTCATTGATAGCCACAAAGTCAACGCATTGAAGCGCCGCCAGGGTTTCCACACGTAGACGCTGGTTGAAGATCGGACGCCCCGGCCCCTTGTTGACGTATTCGTCAGGAGTCACAGTCACAACCAGCAAGCTTCCCTCCGACTTCGCTGCTTCCAGGTGTCGGATGTGCCCTGGATGCACTAGGTCAAATACACCGTGGCAGTGGACAATGCGTTTGCCTTGAGCTTTAAGGCGGCTAACGACCTCTGCCAGTTCCGTAAGGGGTCTGATTTTCTGGTTGGTGCCGTTTGAGGCGTTATTCTTCATCCCGCATGACCTGTGAGGTGCTCGAACCAATCTCTCGTGGCTTCTTCAATTTTCTCAGGTGTCCAGACTGGTGCCTGACGCCAGTCGCCTATATTCTCCAGCATGATCTGGACACCTTCTTCAAATGAAATCTTGGGCTCCCAACCCAGTAAACGGCGGATTTTAGAGATATCCGCCATAGTACAATCTGGCTCTCCTGGCCGCTTCGGGATGAAGGTCACTTCACCGCCTAGCAGTTCCACGAGGCGGTTAATAGCGTAAGTTTTACCGCTTCCGACATTGAGTACCTCGCCGTTTAGATCACTCCTAGCCGCCGTCACAATGGCGTCCACCACGTCAGTGACAAAAGTAAAATCGCGTGCCTGTGTGCCATCACCGACCACCGTGAGTGGCTGGTCGTTCAGTTTTTGTGCTAGGAAGACGCCAAAAACAGCGCCGTAGGTGCCCGAGTTACGACCACGGGGACCATAGACATTGAATAGGCGCAAAGAGAGAGCTGGGAGGCGGTAGACATGCGACCAATGCAGCACATAGTGCTCGCCGAGATACTTCGTCAGGGCATAGGGATACTGCGGGCGGATCGGCGCGGTTTCGGGTGTCGGATAGATGTCAGGAATGCCGTAGCAAGATGAAGAGGCGGCATATACAAACTTTGTAACGCCTGCGGCCCGAGCAGCTTCCAAAACTGAAATCGTTCCATCTACGTTGGCTCGGTGGTAGTCTAGCGGCCGCTGGATCGATGGGACAATGTCCGCCAAGGCGGCCAAATGGAAAACCCATTCTACACCCTCAAAGTAAGGACTGATCGCATCGTAGTCCATGACGTCTACCTGAACCAGGCGCAAGTGGGGGTGGCGCCGCCGGTGCGCGAGGTTCTCCGGGCGGCCGGTGCTAAAGTTATCCAGCACCGTAACCGGATGCCCCTCGGAGATCAACCGATCAGCGAGATGGCTGCCGATAAAACCCGCACCTCCGGTAATAATGCAGCACGGTTTATCGCTCATCCTACTAAAGCGTCTCTCATTCTGCCTTGTTTCCACTCTCGTTTGCGCCCTGTCGGGAAAGCACCGATGAGCCAGCATACACATCCTTGAGCGGGTATTTTGGAATATCAGCTGTTCGCTCAATCTTCTTTCCAATAATAAAGAGATAGTAACTAGGTGGAGTCAGTAACGACGACAATCCGCGAAAGGCTGGACGGGGACAGCCATTCTCCGTAACGATGGCATCGGTTATCAGTTGTTTGATATAGTAGCTTAGCACGCTGGACCAAGGTAAAAGCTTGCCTAGAGGCGTAATCTTTGACTGCCTTCTTTGACGCTGATAGTCCATGATATATCCATGTGCGTCGCTAAATATAGCTTGGTAGAGAACTTGAAACCCGTTATAGTTCAGGAAATCGATTAGAAAATTGGGCGACGGTGCCAATTGGTAGCGGTTGGTTTGATCCCCAAGGGTGAGTACCGTCGTGTATTCCCCTCTTAGCTTCACAGTGGCCATAACATTGAGATAGCCCTGGATGATATTTGAGACGTAAGGGACGCTGATATCGAGCACAAGATCGAACTGCTCTTTAAAACATTCTGGCAACGGTAGGTTGAGATCCCAAACAATGTCTGCCCGGTTGTTGATATCCAACTCTTTGTATGAGTTGTAGCCAAAATGCCGCAAAAACTGGATGGACAGTGCCCTACAGGACTGGTTCCACTCCTCGCTTTCCACTCGAAGCTTAGAATGTCTTTCCAGATCGTGAGGAGTGATCGTCTGAATCCGGTTTCTTTTAAGGGATTCATAGTCAATCCAAAAGTCAAAAGTACCGATCCCCAGACAGCTTCCGCCTGATAACAAATGTCCCTGGCTCCGGGCATGCGCCATGAACTGCAAGTAAGTGCTTGAAAACCCCATTCAATCAATCGCCGTCCGCAATGCGACCCAAATTCTCCATGCCAATTGAAATGTCGCCGCGGTTTCGCAACACCCTTGCAGGATTCCCCGCCACAACAGCGCCTTGTGGCACATCTTGGGTGACTACCGCCCCAGCACCTATGATCGCATGATCTCCTACGGTGACAGGCAGCAGGGTAGCATTGGAGCCAATGCGAACGTGGCTGCCGATAACTGTCGTGCGCAAACTGTAGTCGCCCTGGTTGGGCAACGGAGAGTCATATATGTCATTCGTAAACATTACCCCGTGACCAATAAAACAGTTCTCCCCGATGATCACGCCTTCGCAGATAAAAGCGTGACTGCTAATCTTTGTGCCTTTTCCCACCACCACACCGCGCTGGATCTCAACGAAAGGCCCTACGAACGCGCCTTCCTGAAGCTCGCATTCGTAAAGATTGACAAAATCCATTGTTTTGACCGTTGGGTGGATCTTGCAGCCGCGAATGTGTTTCATAACCAGACCGACTTGCGCATAGCGGAGCGTGTCAATTCACAGACATCGGTTTATCGATAGAACCTCTCACAGACGTCCGCCACAAAAGTATTGATCTGTTCTTCTTTGTCCATGTCGAATGTTCCGGTCGAAACGGCGGTTGAAAGGCTTTGCCATTCTTGATCCAAGAACTCGACCTCGGCCGAGAAAGGATCCACTATCTCGCAACCGGTGTCAGTCGATCCCTCGGGAGTCCATGTTCTTTCCTTGACCCCTGGCGGGCCGGAAGGATTGGCACGGCCGTAGCGAATGCGCTCCCCGGCGTGGCCATATTTCGCGTACTTGGCCAATCCCTCGATCTCGGCGAAGCCGTGGGAGCCGTACACCTCAACAGAAAAACGGCTACGCCAGGCAGTCCAACTGCTGGCTAGTTCGACCACGCACCCCTTCCCTTTAAGCAAAGCGGTGCAATTGTCTTCCACATGTTTCGAAACAACATATTGCCGCTCAAGCACTCCCGTCTCAACGGATGGCACAAACCGAGCCGCAAGGGCCAATATGTGGGTACCCATATCGACGAATGCGCCACCCCAACTGATATCTTCGACCCTCCAATTTTGCCTGTTGAGCAGCGTATGAACCCCTCCATGACCGTAAAACAAGCGAAGGTGGTGGATCGATCCAAAGTGACCCTCTTGAAGCAACTTGAGCAGGCCCACCACGGCAGGGAAAAAGCAAATGTTATAGCCTACGTACAAGGAGACCTCCTTTTCTCGGGCCAAGGCAAATAGCCGTCGCACCTCCGAAACCCGTAAGGAGAGCGGTTTTTCGACCAGGACATGTCTGCGCGCCTGAAGGAAATCCCCTACTACAGCCAACTTGATAGGATCAGGCAGGGAAACAACAGCCAGGTCAAAGTCAGCGTCAAGCAGGCGATGGTAGTCTGTCTCCTGGCGGACCTCAGTTCCAGAGAGTAGCTTCAAAGCCTGATCAAACTCCAAATCGCATAGGGCAACAACGCGATGCGGGCTGCGCGAAATCGCCTTGAGGCGCTTCAGCCCAAAGTTTCCATTCGCCCCGATGATCGCCACCCGCACTTAAGTTCCCTCTAATATGCTAGCTAGTTCTCACTGAAAAAGTTTTTTTCTAGGTCATCTCCAGCGACTCGTGGTACAAATAAGGCTATGCGCACACCCATAGC
>JBOHVJ010000554.1:0-7803 GCA_050735075.1 Binatia bacterium
GGGGATCGGTGCGGACGCGGTTGATGGAGTGGACCACATCGGCTGCGGTCACAGGTGAGCCGTCGTGGAACTTGGCATTCTTGCGCAGGTAGAACAACCAAGTGTTTGGGTCTTTAACTTCCCAACGCTCCGCCAGCATCCCCACGTACTCGCCTCTGTCAAAATCATAAGTGCCCAAGCACCCCATGACCTGACACCAAATACCGTAAAGAAGGGAGACGCTGTCGCCATAAGGGTTGTAGGTCTCCATGGTCTCGGTGACGCCGATGGAGACGCGAGTCTGCGCATGAAGCAACGGGATCGTGCTCCCTATCAGCCACACGATGGCTCCCACACAAAGAATCTTGGCGATTCGGCACTTCATCGTAACCTCCTATCTATTGGTTCGCGCTTCGATAAACTGATGGGATGACTTTTATTCCCCTTGTCTATTCTCTGTCAAGCCCTGCCATTCTCTGGAACCCCTCCTGCTCTTTTCACGAGACCCGACACAAGATATAAAAAGCAGAGGTTGCTAGCGGCTATATCTGGAAGGGGAATCTTCTCATTCGCGTCTTTCGCTCGCTTCGACACAGGAACTACACGCTTTTTTGGTCTTGCGATCTTCTTGGCTCCATGGGTCATTTCATCCAGGAGGTTGCTCTCTATTGGATTGCATACGAGATCACTGGTTCAGCCATGGCCCTGGCCATTCTGGGTCTGTGCGAGGCAACTCCTCGCCTGGTTTTTGGCGTCTTAGGGGGGGTCCTGGTCGATCGCTATGACCGTCTCCGCTTACTGATCCTTATTCAATTTTCCTCTGCCATACCGGTCTTTATCTTCGTGGCTCTGTACTTTGTGGGTGTCCTAGAATACTGGCACATCCTTACTCTTGAGTTTCTGTCCGGTGTTATCCGAAGCATCAATCCTTCCGCCTCTCAATCGCTTCTCCGTGAGCTCGTCCCGGTAGAAGAACTCGTGAATGCGGTCGCCCTATATACGATTGGCTTTAATTTCGCCCGCGTAACAGGCCCCTCATTAGGTGGAGTTTTGATTCTCTGGATTGGCGTGGGAGGCTGTTATTTAGTCTATGGGATCAGCCTGCTTCTCTCCGGCTTGGAAATGCTGTTTATCCATTTGCCGCAAAGAGAAACTGCCAGCAAGGAACAGAATCTACTGCGGGAGGTTAAGCAGGGTTTCCGATATATCGGAGAGGCGCCACTAATACTGAGTGGTACCGGGGCAGCTTACATCCTTAGTATATTTGTTGGTACTTATCAGCGCTTCCTCCCGGTCTTTGCCAAGGAGGTCCTTAACGTGGGACCTAAAGGGCTAGGTATCCTAATGGCTGCCCCGGGACTGGGCGCTATCGTCTCCTTGCTATTCCTGGCTGGCGTAGGAGAGCAGTGGAAGAAGGAGGCCCTGCTTTGGGTGACAGCGACTGTCACGCCTTTGTTTCTTATCCTTTTTTGTTTTTCGCGAAGCTTCTTGCTGTCCGTTGGCCTATTAGCTCTGGTCGGAGGGGGACAAATTGCCTTTCGCACTATCAGCCGCGTGATCATTCAGATCGAGGTGCCCCATGATCTTCTGGGGAGGGTGATGAGTGTCTTTAACCTGGATCAGGGGATGCGCTCGGTAGGTTCTATGGTTATCGGCGTTTTTGCTACGCTTTTCGGCGCCGCCCTAGGGCTGGCGCTAACCTCGGTCGTTTCCTTAGCCCTTACCTCTCTGCTTTTTTACCGGCTTCTCGGACCAGGCCGAAAGGGATCTATCGCTCCCTGATCCTTAAACGGGTCAAAGGCAGTCCTATTTTACTTTTCTCGGAAGTTGACGGAGCTTCACTCCCTGAACGTAGAACTTCCTTAACCAGGCTGTGAGTTCCGCTGCAGGAAGAGGTTTGCAGATGAAAAAGCCCTGTGCCGCGTCACAGTTGAGGGCGGCCAACATTTTCTTTGTTTCTTGATTCTCCACACCTTCAGCGGCTACCTTGAGTCCCAGATTGTGGCCCAGATCTATAATCGAGCGAACTATAATTGCATCGTCTTTATCGGCCGTCATGTTCGTCACGAAGGACTTGTCGATTTTGATTTCTCTAACCGGTAGTTTTTTGAGATAAGCCAGCGACGAATAGCCGGTCCCGAAATCGTCGATGGCGAATCTTAAGTCCATCTTGCTCATGCGTGTGAGGTTCTCCATCGTGCGAGCGGGGTTTGCCATTATCGCACTTTCAGTAATCTCAAATTCCAGATGAAATGGAGACACCCCGCAAGTTTCGAGCAGCCCGGTCACCTGATCCGGAAACTCTTGAGCTTGCAAGTTCCACATCGAGAGGTTGGCTGCCATCTTAATTTCTAGGCCGGTCTCATTCAAGAAGCGGCATTGCTCCAGCGCCTCGTGCAGGACCCACAAGGTGAGTGGCATGATCAACCCGGTCTGTTCCGCCAGTGGAATGAACTGATCCGGGAGGATCGTCCCAAGCTGCGGGTGCTGCCACCGCACGAGTGTCTCCACGCCCGTGACAAGGCCGGTCCGGAGGTCAATCTTGGGCTGGTAGACTAGGAATAACCGATCTTCAACTATGGCGCGGCGCAATTCTCCAATGAGTGCAAGGCTACGAGGGTTGCTTTGGTCCTGGTCAGCAGAGTAAATGGCGTACCCGCTATGGGTCTTACTGGCGAGAGACAATGCTATGTTGGCCCGCTGGATAAGCAGATCGGCATTCGTGGTGTGTTCGGGAAAAAGCGCGATACCAATGCTCGCCTGCACCCCGAGCTTAAGCGCTCCGAGGACAAAGGGTTGTTCTAGTGCCTTGAGGATCCTGAGGGCGACCGAGGTAACGTCCTCGATTCCGCTGATAGACGGAAGCAACACGCCGAATTCAACTCCACGCAGACGGGCGATCGAATCAGAATCTCTCAACAGGTCCCGCACACGCAATCCCACCTGTCTTAAGAGGAGATCGCCAATGTGATAGCCGAGGGTTTGGTTGATTTCTTTGAAGGGCTCGAGGCCCATGATGAGTAGGGCAACGAGTCTATTCTCACGTTGTCCGCCGTCTATGGCCTCCTGCAGTCGGGCGTAGAGGAAAGAGTGGTCGGGAAGTTCGGTCAAGATATCATACTTAAGCTTGTCTTGGTCAGCTTTTTTCTCTTGCATGCTTTCCTCGGGAGTATTACCAGGTGGAGATTAGGTTAAGTCGAGGATATCCATAGGTTCCTGAAGGCATGAAGCAAATAAGGTGCCAGACCAGTGGCAAACAGCTAACCGACGGAATGCATTGTTTTTCCAATGGATTTACTACCTTAGAGGTCGTGATTCATTGTGAGTAAGTAAAAGGGCAGCAGTTCTGTGACAAAACCGTTATAAGCAAGTGACAAGTCTGTCACTCCTGAGACATGGGATCCTGGGAACAGGCTGGGCTGGTATTTAGCTTCCCGCCTAGTGCCCAAAAACCCAAGAATAGCGATTTTTAGCTCGCGGAGGACTAATTATGGTTGAGATGGTTAAGAAAAGAGACTTTTTACAATCTCCGATCCAGACTTCTGTACTGGATCGCCTCCGAGATATGGGCGGGGTGAATTTCTTCTGACCCTTCCAAGTCAGCGATGGTCCGGCCCATCTTGAGGATCCGGCTGTAGGCGCGGGCGCTGAGCCCGAGCTTATCGATTGCTGTTTCCAAAAGTCTTTCCGCTCCTTCTTTGACAACACAGTAGCGCTTGATGTCTCTCGTTCCCATCTGGGCATTGGCATGGATGCCTCTCTTTTCGAAGCGCTTGAGCTGAATAGCCCGGGCTGTATTGACCCTTTCCCGAATGACTGAAGATGATTCGCCGGCATCACGGCTCGCCAGTTCCTGGTAGCGCAGCGCCGGCACCTCCACCTGAATGTCGATGCGGTCCAGCAAGGGGCCGGAGACTCTGGAGCGGTAACGTTGAATTTGCAAGGGAGTGCAGCCGCATTCTTTCTGGGGGTCAGTAAAAAAACCGCAAGGGCATGGGTTCATGGCAGCCACCAGCATAAAGCTCGCCGGATAGTTGATCGATCCAATCGCCCGGGAAACGGTCATGTTTCCGTCCTCCAAAGGTTGCCGCAAGACTTCCAGGACATTGCGCTTGAATTCCGGCAGCTCGTCGAGGAAGAGGACCCCGTTATGCGCCAACGAGACCTCACCAGGTTTGGGAATAGTCCCCCCTCCGACGAGGCCGGCGTCAGAGATGGTGTGATGGGGAGAACGGAAAGGCCGCGTGGCGATAATGGGTTTTCCATCCAGCAGACCCATGACGCTGTGGATTTTAGTGGTCTCCAGGGCTTCAGAGAGAGTCAAATCGGGTAGGATCGTGGGGAGCCTTTTGGCTAGCATGGTCTTGCCTGATCCAGGCGGACCTACCAAGATCACATTGTGGGCGCCGGCAGCGGCAACCTCCAGGGCCCGCTTTACATGTTGCTGACCTTTAACATCGCTAAAGTCAGAGTCGTACTGGCAGTTTTGATTGAAGAGGTTTTCTAGGTCCACTCGTGTCCGGTTGAGGTGCCTCTCGCCGTTTAAGAATTCTACAACCTGCGAGAGGTGTTGTACCCCTAGGACCTCGACCTCCTGGACCACTGCGGCCTCCGAGCTGTTCATTTCTGGGAGGATGAATCCCTTAAGGCCTTCCCTTTTTGCCGCCACAGCGATGGGCAGGGCTCCACGGATGGGCTTGACCTCACCATCAAGGGAAAGCTCTCCCACCATAAGGTACTCTTTGAGATGATCTCTATGGATCAAGCCTTCGGCAGCCAAGATCCCTATGGCCATCGGCAGGTCATAGGCGGAGCCTTCTTTTTTAATATCTGCTGGGGCCAGATTGATCGTGATCTTCTTTGCGGGAAAAGAATAGCCGCAATTCTTTACCGCTGCACGGATGCGGTCTTTGCTCTCCCTCACTGCTCCTTCAGCTAAGCCAACGGTAGCGAGTTGAGGAAGCCCTGAAGCTAGATCGGTCTCGACTTCGACCCGTAAGGCATCGATTCCGTAGAGCGCAGCGCTGTTGACCTTGGCGAGCATAGACAGAAACCTAGAACTGTATTCAGAAGTCAGCAGCCAGAATCCAGCAGGCAAGAGTCTAATTCTGACTTCTGGTTTGCTTTATGTCCGCTTGGGTAGCCTTTAGTCTCCTTCCCTTCAGACGAACTCGAAAGGTAACGTCTAAATGCGTTCCTATTAGCAGAGGCCGGGATGGATGACAACTAGAATTTGTCCTTTTTTAAGGACTTCAACGACGATGGGCGGCTGCGCAATACGTCGTCCTTGGTTTCCCGATCAAAGACATAGATGCCGCGGTTATGGAGGAGGGTGGGCTGGGAGATGACCCGGCGAGCCCTCGACGAGCAGACGGAACACTTCGTTAGAGGCCTTTCCTTAACTTTCTGCATGGCTTCGAAGCGGTGTCCGTTGGTGCATTCGTATTCGTAGAGCGGCATATATCAAAGAAGGCCAATCATACTTAAAAAATAGGTATAAGACCAGGACACGTCGACCTTGCCAAGGGAAACTTTTCCTGGTATAAATTTTTATGTTTGTGCTGAAGGCTTTAATCGCCGTAAAGAACCCAGGCCTTGGTCTGGGTTTTTTATTTTCTCTTTCGGAGGTGAGCCATGTTAGACCAAGAAATCCTGCCCCTCGGCCTGACCTTTGATGATGTCCTGTTGGTCCCGGCAGAGTCCTCGGTCCTCCCGCAGGAGACTGATGTCACAAGTCGTTTGACTGAGCGGATCAGGCTAAATATCCCGCTAGTCAGCGCCGCGATGGACACGGTGACCGAGTCGCGTACGGCCATCTCCATGGCTCAAGAGGGAGGGTTGGGGTTTATCCATCGCAATATGTCGGTGGCGGCGCAGGCGGCGGAAGTCGAAAAGGTAAAGAAGTTCGAGAGCGGGATGATCGTGGACCCGATCACGGTGCGACCGGATCAGAAGATCGCCGAGGCGCAGGAGATTATGCAGAAAAATAGGATTTCAGGACTTCCGGTGACCCAAGGGGGGCGATTGATGGGAATCTTGACCCATCGGGACCTGCGCTTTGAAAAGAGGCTAGACCGACCGGTGTCAGAGGTTATGACCAAGGAGAATTTGGTTACCGCGAGGCCTGGGGTGGATCTCGATAAGGCGAAAGAGATCTTGCACCGCCACCGGATTGAAAAGCTTTTGCTCGTGGACGAGCATCTTCAACTTAAAGGCCTAATTACGGTTAAAGACATAGAGAAGAAAACCCAATACCCCTTCGCCTGTAAAGACGAACGGGGGCGGTTGCGAGTCGGTGCGGCTGTGGGTGTCGGGTGGGATTGTGAAGAGAGGGTGGAGGCATTGCTGAGGGCCGGGGTGGATGTGATTGCTGTAGATACGGCCCATGGTCACTCGAAGAATGTGGTGGATATTATCAAGCATATTCGTCGCCGCCATCCTGAACTGGATCTAGTAGGCGGCAATGTCGCGACGGAGGAGGGGGCGGTCGCCCTGATTGAAGCCGGCGTCAACGCGGTCAAGGTAGGCGTAGGACCGGGCTCTATCTGTACTACCCGAGTGGTCTCGGGGGTAGGGGTGCCGCAGCTCACGGCGGTCGCGAGCTGTGCCAAAGCGGCCGAACGGCACAATATCCCTCTCATCTCCGATGGTGGGATCAAATACTCGGGTGACATCACAAAGGCGCTCGCTGCGGGTGCTCGTTCGGTGATGGTCGGGGGTCTTTTTGCCGGAACGGAAGAGAGTCCGGGAGAGACCGTTCTCTACCAAGGAAGGACTTATAAGGTTTATCGTGGCATGGGTTCTCTGGGCGCCATGAAAGACGGGAGCAGGGACCGTTATGGACAAGCGGATGTGGAGGAGGAGATGAAGTTGGTTCCCGAGGGAATTGAGGGGCAGGTGCCTTATAAGGGATCTCTCTCTTTCAATATCCATCAATTGGTCGGTGGGCTGCGTGCAGGGATGGGCTATCTCGGCTGTAGAACTATCCAGGAACTACGGACGAAGGCCCGTTTTATGCAGGTCACTTCAGCGGGGCTGAGGGAGGGACACGTCCACGATGTCTTCATTACTAAAGAAGCCCCAAACTACAGGGCAGAGTGACGGACTATGCGAAGCTTTAGTGTCAGACACTTCGTCTGATTTTGGAGACATACGCGAAACATTGGGAGAACTCGCGGCCAATTATCTCAACGGTTACCTGTGTGACGGGTCGCTCTTGGCAATCGGTGGCGGGAGGCAGATGTGGTGTCTTGTGAGAAGTCTGAAACCCAGACGCCTGAGCGTCACCATAACTGGTCTTGGTATTGGTCAAAATGATCCACAAGTATTGCACGCCCATTCTACTTATAACCGACTCAGAGACCGCCCACCGTCTACTCGACGGAGACTCGGAGGATGTATGGAAACAGCCAACTTCAGTAAAGACGTAATTCATGTCGCAGTCTACAATGAACCGTCGGCGCGGCTCAGTTAGCTATCAAAGGGCGATCGCTTTGAAGCAGGACTAGGTCTCTCAGAGAGCTGAGGATTTTAGAATTATGGACAAAACTATTGCGATTATCGACCTTGGTGGCCAGTATTGCCACCTCATCGGCCGGCAACTACGCAAACTGGGTGTTGAGTCAGAGATTTACGGACCAGAAACACGGCCGGAGGCTGTGGCTAAGCATGCTGGAATTATACTGTCTGGAGGTCCGCAAAGCGTGTATGAAAAGGACGCGCCTAGAATAAGGCCCGGTATTCTTGACCTTAAGATTCCCATCCTAGGTATCTGCTATGGACACCAATTACTAGCTCAGATGCTAGGGGCTAAAGTACATAAGG
>JBOHVJ010000555.1:0-5182 GCA_050735075.1 Binatia bacterium
GCTCCCCACCTTGCCTAGGGGCCAACGCAGTTACCTTCGGCTACGGAGTTGTGGCATACTCCGGCACGGACTTCCACCGTGCTAATGTGGCGCCCTTACAGGCGCACTCATTCCCGCGGAAGCGGGAATCCAGAACTCCTTGTATTTCCTAGATTTCCGGCTCGCGCCAGCTATCGCTGGCTTGGACCGGAATGACGTTAGAGAATATGCAATGAACATCAGAAACACCACACTAGCTCAAGTTATAAAATCGCTCAGCGTTTTTCTCCAAAATATTTTTCTTCGCCTCCAAAGAAAGGTCTTCTCTCCGAAAGACAAGGATCGCTGACTCCGGCCAGCTCATATCCCAGTGGGGATAATCCGATGCATACATAAGCGTCTCCGAGCCAATCTCTCCTGCTATATATCCCATCATTTTTTCATCGGGCTCGCAGCCATAATAGATCCGGCCGCCGGTCATATACTCGCTGGGCTTCTTCTTACAAAGAGGCGCCTCTACTTTGCCGCGCTTCTCCCACTCCTCATCCATCCGCTCCATCCAATAAGGTATCCAGCCGCAACCGATCTCCAGGTATCCGATTTTTAGCTTCGGGAAAAGCTCCGCTATGCCGGCGAAGATCATAGCGGTCAGTTGCCGCAAGACAGGAAATGGATGGCCTGTAGTATGAATGGAGATGAACTGGTCAAAGATCTCGCTTCCGGGCTCATCGCCTCCAAAGGCATGGATGGCAAGAGGTGTATCGAGTCTCTGAGCCTCCTCATAAAGAGGAAAAAACTCAGGGCTGCCGAAGTTTTGGCTGTGCGCCTGCGCCGCCATCATGCCGCCGCAAAGTCCCAGCTTGGTAACCGCACGGTTTAGCTCCTTGGCCGCCTCATCAGGGCTATTGATGGGAAGATTGGCCACTGCCTTGAGGCGAGGGGAAGCCTTACAATAATCAGCTATATAATCGTTATAGGCACGACACAGGGCTACCGCGTAAGCGGCCTCTCTAACTCGGCCGATGCCGAGACCGGCAGTGGGATAAAGCACTGCGGTCTGGATCTCCTGCCTGTCCATCGCCGCAAAGCGCTCCTCGTGTTTTATCCCAGAGTGGCCCAAGGTCCCTCCCAAGCTTCGGTCGTAGACCTCTCGTGGAATGTAGGGCATTCTCCGGTTACGGAAAGGCTCAGCTAAGTGAGGCTTGATCAACTCGTCTAGATCTCGAGCGTGACCGTCAGAATCAATAACGTTAATTACATCTCGCATTTCCATAAGAATCCTCCTTTACAAGTTGATGTTTAAATCGCTTCCTAGTGTGGCGTCTCAAAAATTCGCTTCATATCTTTTACGTCATTCCAGCCGAGCCCGCGGCAGCGGGTGAGAGCCGGAATCCAGGAAATACAAGGAGTTCTGGATTCCCGCCCGCGCGGGAATGACAATGGATGAGGCGCCGATTTGTTTGTCGAATTTCTGAGACATGACACTAGCTACATTTCACTTTTATAGCGTTCTCCCTCGCAGTCTCATGCTGCCGTTTGGACGCTGGTCCCAGCGGTCATGGGTTTGGGCGGTTTCAGGTTGTAGAGCCGAGACACGTTCAATCGGACCAGCTTTGCTCTCTCCTCGGATGACAAGTGGCTTAGATCCCGCCCAATGACCTCGCGGGAGCGCGGCCAGGTCGAGTTCTGATGGGGGTAGTCGTTGGACCACATGCAGTTATCCACCCCCCACCAGGAGAGAAGGTGACCGCCGACGTAGTCGTTGAAGAAGGTGGCATAGATCTGGCTCTGGAAATATTCGCTCGGCGGCTTGTCGATGGAGAGAGGCACAATAGTGCGGTGGCGCTTAAAGGCCTTGTCGCATTGGCCTATCCAGAAGGGGATCCAACCGATCTCGTTTTCCACCGAAACCACCTTCAGGCGAGGAAACCGTTCCAGGACGCCCGAGAAGATGATGTCGAACAATGCATTCGCGATCTCCTCAGTCTGATTCACGCCGCGTCGATAGCGTTCCAGACCAGGAAGTGTCTGCCGGTGAATGCTGGCGCCAAAGCCGGTCAAGATATGGAGGTTCACAGGCATCTCAAGATCTTGAGCTGCAGCCCAGAGGCGGTCGTAGTGATCCGAGGTAAACGGTAGATTCTTATGCGGCACCTGCCAGATCATCGCGCCGCAGAGCCCATTCTTCTTGCAGCGCTGCAGCTCCTCCACCGCATGTTCGATGTCGTAGACAGAGATCAAGGCTACGCCAACCAGTCGATCTGCAGCCCCTTTGCAATAGTCGATGAGCCAATCGTTGTAAACTCGAAAGCATGCCTCTTGAAGTGCGGCATCTTCGATGCAGAACAAGCCTAACCCCATACTCGGATAAAGCACCTCAGCGCTCACGCCATCGATCTCCATATCCTTGACGCGCTGAACCGGATCCCAGCCGCCAGGGCGAGCTGCGGATAGGCCGGCCTTACGGATCTTCCCGAGATCTTCCGGTTTTTGACCTGCCATGAAGAGACCGCCGACTGCTTGCGGCGGCACTTCAGCAGAGCCGAACATCCAGCTCTCCTTCGTCTCATCGTAATAGACCTTCGGCGCACGCTCCCCAAAAGTTCCGCTAAGCTGCTTCTCCCAGAGATCGGGGAGCTCGATCACATGCGAGTCTGCCGAGATGAGAATTTCCTGCGTGCCATCGCCTGTTTTCGCGCTATCCATCTGTTCCTCCTTTACTATTACCGTTTGCTAGCCCAGACCTTGTCAAAGAAGCCGCTCTTTTCCAGGTCATCCAGATACTTAAGATCAACAAGCTCTTGAGGCTTCACCTTCTTTGCTCGTGGGTCCACCTGTGAGACCTCCTCTAGGATTGCCTGAAGTGCGTCGGTCTTGATAACCATTCTTGGTTCCAAAGCCTTAATCTCGGCGTTATAGGCAGCGTCCAAGACCTTCCTGTCATCCACCCGCAACTGCTTTGCCAAAACCTTGTAGGTAAATTCCCTATCGGTGTGCATAATCTTTGCGGCCTCTGCCATCACCCGCATAAATTGCCCCATCACTTGGGGGCGCTTTGCCATCACAGAGCGGCGGGTCACAAAGGCCGTGGCCGCATAGGGGATACGGAGGTCTGGCCCGTACACGATATACTGGTAGCCCAAGGCAATGGCCTTGGCGTCGGTCGGCGCCGTTATGGTAGCTGCATCGATGCCACCACCGACGAGTGCCGCAAATGTCTCGGGATCTCCTCCGGTCTGAATGAAGCTAAAATCCCGTCCGGGTTCCATGCCGTAGCGGCGCAGCGCCTGAATGGTGAAGTAATGGGTATTACTCCCAATGCGGCTGACTCCGATCTTCTTTCCCTTGAGATCCTCGGGTCTCTTTACTCCTTTTCCTGCCACAATACTCTGGGTCATGACGTTCTTTACACCACCGATAAAAACGAGGTCAGTAGCTCCTTGCACATAGGCTCGGACATTCCCGACTCCCCCTGTTAACGAGATATCCGCGTCTCCTCCCAGCATGGCCGCAGTCACTATTCCCGAAGAAGCTATGAAAACGAGCTGGAAGTCCAGGTTATACTTTGGGAAGAGCCCCGCCTCTTGGGCGATCCAAGGCATCGACTGAGACATCACTCGGGCGGAATGGATACCAACCAGCTTGTCCGCCGCCAAAGCTCTGGAGGTACCAAAGTGAAATGTAAGTAGAATGATTCCAGCCAGCGGTCCGAAAAACATTTCCATAAACCGCATCTTCATGATCGTCCTCCTGTCTGACGAGCTACTTAACTGCCCTCAGCTTTAAGCAGAGGGGATTGCAAGATGCCCGCTCGTAGCCGACCAAACCTCATCCGCTCCTCTCGATGCTTATCACTACGTACATCTCCTCCCCCCCTTTTGCGGGGGAGGATTAAGGAGGGGGGACAAACTAAATTGTCCCTTTCTCACCCCCATCCTGACCTTCCCCCCTTCGAGGGAGAAGGAGAATTTATGCTCAGCCCCAAAACCTCGCCCTCCAGCGCTCGATCGCAGCGGGATTAAGAACAGTCGCGGGCGGCCTTCCCTCAAAGATAGAAAGAATACTCTCCACCGCCATCCGGTGACCTGTTCTTGCCGACTCGGGATTGTTACCGATAATGTGCGGCGTAAGTATAATGCGAGTTGGGTCTACCTCGCGGAGCTTGCTCGTCATCGGGAGTGGCTCTTCCTCAAACACATCCAATGCAGCGCCGGCGATGATCTTTTCGTTTAACGCCTGCACCAGGTCCTCTTCTTTGATCGCCCCACCCCTTGAAGTGTTTACCAGATAAGCCGTTGGTTTCATCATCTTGAGTTCTTTGAGCGTGATCATATGTCGTGTTTCCGGCGTAAGCACAACATGGATGGTCATCACATCTGATTCCCGCAGCACCTCTTCCAGAGAGACCAGCTTTACTCCGAGCCGATCGAGCGTTTCCTGCTTTACATAAGGGTCATAGCCAATGAGGCGCATCTCCCACGGTCCGAGTCGTTTGGCGACTTCCCGACCTACTCGACCTAGACCGATAAAGCCAACGGTCCTACCGACCATCAACTGGCCTCTAGCCTCTGTTGCCTTCCAACCTCCTCGACGTATAAGAGCCTCATTGGGCTTGAGCTTCTTGAACAGGGCAATTATAAGCCCTACGGTCGCCTCAGCCAAACCAGTAAAGTTTTCCGGCGCAGGACTATTACAAACCAGTATCCCCAGCTCCGTCGCAACCTTTTGGTCGATGTTTTCGACGCCGATCGACCCCTTGACGACGGCCTGAAGATTAGGACAGGAATCCATGATGTCGCCGCCTATCACCTCCCGCGTGGAAACCATAATAACGTCCGCATCTCCGATGACATCGACCAATTCTTTCCTCTGGTACCGGTACTCAGGAAAGTCATCCACGCTCTTTCCTAAGATGACCTCACAGCCCGCTTTCTTGAGTAGCTCTTCCGCCACCCTCATGCGCGTGGGTGCTGTGATGCAGACCTTCCGAGCCTTTTTATTCATCCCATTCCCCTTCTTGAAGCCCTTTTTACTGCTTTTGCGACTCCCTGTCCAGCCTCGTTTTTGAGCCCTTTTGCGTAGGGCACTGCAACGTAGGCACTACGAGGATCTATATCGATCTACTGAATCGAGGAGGAAGGGCCGTGCATCTCCCAGCCGACGGACCAGTCCCCACCATGAGGCCTCTACACTAATAGTTGAA
>JBOHVJ010000556.1:0-22902 GCA_050735075.1 Binatia bacterium
GGCTGAGGCCGTGCGACTTATCAACAAGAGGGCATGGGTTGAGGCCTCCGGTGGGATTACCATCGAGCGGGTGCGGGAAGTGGCAGCGGCTGGAGTCGACTTCATTTCCGTGGGCGCTTTAACTCACTCCGCGCCGGCAGTTGATTTTAACATGAAGATTGGTGCACCGAAATAAGATGGATGAAGGGTTAAAGGGATTAAGAGATAAAGGGCTAGAAGAATTTGCTAGACCTCTCCAACCTCATGAGGTCCACAGGGGGTTGGGGGCAAAGCGGCTCGGAAAGAGGATTCACTGCTTTCCGGAGCTTGATTCCACCAATGTCTATGCCTATAAGCGCGCTCAAGAGGGAGGAGAGGAAGGAGAAGTTGTCATTGCAGAGAGTCAAACTCGGGGTAAGGGGCGGATGGGAAGGAGTTGGGTTTCTCCTCCTTATTTGAATCTTTACCTCTCTGTCATTCTTAAGCCCGACCTCCCTCCAATCCACGCGCCTCAGATTACATTGATGTCAGCCGTGGCCCTGGCTGAAACTATTCGATCCTTCATCCCCTCTGCTCCGGAAATCAAGTGGCCTAACGACATTATAGTAGAGGGGAAAAAAATCGCCGGGATCTTGACCGAATCTTCTTGCGACCCCGATAGAATCCTCTTTGTTATTCTTGGAATCGGAGTCAATCTCAATTTTCCTAGGGAGTTGATGCCTGAGACAATCCGGGAAAGCGCCACCTCGATCATGATCCTGACTCAGAAGCCAGTGGACCGTACGGACTTTACCCGCCGATTGATTCAGAACCTTGACCGGTGCTATGGGGATCTTGAAGATAAGGGATTTTCCTCTGTGGCCCGGCGCTGGGAAGGCTTTTTTCGACTCAGAGGCAAGAGAGTTAGGGTAGAAATGATGAATCAGCCAATCTCAGGAAAGGCCATGGGCATAGACGGGGATGGGGCCTTAATCGTGGAGGATGAGGAGGGGACTCTTAGGAAGATCGTTGCAGGGGACGTGATCCCAATAGACCCCTGAGGGTCCATGCCATGCTTCTAGCAATCGACATTGGCAACACCAACATCGTATTGGGGGTCTACGAGAGAAGGAAGCTTATAACCCATTGGCGCCTCTTGACCGAACCGGGGCGAACCGCCGACGAGTACGGCGCCCTGATTAGCCATCTCGCTTCCTCGCAAGGAGTCGCAACCAAGCAGATCGACTCTATGATCGTTTCTTGTGTCGTCCCGCCCATGCTGGGCATGATTCAAGAACTCGGCCAGAGATTTTTTGACATCAGTCCCTTAATAGTTGGGCCTGGCGTCAAGACCGGAATGCCTATCCTCTATGACAGCCCCAAGGACGTGGGGTCTGATCGGATCTGTAACGGTGTCGCTGCCTACGAAAAGTATCACGACTGCTGCATCGCGGTCGATTTTGGCACGGCTACGACCTTTGACTTTATATCCAAAAAGGGAGAGTACCTTGGCGGCTCCATTGCTCCGGGCTTGCTCATTTCCGCAGAGGCCTTGTTCCAGAAGGCATCGAAGCTTCCCCGGATCGAGATTGTCAGGCCGAAAGGGATCGTAGGAAAGAACCCGGTCCATTCCATTCAGGCAGGAATTTATTACGGTTATGTGGGATTGGTGGACGGTATCGTCCGGAGAATCCAAGAAGAAACCCAGGTTCGGTCTAGGGTCGTCGCCACCGGAGGGCTGGCGCCGTTGATTGCGCCCGACTCCTCCGTGATTGAAGAGGTGGATGAGTTTCTGACTCTTGATGGACTCCGGATCATCTATGAGAGGAACTCGGTTCAGGAGTTGAAGAAGAGAGCACAGGAATAATAGATGGTAAAGAGTAAAGAGTTTAAGGGATAAAAGAATTTTGCATGCAGTCTAAAATCCAAAATCTAAAATCGAAAATAAGAAATGGGGGCTAGTTCGAGATGATAGAGATAGACAAGCTACGCAACGTCGGCATATTGGGCCATGGGGGTGTGGGAAAAACGTCGTTGGGCGAGGCCATGCTTTTTGCTGGAGGGGCTACGCAACGGCTTGGCCGGGTGGAAGAAGGCACTTCGGTTTTTGATTTCGAACCTGAGGAGATGAGGCGGCATATTTCTATATCCTCAGCGTTTCACTCCCTATTATGGAAAAAGTTCAATCTTACCTTAATTGACACGCCCGGCTACGCCCCCTTTTTACCCGACACTATTAATTGCATGCGGTCATTTGGCGGAGCCGTGTTTCTACTCAGTCCCTCCGCTGGACTGAGGGTGGAAACCGAAAGGTTATGGGCGGCCGCTAACGATTGCAATGTAAGTCGGCTGATCTTTATCAGTAAGATGGAGCGGGAGAAATCCAATATCCAACAGGCCATAGACGCTATTTTCAAGGGATTAGAGGCTAAGGGGGTCTATCTCCAGCTTCCGATTGGAGCAGAGGAGGGTTTCAAGGGGATCGTAGATCTTGCTCTCATGAAGGCCTTTATCTTTGAAGGCGACAGCGGAAAGTTCTCACAAGCCGAGATTCCGGACGATCTCAAAAAGAGTGCTGAGGAAATGCGTATTCAGTTGATGGAGGGGGTGGCCGAGACCGATGACGCCTTGTTGGAGAAATATCTGGACGCTCAGGAGCTTTCCCCGGAGGAGCTAAAAAAAGGGCTGAGGGAAGGGACCCTGAAGGGGAAACTTTTTCCCATTCTTTATGGCTCGGCCGTGAGACAAATCGGCGTCCCACAGCTTCTGGATGCCATCATCGATTATCTTCCCTCGCCAAAGGACGAGGGAGGGGTTCAGGGGAAAAATCCTGTCACAAGGGAGTCGGAGAAGCGATCCCAGGATCCCAACGGTCCCTCTTCTGCCTACATCTTTAAAACCATTATCGACCCCTTCGCCGGCAAACTTTCGCTCATGCGGGTGGTTTCCGGAAGGATGGCCACAGATATGGCGGTCTACAATCCCAACAAACAGGCGAAGGAAAAGATCGGCCAGATGTTTAGACTTGAGGGGAAAAAACAGGAGCCTGTCCGGGAGGCCAGCGCCGGGGAGATCGTTGCAGCAGCAAAACTTAAGGATGTCTCATCAGGCGATTCCCTATGCGATGAGAGAGCGCCAATCCAATTTGACGGACTCATCCACTTTTCTCCGCTCATTTCATTCGCCCTGGAGCCTAAGACCAAGGCCGATGAGGAGAAGGTGCCACAGGGGTTGCACCGGATGATGGAGGAGGATCCCACCATAGAGATGCACCGGGATCCGCAGACAAGAGAGTTTATCCTTTCCGGTATGGGTCAGCTCCATATCGAGGTGCTCGTCGAAAAGCTCAAACGCAAGTATGGAGCGGAGGTGGAGCTTAAGGCCCCCAAAGTACCCTATAAGGAGACTATCAGGGCCAGTTCCAGTTCCCAAGGAAAATACAAACGCCAGTCCGGAGGGAGGGGCCAATACGGAGATACCTGGATCAAGATTGAGCCTCTGCCGCGCGGAAAGGGGTTTGAGTTTGTGGACGAGATCGTTGGCGGCGCCATTCCTCGAAACTACATCCCGGCGGTGGAGAAAGGAATCAGGGAAGCCATGGGAGAGGGATACATGGCTGGTTATCCCATGGTGGACATCCGGGTGACCCTTTATGATGGTTCTTACCACGATGTCGATTCCTCGGATATGGCCTTCAAGATTGCCGGCTCCATGGGATTTAAGATTGCCGTGGAAAAGGCGAGGCCGGTTATTTTAGAGCCGGTTATGTCGATGGCAGTGACTGTTCCTGATGAGTGCATGGGTGATGTTATAGGAGATTTGAATAGCCGTCGTGGCAAGGTTCTCGGGGTGGACTCTAGAGGTCACAGTCAAACCATCAAGGCTCATGTCCCTATGTCCGAGGTGCTAAAATATGCTCAGGATCTGCACTCGATGACCAGCGGTCGAGGTGGTTTCACCCTGGAGTTTTACCGCTACGAAGAGCTCCCACCTCACCTGGCTGAAAGGGTGGTCAAGGAGGCCGAGGCACAACATAAAGGATAAGGAGACAGAGACAGGGATAGAGACAGAGCTTTCATGGAGAAAACATTTGATCAGTTTAGTGCATCCCTTCTTTACTGTAACAAATGCGGCCAAGCGATGCCCGTTCGCCAGCGGCTCCTTTTGATCCTCCCGGACGGGGAGCTATACGATTATCTCTGCCAGGGATGCGGCAGCTCCATTGGCTCGAAAACCGAACGCACATCTCAGAATCTTTCTTTGGTGAAACTAGCCCCCTAAGATCTTTTTCATCCGCTCAATCACCGCCGGCGGCTGTGAAATCACCTTTTTCGCCTGTGTCTCTAAAATCTCACCGCTCGTTGGCCTAACCTCCCAGCCCCGCTTCTTGGCCTCAGCCAGAAACTCAGGGTCGCTAATGGTCTTCATATAGGATTCGCGCAAAATTTTGACTCGATCTGAAGAAATGTCTGGAGGTCCTACGATGGGACGGCCAAAAGAGCCTGGAGCGAGAACCACTTCGACCACACGCCTGCTTTGTTCAGATGTCTTTTCACTCTCCATCAGCTCCCAAATGGTTGGAGTATCGGGTAGCCTGGGATCGCGGTTGGCGCCACTTTGCACAAGGACCTTAACGAACCCTGTCTTGACCCAGGTACGCCCGGGGTCCCGACCGAAAATAGCTTCGACGGTTCCGCCACGGCAGTGCATCTCTCCCTGTTGGATCGCCAGGTCAATTTCGGGAGCCCCAGGGTATCCAGTGACGACATTAAACCTCAATCCCAGGACATCCTCCAAAAGCTTGGGGATATAGTAGGTCGCTGTGCCCGTTCCCATGGCGCCGCAGCGCGGTGGCTGTGTGGCTTTTCGGATATCCTCCAAGGTCTTATAGGCAGTGTCGGCACGCACAAATAAGATCTGATTGGTCTGATCGGGAGAACCGATCCAGGTAAATTTAGCCCAGTCAAAATGAACCTCCTTGCGGCCCACAACCTGATCGATATAGATCCCTGAGGAAACAGCTCCAAGGGTCAGACCATCTGGCTTGGCAACACCGTAAACGTGGTTGGCTGCGACCACGGAGCCTGCACCCGGCATGTTCTGCACGATGAGGGTCGGATTTCCTGGGATGTGCTTGGGCCAGTATTGCGCGGTGGCGCGCGCCCAGAGATCAAAAATCGATCCCGGGGAGAAACCCACCACGACCCGGATGGTTTTGGCTTTATAGAAAGGCTCGATCTGAGCTTGGGGATCAAGCCCCCACGGGATCAAAAGCAATGCGATAAGAATTATCTTCGCCATCTCTCCCACCTTATGAAAATTAATGGTCTCCGATCTTAAAAAGCCTTGCCGCGTTCGCGCCAAAGATCATCTCCTTCTGGTCATCAGATAGATGGGGCAGTGAGGTGATGGTCTTGACTGGGTCGCGGTCACCCATATCAAAGGGATAGTCGGTTCCCATCATCACCCGCTCAGGCCCTACCGTCTCCGCAAGAAAATTGAGGGCTGGCACGGAGTGGGCCAGGGAATCAAAGTAGAATAGCTTAAAGTAATCACTGGGGAGTCGGTCAATATTTTCCCGAGCCTCGGGCCGCACGCGCCAGCCGTGCTCCCAACGACCCCGAATATAGGGACAAGAGCCGCCGCCATGGGCGAGATAAAACTTGAGGCGAGGAAACTCCTTAAGAACACCGCCGAAGATGAGACTTGCCGCAGCCACCGCAGTGTCGCTGGGGTTACCGATTAAGTTCTGGAGGTGGTAGCGGCGCAGCCGCTCACCTCCCAACACGTTCGAGGGGTGAATAAAGACCGGCACGTCCAGTTCTTGCAACTTGGCATAGAACGGGGCGAAGCCTTTGTCATCCAGATTCTTGCCGTTGATGTTGCTGCAGATTTCGGCACCCCGCAGGCCGAGTTCTCGGACCGATCTCTCAAGCTCCTTGGCAGCTTCTTCGGGGGCCTGCATAGGCAAATTGGCCAAGGCCGTAAAGTGATGGGGACTCTTCTGAACGGTCTCAGCAAAGGCATTGTTGATGCGCTGGCACAGCCTTAGACTCGCCGGAGGATCGATCGCGTAAAAAAAACAGAACGGCGGGACCGAAAGGACCTGCATGTCCACCTGTTGGGCCTGCATGTCTATTAGTCTACGTTCGATGCTGTAGATCTGCTCAGGGTCCAAAGCGACGTTTCGCGCATTATGGGTGTAGGCCACCTGACGAGAGCCCTCTTGAACAACGCGGATGCCGTAGATGGACCCGTCGGGTCCCTTCGCCTCAATATCTAGGCAGCTCTTAGGGACGTAGTGAGCATGAACATCAATCTTCAAAGCCTTTTTCCTTTCTGTAAGTCAATAAGACGAATTGGCCGGTGCCGAAAGTCCCCGACGGCCAGTGTGCCGAACTCGGTAGAGATGTCCTCGCTCCGTGGTCACGTAAAGTGTGCCTAGATCTCCGTCCCCAAAGGCACATTTTGTCGGGCGGTCCGGCGTCGGATGCGTCTCGATGGCGCGGCCCGATGGGGCAAAGACATAGATCATCGGTCCGGGACCGCTCCTTTCCCAGCCGGCGCAAGCGATGATGTTTCCCTCGCTATCCAGACACATCCCGCTGATGCCCCGGTGCGGCCCGCGATGGTCTGCGCCAAAGGTGTGGAGCACGCTGTAAGTCCCCAAAGAGCCATCTTCGCGGATTGGATAGGCGCGTAGCTCGCGCTTCTGATCCGCTTCGTTGCCGCTCTCAGCCACATAGAGAGTGTGTTCGTCTCGACAAAGTGCGATGCCCATCGGCGAACGGGTATCGTAGGTCATGCGCTTTATCGTCCAGCTCCGGTCGATCCGCCGATGCAGAAGCAACACAGAGGCATGCTCCAGCGGTCCGTGAAGCTGCGGGCCGGGAGCGGGAATAGGATCATAGGGATCGGTAAACCAGATACGCCCTTTGCCATCGATGGCTAGGTCATGTGGATGGTTATGAAAGTGGCCGTCCAATCGATACTCAAGCGGCGCTGTGGAGCCGTCGAGATTGAAGCGCACAACGCGACGCGAACCGCTTTGACAGCCGTAAAGCAAGCCATCTGGGGAGAGTGCCAGCCCTTTAGTCCGGTTGGTGTACTTTCGGAACTCTGTGACGGCGCCGCTCAGCGGGTCATAGCGCAGGATGCGATTTTCCGACGGGACAGAAAAGAGGGCTGTTTTCCCATCCCACACAGGCCCTTCAGTAGCTCCACTAAAAGGACCCGCGATGAGCTCAAATTTCCATTCAGTAGCCATATTCGCTCGAAAAGACCAGAGACGGAAGACGGGCGACCGCTCTTCGGTCCTCGGTCTTCGGTCTGTTCTTCATTCAGACCGGGATGCCCGGAATACCCAGCCTCAGCCGGTAGACCGAATTGCGCGTTGTGAGGTAGAGAGTCCTCCAATCCGAATCGCCCCAGTTCATGTTGGTCGCGTGGCCTGGAATCTTGAGACGGCCAAGGAGATTCCCCTTGGGATCAATCACATGAATCCCCGCGGGACCCGTGCAGTAAACGTTTCCTTCGACATCTACCTTCATCCCGTCAGGATTCCCCGGCTCGTCGCCTCGCGCCTCATAGAAGAGTCGCCCGTTGCTTAAGGTCCCATCGGGCTTCACATCGAACACCCGAATGTGGCGGCGGGCAGTGTCGTTGATATACAGCAGAGACTCGTCCGGCGAGAAGCACAGGCCGTTGGGGTTTTCAAAGTCGTCGGCGACCGGCGTGACGGTCTTCCCGTCGGCCGACAGGCGAAAGACGCCAATGAAATCGAGATAACGCTGCAAGTCCTCTCCGGCCATACCGGGGATGTACATCGCATTGGGCGGATCGGTCCAGTAGATCGCCCCGTCGGACTTGACCACGATATCGTTCGGCGTATTGATCTTCTTGCCTTGATAATGAGAAGCGAGGATCACGATGGAGCCGTCATGCTCCACCCGCCACACGGTGCGCGAGGACCAACCGGCCACCACGAGTCTTCCCTGTTTGTCGTAGGTCATGCCATTGGCTTTCCCTGATGGGCGAAGAAAGACCGAAGCCCCGGAGCCTGGCTTCCATTGCCAGATCGTATCGCCCACGATATCGACCCATAAGAGATAGCCTTGACGGCTATTCCACACTGGCCCCTCGCCGAATTGGAGCTGGCAGGCGATCCTTTCGAGCGCATTTCCAGGCACAATGCGCTCGAACCCCGGGGCCTCCATGTCGGTGTCCATTAGACCTCCTCGATTACTTTCCAGCCTGAAAGACAATGCTTCAGGCGCCCCAGCTCCTCTGGGGTTTTTACAGCGCGAATCTCACGGAAGATTTCGTAAGAGTCTGTATAGGACAGGTTCGGCATATCCTTTTCCTGGAGCCGTTGCGCCAGCACAATGTCATCAAATAGCCGCAGATCCTTGGCAATCCAAAACGGAGGATTTGCATAGGCAAAGGCGGTAAAAGCAGCCCTCAGCCTTCTGGCCGGCGCCGCAGATGCCCTTTCAGGTGGGATAAGCAGGAGAAGAAGAAAGAGGTTCATCGTTGTCCGGAAGGCTTGCCTTTTCATTTCGCTCACAGACGCCAATACATCGGAACGGGTCTATGGGTCAAGCACGACGTTCTTCCCCAATCAACTCTAGACGATTTTGATCCTAGCTATTTGACTCGTAGAAGGATGAAAATTAGCCGTTATTCAGTGTTGACTTAAAACAACGACGGGAGTAACTTTTGCACAGCGTTTGAACGGTTGCAAAAATGCTGGCCGAGGGGTGAGCATATGCTGACAATCGACGCCGATGCGCATGTATTAGAAACCGAGCAGACATGGGATTACATGGATGGTTCGGAGCGAAAATTTAGACCCCAATTAGTTTCCGCAACCGGGGAGCAGGGTTCCTTAGACGAATTCTGGTTGATCGACGGCAGACTTCATCTGAAGTCGCAGAACGTGGGAAGAGATACGCCCCGCGCTGCACGAGAAATGGAGGATATAGAGGCCCGGCTAAGGCACATGGACGAATTGGAAGTAAACGTTCAGGTTCTCTATCCGACGGTCTTCTTAAGACCCATCACAAACCGTCCAGAGGTCGAATTGGCCTTATGCAAAAGTTACAACCGATGGTTGGCTGATATCTGGAGGAAAGGAAAGGGACGCCTCCTGTGGGCTGCCGTTCCGCCCCTGCTTAGTATCACCGAGGCGCTGTCTGAGGCGCGTTTCGCAAAGGAGAACGGCGCGTGCGCGATCTTCGTCCGTGGACTGGAGGGAGAGAGACGTCTCAGCGACCCTTATTTCTATCCTCTCTATGAGGAGGCGAGTAGTTTAGATATCCCCATATGCGCCCATTCGGGCATCGGAAGTTTTACGGTGCATGACTACTTCCTTAGCGAGTCTGGATTTTCGAAATTCAAGCTTGCCGTGGTGGGTGCCTTTCATTCCCTCATCTTTGACGGGATTCCGGAGAAATTCCCTCGACTCAAATTTGGTTTTATCGAGGTGAGCGCCCAGTGGGTGCCTTACGCCATTCACGACCTTGCCAGGCGCCTTGGAAGAAGAGGCAAAGCTCTGCCTAAAGATTTATTGCGCGAGAGCAGGCTCTATGTGGCGTGCCAGACAGATGACGATCTGCCGTATGTTCTTCAATATGCCGGGGAAGACAGCCTCGTTATCGGTTCCGACTATGGGCACGCGGATACGGCTACCGAAATCGAAGCCCTACGAAGATTAAAGCATGGGGCGGAGATCAGCCCCCATGTCATCAACAAGATACTCGATGACAACCCGAGAGCCCTTTATAGTCTCTGAGAATGTTATGGTTATTGATTTTCAAAGCCATATTTTTCCGGAGGACTACATCAAAGAGCTGGAGCGCTGTAACGGTAATGTCATTCTGGAGCCTCCCGACCCCCAGAGCGGTATGAACTATTTTTATGATAAGCGGCTCAAGTGCCGGATCAACACGGCCACATTTCAGGGGCGGGAGCCAGAACGCAGGATCGAACACATGGATAGGCTTGGTATCGACATCCAGGTCCTTAGCATCCCTCCGCCAGGTGCTGATCGGTTCGAAGCGGAAGATGCGGTTGCTATAGCCAGAAAAGCCAATGACGCGATTGCCCGGATCTGCAAAAAGTTTCCCGATCGTTTTGTCGGTCTTGCCACGCTCCCAACCTCTTCGATCAAAGCATCTCTGGACGAACTGGAGCGCTCCGTTAAAGAGCTAGGGCTCAGGGGCTTCGGCTGTTTTTCTAACCTCAACGGTAGGCCCCTGGATAGCGAAGAGCTTTTTCCAATCTACGAGCGGGTGGCGCAGCTCAAATTGCCGGTTTACATTCATCCCACGGCGCCCTTAGCCACTGAGGCCACTGGTCTGGATATCATGCCTGTGCTCATTTACGGCTGGGCGTTTGACAGCACGGTCGCGATGACCAGGCTGGTTTACGGGAGGGTGCTTGAGAGGTTCCCTGAGATAAGCTTTATCGTGGCGGATGTGGGCGGCGTGCTTTCATTCTTCGCGCAGAGGGCGATCAACATCTACACGGGCAGGACCGAGGAGATCCGAAGGAGATACGGGCTCAAGGAAAATCCGCTGGACTCGTTCAGAAGGTTTTACGTCGATACGGCGGATCATCCTCCCTTGACTCTTAGGTGCGCCCTTAATTTTTTCGGCGTCGATCGTCTTGTGTTCGGCACCAATTATCCCTACGGCCCGGAGGAGGGGTGTCACTTCGTTAAGAACAGCCTTCAGGCTATTGAGGAGTTCGGTCTAAAAGAGGAAGAGAAAGAAAAGATTCTCGGCGTCAACGCGGCAAGGGTCCTTAAAATAGGCGTCGCGTGATCATTGGTATTTAGAACAACGGGAGTTAGGAAATATGAATAGATTGACTGACGAGATAGTGCACTTCGAGGCATCCAGACCTGTCATCATGGGACGAAACGGCATGGTCTCTTCGGGCCATCAACTCGCGTCTCTTGCCGGGCTCAAGGTCTTACAAGAGGGGGGTAATGCAGTCGATGCGGCGTTGGCCACCTCTTTCACCCTAGCAGTGGTGAAGCCACAGTCGTGTGGTGTGGGAGGTGATCTTTTTGCCCTGGTTTTCATGAAGAGAAAAGGACAGGTAGAGGCGCTGAATGCGAGCGGGCCTGCGCCGCTCAAGGCGATCATAGAATCCTTCCAGCAGAAGGGGCTGGCCAAGATCCCGACGGATGGCCCGTTGAGCATCGCCATCCCAGGGGCGGTTGATGGCTGGGTAGAACTGCACCGGAGGTACGGGAGCTTGGATCTGCCGCGACTCGCCGCTGATGCCATCAACTATGCACAGGAGGGATTCCCCCTCTACCCCAGTCTCAAAGAAGAGATCGTAGAACTGTCCTCCACTTATCCGGGGATTGACAGATATTACCTTAAGCCCTTGGGTGATTTGCGAGCGGGAAAGATGCTGCTTCAGAGAGGGCTTGCTCATACACTTGAAAAAATTGCCAAGAACGGTCGCGATGCATTTTATCGAGGCGAGATCGGCGCGCGGATGTGCGCTGCAATCCAAGGAGAGGGAGGACTCATCACTGAAGCGGACCTCCAGGGGAGATATGCCGAGTGGTCGGAGCCGCTCACGACAACCTATAGAGGTTATACCCTGTTTGAGCAGCCGCCAGTGTCCCAGGGTTTTATGATCCTCGAGATGCTGAACATTATGGAGGACTACCCATTGGATAGGATGGATCAGGTCGATATCGTTCATGTCATGGTAGAGGCCAAGAAGCTCGCCTTCGAAGATCGGATCAGTCATCTTGAGGACCCGCGCTTTGGAGAAACGAAGATCCCGCAGCTCATCTCGAAAGAGCACGCCCAAAATCGAAGGAAGCTCATTACGGCTGTCGCAAAATCCCGGGTCCATGTTTCGGCAGCGCTCGGCAGCGATACGACCTATCTGTGTACGGCGGACCGGGACGGTAATGTCGTCTCGATGATCCAGAGCATCTTTGCGGGCTTTGGATCCCGTGTTGTCGCCGGGGATACGGGAATAGTCATGAACAACCGCTTGTGCAGCTTTGTCCTTGATCCAAGAAAAACAAACGCCTTAAAACCCGGGAAAAGGCCCGCCCATACCCTGAATTCCTACATGGTCTTTCGGGACGGAGAGTTCTTTATAGCGGGAGGGACACCAGGCGCCGATGACCAGCCGCAGACCAATATCCAGGTTCTCCATAACCTAATGGACCGTCACATGGATCCTCAATCGGCGATCGAGCTCCCCCGCTGGAGCCATAAGCCGGGAACCCCGCCCCGATCCGAGGGACCCGAGGAACTGTGGATTGAGGAGGGTTTTCCGTCTGAGGTCATTAGCGGCCTGGAGAAAAAGGGCCACAAGGTAAAGGTCGTTGATCGTTGGTCATTTGGTGGCGCGGAGGTCATAGTGAGAGATCCAACATCGGGCACGTTGATGGGAGGAGCGGATCCAAGGAGAGAGGGATACGCGATGGGGTGGTGATTAGGGGGAGAGAGGGTTAGGGTAAGAGGAACGCAACTGAAAGGAGAATCAGAGATGTCTCTTCATGTAAAAAGCGAAAATGTGCCGCAGCGTAAACGCGTTCAATCAGGGGCGACGGGCGAAGGCTCTATGGTCGTTACAAAGGCCTACGGGAATGAGTGTAGTTTGATGATCGCCGTCAGGGCGCCTGGCTATCATACCAAGCCGCATGCCCACGAGTCGGAGCAGATCAACTACGTCATGGAAGGGGAGATCTGGTTCTTTGTCGAAGAGAAGGGGTTTCTTTGCAAGAAAGGCGACTTTCAAAGGATTCCTGCCAATAAGATCCACTGGGCGTGGAACCGTTCTGACAAGGACGCGACCGTTGCGGAGGCTCACGCTCCCGGTCTTATCGGCGGGCGGGCTGGGGAAGGCGCGGTAGCGCTTTTTGATGAGGGAGAGGTTCCTGAGATTCGAGGTCCGGGAGAGAACAGGTTCGTGCCCTATGACCAAGACTCGGCGGAAAGAAAATATTTTCCTCGGTAGCCACCCCATTTTCGATTTTTGATTTTTGGATTCTGAGTGAAGATGCATTTCACCCTCACCTCAATCCTCTCCCGTCGGCGACTGTGTCGCAATTCCGTTCATGGTTCGACAAGCTCACCACGAACGGACGGCGACACACCAAAATTCAATCACTTAGCCGTTCGTCCTGAGCGCGTCGAAGGGCGAACGGTGAGTTACGACACAGTCTCCAAGGGGAGAAGGAACAATTCGGACGCAGTACGAATCAGTTGAGTCAAGGAACGTCCTCCTAATGGAACTTCGAGAAAGCTAATTGGACGAGAGTGATCTGTTTTGGTATTTTTTTCCCAGTTCGATCTCCCAGTTAAGATAGCGTCGCATTGCCTCTTTATCGCCCGTCGCCGATGCAGAGATAACCACATCGTTTGGTTCAATCAGTGCTCTCGTGAGTCCAGTTTCGAGGGGTCGCTTTTCCCTTTGCCAGTTTTTCACTCCGCCTTCGAGCACGAAGAGGTTACGGAATCCAAGCTCGGTCAGGGTAACTGCCGCCAAGGTGGATTGCTCTCCGGTTGGGCAAGTAACCCCAATAGGCTGGTCGAGCCTTGCAAACAGCGGGGGAATTTTTAACTCCAGCCAGCCGCGAGAAATCCACAGTGCCCCGAGAAGATGGCCGCCCTTATACTCTAGGCTCGTGCCGACATCCAGAACCAGCATGTTGCTTGGTTCGGCTATCCTTTCGGCAAGCCCTTGCGTAGCGACGAATCGAACCATGGCTGCCGCCCGTTCTAGCCCAAGTATGGCTCGTGAAGGGTGACCTTTTTCAAGTTCCAGTCCGCTCTCCACCCAAGCTTGGACTCCTCCCTTGAGCACGCGCACGTCGTTAAACCCCATGCGCCGGTACCAGTGTGCGGTCATGGTGGCCCGGGCCTGTCGGTCGCAAGTGAAAACGATGGTGCCGTTTCGGACAGCGATGTAATCATCGGCCCTTTGGACAGCCTGGCCACCGGGTATCCAGAGAAAACCGGGGATGTGTCCAGAGAGATACTCTTCTGATGAGCGAACATCTATGGGATAAAGTATTTGCGTATGTCGCCGATGAATAAGATCTCGGAGTTCTGAGACCGACATGAAAGGGATTTTTTCTTCCTTCACGATGCGCGCCGCCAATGCTTCTGCCTCGTGCCGGCTTTCGGGTGACGGCTGCGGTGTCTCGCGATTCGGCTGTTGCTCCAAGTCCAGGCCGGCGAGGAGCCATCCCATGGTGCCGTTTTTAAGCGCGTAGACGTTCGAGAGGCCGAGAAACCTCAGTGTCTCTGTTCCAATAATGCTGCGCGTGCGGCCGGCGCAATTGACCACAACGGTTGTCTTTGGATCTTTCATCAGATCCGCCGTCCGAAGGATAAGCTCACCTCCTGGAACGTTGATTCCACCGGGAATGCAGAAGCGGCTGTATTCTTCCGGGGTCCGTGCGTCGAGAATCGTAATTCGCTCTCCTAGGGCAGCGCGGCGGTTAAGCTCATGCGGTTCGATCTCTGGTACGGCGCATTCAATGTGCACCCTTTCGCCGAATTCTTTGCTCGGCACATTGACGCCTGTTGCCGTTGGACAGCCAGCTTCGGCCCATGCGGGAAAACCGCCTTCAAGCACATGAACGTTCTTGTACCCAATGCGTCGGATCGTGGTTGCCGCAAGTTTGTCCCGCTCGTCTAAATCGCCAGCAACGAATATAGGAGTATCGCGGACAGGGATCAGATCAGCTATGCGGAACTCGATATCGCGTCGTGGCAGTAACGTCGCCCCAGAGATATGTCCCGCGTTGTACTCCCCAGGCTCGCGCACATCAAACAGCGCGTAGTTCCGCTCCTTATGCATGAATTGCTTTAGCTCACTACAAGAGATCTGCTCGGTCACATCGTTTCTCCCAATGCTGATTACGGGTAATCTTACATATCCCTAGTCTCTTCCGCTTAGTATGCCTTGGAGGTTCATGCAAGATGAAGGCAGGGCTATGCTTCAATAGTCCTGGTGCGAGTAGCCAAATTTACTGGTGCCGCTTCAAAAATCAGGGTCAGGGAGGTCGTTGGTAAGATCGCGCTCTAGTTTTCGGAGTTCCTTCTGGCTCAAGGGAAAACCGAACTGCTCGTTTCGCATGCGGAGTCGCTGGCCTGAGACCTCCCGGATGATGCGGCGGGCGCGCTCATAGTCTTTTCTAGTCCTTAGCAGGTTAGCCAGTGGACGGGCACCTGCATCCTTGTGTCTCACCTCGTCAAGGTAAATGACTCTGAACACAGAGGCAAATTTTTCTTTAATCCCGCCGGCCTTGAAGCTGCTACAAACACGATAGAGCGCCCCACCACCTCCTTCACTCAAGGTGATAACTGCCCGCTCGAGATCTTCATCCTTCCGTCTCAGTTCCCTCGACGTGAAATTCTCGGAGCCGTGTAGAAGCCCAGCATAGCTCTTGGAGTACTGCCCTCTGATCTTGGCCAGCTTCCTGTCCTCCGGCAACCAAAGGAGATCTTTAGGCGTCATCTCCTTCCCGCTTATTTCCTCCAACAAATCCATGATGAGTCTGGCGTGCTTCGTCTCATCCGCGAGTTTTTCGCTCAGCTCCTCAAATTGATGCCGATCACCACCTTTTTCGATGTGGGAATAAAGTTTTACCAAGGCAGCCAATAGGGGCTGGATTGCAGAATGTTCCTTGTAGGCCTGAGCCCTGAGCCAGCGCAAATGGTCCTCTTTCCTTCTCGGTTTCCTGAAATAGGCCCTGACTACTTGAGCCTCGGCCGCCTGATACTTGTGGGCTAATTCTACAAGCGATTGGGCGTAGCGGTTCACTCTAAACCTGGAACAGTTTGCGTCTGAGGTTATGGGTTGGGCGTGGGGATGACGGCGCCGCAACGCCTGCAGGTCCTCATAGACTCATCGGCATAAAATTGCTTGTGAACTTGTGAGACGGGGTCTTGGCTGTAGTCCCCGACCGTCACCACAATTTCATGGACTTTTTCCCCACAGTGATCGCAAAACCATAGGAAGCGGTCCTGTTCCCCATCTCTCCGCTTGCGCTCGAAGACGATAAACCAAGAATCCTCCAAGACCCGAGGCGAATGGGGAACCCCGCCCGGGCAGAGCACTATCTGGCCAGCGTTAATGACAGCTACTCGCTGTTCGCCTTCAGGGGTGATGTAGTGGAGACGCTGCTCTCCGCTCAACTGCAACGTCACCTCGTCGCTGGGATCGATATGAAAGTCGAGTCTCTGTTTGCGGCCGCGGCTCAAGAATGCGATGGACTCTGAATCTTGCCATAGGATTCGCCGCCCTTTGCCCTCTGCCTTCGTCGCTTCTATGATCTCCTTTAGGTCAATCGGGGTTAGCTCTTTCATCTTCTCACCCGGTCGCAACTATATTCGCTTTTGCGAGAGCGAGTCAAGCTGCTCAGTGAAGAGTGAGGCGGAGGAGGCCTGCCCCTCAGCGGGAGCCAATGGGCCAACCTATTTTGGATTTCGGATTGCCGATTTTAGATTAATCGAAAATCGAATTTTCTAAGCCAATTTTAAACCTCTCCCTTTAACTTTCTGCTGAGTTTGTGATCTGCCGGTCATGAATGCCCCGTTGGCCGAGGAGAATGTGTTCTGCTTGGAATCCTTCTTTTCGGAGCCTCGTATAGAGCCGCAGAGGGAAGTTTTCATCCAGCAAGATGATCATGCGGACTTGACGGCAGGAGGTAGGTGCTGGGCCACATGGGTAGCGTACGCGAGAGCGGCCATGACCTGATCCTGGGTGAGCATGTAGCCTTCCTGGATGTCTTCGGCCTTATCTCCTGCGGCAAACCTGCCTAAGATAGTCGCGACGTCTATCCTCGTGCCCTTAATGCATGGCTTGCCAAACCGAACCTCCGGGTCCATTGTGATGCCAGGAAAAACCTCCATAACAGCCTCCATGAAGAAAGCATTATAGCTAATCGGCCCGGAAGAATGCTACCCCTATTTTGTGTCTCCGACAAGCCCTTGTCACAAGCCCACATTCTCACATAAAATCCTGCTATCATGGATCCCTGGTACAGAATCGCTACACCGAGAAAGGAAGTCCGCGAAGGCCGTTCGTTCAATCCGGATGAGTTTGACATTGCTCTTGAACAAGTCGTAGCCCGCGTTGTTCAGGATCGGGTCCTTTCTTTCCCAATAGTTTAATCCAATTTTAGGGTGGCGACATTTACCTATTTTCACTTATGCCCCTCGTGCAAACTAACTTGTGTTGATGTAGCATCTCGGTCTCGAATAGTTCCGCTTAACAATTTTTACGAGAAGGGGGCGCATTCATGGCGAAGCTGAAGGTCAGAAAGGGGATGCCCAGCGTACAGTTGACAAGGAAGGAGTTCGCGAACAGGTTCCGAAGGCGCTTCTACGATCCTGCCTTCGAGGCCGTTGATGAGGAGATCGAAAGGATCATCGAAAAGGCCTGGGAAGGATATGACCAGTATCGAAAAAGTCCCCGCACGCGGCGAGCAGGAAAAGGCTTCGCTGAGCCTGAATTTCAACTCCCCGTCGAATGGCTTGAGACCCGAAGGGCTATCCAGGAAGCTGAGAAGCGGCAGAAGGATCGCAAGGCTCCCTCTCGCGTCCTTCTTATCAACGGCTCATCGCGGAGCGATCAGAGCTGCCCCGGAGAGATGTCGAAGACCTTTCGTCTTGTCACCATGGTTCAGAAGGTCATCGGTGATGAAAAGGGCTTCGAGGTGGACCTTTTGGATCTCAGCCGCCTCACCTCGGAGTACGGGCGTGTGATTTACCCGTGCAAGGCATGCGTCTCAACGGCCATGCCGCTGTGCAATTGGCCGTGCTCCTGCTACCCGAACTACGCGATGGGGCAGGTCGGCGACTGGATGGCGGAGATCTATCCGCGCTGGGCGGCGGCGCACGGCGTCATGATTGTCTGCCCGGTGAACTGGTACCAGGCGCCGAGCACGCTGAAGCTGATGATCGACCGGCTAGTGTGCGCTGATGGGGGCAACCCGGACCCGACCTCGACCGGCGGGAAGAACCCGCAGCGGGCTAAAGAGCTGGAACTCAAAGGGTGGAGCTATCCCCGGCACCTGGCAGGCCGTGTCTTCTCGGTGGTCGTGCATGGCGACGCAGCCGGGGTGGAGAACCTTCGGCGCATCCTGACCGACTGGCTGACCGACATGGGGCTTGTCCCCGCCGGCCAGAGCGCGCTGGTGGGCAGTTATATCGGATACTATGAACCATACGCGACTAGCCACGATGACCTCGACCGAGAGAAGGAGCTGCACGACGAGGTGCGCAATGCCGCGCGAAGTCTTGTGAACGCGGTTCGCCTGCTGCGCCGCGGCGAGCTAAAACTGCCGGATGCATCGCTCAGAGATCCGCGGCAGAAATAGTAGGTGGCCACGGGCTGAGAATAAAGCTAGCCTGCTATTTTTTGGTGTCAATCTTGAAACTGATTTCGTTGGAGGGACTACTCTCACCGAATTCATTGGCCGCCGTCACCACACAGAAATATCGTCCGGGTTTTGTCGCCACCTGTTTTATAGGTACTTCCAGATTTGGAAAAGGAACACGCACAATAGGCAAATCATATTTGCCGCTCACGGTCCCGCACCTGATTCGAAATTCTGAGGCTTGATCGTCTTTGCCTTGCGATTGCCACTGCCACGTGAGCTTCCCCTTATCGAGATCTTTCACAACGGTATCCAGTTGCCTGCACGCGAAGGCATAGAGGCTTACCAAGGCTAGAACGACCAATCCGCTCCTTTTCTTTAACATCTCGATCTACTATCCGAGCCCCTCGTTGGTTCCGCCAATCACTATGGTTCAAGTCGTTCAAGTAGTTCAATTATTAAGGAGTTCATAAGTATCTTGACACTGAGATCTTCCGAAAGCCGGCATCCCTCGGACCGAGCCCTTCCGCGCGCGGTCAATGGGCCTGTGCCTTGTAGGCCGTCCCAGTCCTCGCTACGCTCGGGATTGCAGATTGCAGATTTCAGATTTGCAATTTGAGATTTGCAATTGACAATCCCGAAGGGCTTGCCCGCGCTCTTCAGGACTCGCCCCTCTACTCCTTAGTAGTTCAAGCCGTTTGGCGTTGAACGGTTTAAACGACTCAAACGTTTTGAACACACATTGCGTGCCTGTACGCTGGAGGCGAACGCTAAACCAGCTCCAGACTCACCCACTCCAGGGGCTGAGGCGCCAATTAGGGGCTGACCGGCTTTCCGAACATGGTGTCGTAAGTAAGTCGCACGCGCTCCTTCTTGCCCTGCGCGAGATCATAGATGTCGCACTCCAAGTAGGGGCGGGAGTAAAGATGGAGGCTCACGGCCTTTTCGTCGAAAGAGAGAAGGTTTTCCACCTCATGGATATCGGCCGGGCCGTCGAGGTGACCCCGTTTCCCGTGGAAGGGTTCCGCCAACCTTTCCAGGACCAGCGGCTTCTCTGAGACTTCCCGGTAATTAGTAAAGCGTAGGGTGCCCCTCTCTACTCGGCTCCAACAGCGTTCCCCCTCGTGCCCATGGATAGGGGCCTTCTGACCACCTTCCCAGCAGATTGCCAAAAGCTCAAAAGCGTCGCTTTTGTAAATCAGGTTACGGGCGTAGTGGTCGGGACGAAAACTCAGGTAGTTCTCAAGGGAGGCTGGCTCAATCAATGTCGCCAGAAGATAATCATGCACCTCTCTCGTGTCTAATCCTCGCGCCACCAGGGTTTGAAGCTTGCGGAGAAGCTCTTCTATGGTCACGTATTTTGCCGTGGTTGCCATGAAGACATCCCGCGTCGAGTTATAGTATTTGAGCTAAACTCCTTTGAAAAAGTAATTCTCATGCTTCGACAAACTCAGCATGAACGGAAAATTACTAGTGATGTCACAGATTCCTCCGTTCGCCCTGAGCCCTTCGATACGCAGGCCGTTCGTCCTGAGGCTCTCGAAGGAAACGGCCTGCTACTCAGGGCAGGCTTGTCGAAGGGTGAACGGAGACTTTTCTGTTCAGAACTTCACGAATATCTCTTTCGCCTCATCGCCGGTGAGCTGTTTGATAGTCGTGATCCGGTCGCTGAATTCCTTCAGCGTTCCCAAAGAGCTGGGACCGACATCGATGAGGATGGAGAAAAGGGAAAAACCGAGCTTATCTTTTTCGTCGCGGAACTTTTCGGCCCACTGAGGGGTCACCTGACACTCGCCATCGGTGATAAAAACGATGTCTCCTTTTTTGTAGCGTGATTTCTTGAGACACTCGAGGGCTGCGTCCAAGGGTTTTTGAAAATCCGTACCGCCCCCCGGAAAATATTCCGCAAGATCCATGACCTTTTCCATTTCCACCCCATAGCGTTCCCTCGGATTCATATCGAGGACCTGAAGAGGCGTATCCTCTGAGGAGAAACAGATGGACTGGAAGGGCCTCCGCTGACGCCGAGCGATCTCCAAGAGGGTCAGGGTTACGGCCTTGGACCAGATCTCCTTTTCCCCAGCCATTGAAGAGCTGCCGTCCAAACAGACGACCATCGGGCCTTTGCCTTTCTCTTCGATTCCCCTGAGCGAATATTGGAGGAGTTCCTGATCCAGGAAGCGGCGGTAGAAATCTTTCCGCAGGATCGGATGATAAAGGGTCAGGAGTTCGTGGGGAAGAAGGCGTTGAATCAAATCGCCTCTCTCCACCTCCAAGACCTCTTCGCTGGAGCGCTCGAAGATCCTCTTCCGCAGCGCCAAGGCATGAAACTTCATCCGGCCTACCATCCGTGCGAGCTTCTTGAGCTTCTCATTTCCCGCAAGTCTCTTGCCCAACTCCAGCTTTTGTCCGGGAGGAGAGCGATACCCGGTCCCTAGGGTCAAGCCCCAATGCTCTGCCTCCTCGGCGGCGTCTTCAAGCTGCTGGGCCACTTTGATCGCCTCTGCTTGAAAGCGGGTGGCCGCTTGTGATTCAAGTTGCTGAAGCTCTTCTTTTAGCCTTTCCGCCTTCTGACGCAGGAGGGCTTCGGCGCCGTCAAATTCGCCCTCCAGCCTGTCCTTTGCCTTTGCCAAGTTCTTCTTGCCTTCGTTGGATAGTTCCTCTTCAGAGAGCTTTTCAGCATCGATCAGCTCTTCCTTCTTTTCCTCTACAATCTCTTCCTGTTTTTTGATGTCCCATAGATCGAGCATGTCGCGCCGGGTCAGGACCTTTTCCGATTTGAGCAGGGAGAGGACTCCCTCACCCAGGAGAAGGGTGCAGAGTCCGGCCTTGGCCTCGTCCAGCAGTGTTAGCTCGCGCAGGATGCGATAAAGATTGCCCTGTTGCAGAGCGTTTAAGAGGATGCGGTTAAGGAGCGCACTGGATAGGACTTCCTTGTCCTCCAGGAAAGTAATGTTATACTTGAAAAGCAAGCAGAAAAGGTCCTGCAGAAGCGAGGAAAAATGGGGAAGGAATGCGCTCCCGTCCTCCTCTATTTTTCGTAGGGAGGGGGACTCGGAGCGCAGATTGCCATAGGCTCTGCGGTCATAGGCATCGCTTTCGATCCAGCAGGAGTTTTGCGGGAGAGGTTGGAGGATCCTTTTTGGGGGGACGCTTTTTTTTCGCTTTGCGGGCACTAGAATCTTTCCAGCATCTGCTTTTGGATTTCTTCGATCTCTTCCTTGATGGTCCCCACTTGCTCCAAGGGCCGGCCAAGCTTTTTCGCCTTCTCCATGATCTGCTCGACCTTGGTGAGGATGTTGCGGAGCTTGGTGTGAAATTCGATCAATGCCCGGGCGCGCTCGTCACTGGTCTTCCAGGGGCGCAGGGCAGAATCCCGGATCTCCCGTGACTCATAAAGTAGCTCTTTGACCTCTTCTTCGTAGCCCAGAAGGAGTTCGCGGATCGTAGCGCTGACCTCCGTTTGCTCCCCTGGATCGCGCCAAAGAACGTGTTCAAGAAAGAAGAGATCCTTCTCCATCACCTCGCCCTCGCCGGTGAGGAAGGCATGCGCCTGAAGCAGAGGAAGGGATTGTCGGTAACGTCGGTCCGAGGCGACGATGTTTTTCTTTCCAAGCTCGCGCCGGATGTCAGCAATGGTCCGGTAGATATAACCGGGGATGGGAATATTCCGGACCTGCGTCTGCAACTCGCGGAGCTCATTGAGGCTGATGGTAGTCCGTTCCGTTTGTGAAACTGCTTCGAGCATTCTGAGAAAACGGAAATCCTCCTCGATGTATTTAACCACAAAGCGGAGGAGAAAGCGGTCGTAGAGGGCCATAAGCTCGTCGTCCTCGGGTAGCTCGTTACTGGCGCCGAAGAGGGTAAGGAGGGGGACAGCGACGATCTCCTTACCGTTGTGAAAGATGCGTTCGTTGATGAGCGTGAGGATGGCATTCAAAATCGAGGAATTGGCTTTGAAGATTTCGTCCAGGAAGGCGATGTGAGCCTCGGGAAGTTTGTGGGAGGTAACCCTGCGGTAGTCATCTTGCTCCAGTGCTTTAAGGCTTACCGCGCCAAAGACCTCTTCGGGCGTGCTGAAGCGGGTCAGGAGCCATTGGAAGTAATTTGCGCCCTGGATGCGGCGGCAGATCTCATCGGCGAGCATCGATTTGGCCGTTCCCGGCGGACCGATGATCAGCACGTGCTGGGAGGAGAGAAGGGCCGAGAGGGAGCCATCGATAAGGTCGCTGCGCTCCAAAAAGTTCTGCTTTAGCTCCTCGCGGATCTTTTTGAGTTTTTCTCGTGCTGACATAATGAAGCCGCCATGCCCTACGGTAGCAAATGGGTTGGTGAGAAACAATCCTTCATTTTGCTGTCGCGCCTAGGTTGACACGACAGCTCATCATTAGATAACCTTTGTCCGTTCTCTATGCCGGTCGATCAGGAATGGGATGTCATTCTAGTGGGCGCGGGGCAGAATAACTTCACCCTCGGTACCTACCTCGGCCTTGCTGGATTGAAGACAGTCATTTGCGAGAGTCGGCTCGAGAATGGCGGCCGCCTTTTTAGCGAAGAGATTACTC
>JBOHVJ010000557.1:0-4941 GCA_050735075.1 Binatia bacterium
AAGCGAGGGGGCGGTAAAATTTGGGCTCCTTTCGGAAGCACCTGGAATATCTACGGTTGCCGGCTCGAAAACTGTGTCTGACCTCTCTGGCATTTCAGACGGTTCCACTGAGCTCTTTTCCTGCTCCGATGCTGGCCTAGTCAAGCTCTGTTGACCCGGCTCTGGCGTCGTCGAACTCTGTTGAGCTACGCCCTTCGGCATAACTCCGTTCTCTCCACTCTCTTCTGCCCGGGTAATCCTTCCGGCCCGAGCCAATGATAGCGTCTCGTATTGAATACCTTTGGGGACAATCTGTTCGTTACTCTCAAGGTCAACTCCCTGCATACCCAAGGCAGAACTAACAGTCAGATCAGGGGAATACTGGGGTATGTAAGGTTCTCCCATGAAATGAGAATTCGGATACGTGAATCCAACTGGCGGCACCGTAGGAGAGAAAGCTACTTCGCCTCCCTCCTTGTCTGGAATACCTAGCAGTGAACGGACACCGCTTCGATAGAGGAATGCTTTGGCGCCATCCAGCAGGACACTATGCAAATAGCTGGTTGGCATTTGTTGTGTATCAGACCGCATTATTGACTGAGTCTCTCTATCTCATCGGCCAGCACTTCGATATACCTGCGCCGTTTGTCTCGCGTCATTTGCATGATCTCCCGTTCACTCCAGTGATAGTGGTAGGCCAAGTAATGTACCTCGCGATACAAGAGGTCTCCGCTCGTCCTCATCTCACCAAAAAAGAAGCGGTGAAGGTCAAAAGGCGCCACAAACTCACGGCCGCATTCGTGACAGTTGACATCCATAGTCAGGTCCACCTTCGGCGCAAGCTTTTCCATTTGCTGTTCGATCGCCAAGCGGGCGGCCGGGCAGAGTCGATCGATGACCTCCTCACCTGGGTTCGGCAGGCGCCCTATGCTCTGGATACAGCGTCCCAGAAGCTTGGCCAATGCCAGTGCCTCATTTTCGGCAAGAAGGGGTGAGATGGCCTCCTGGTCCGCTCCGTTGGGAAGGCGGAAGGTGATCTCCCGCTCCTCCTCTCTAAGCTCACCAGCAACCTCCGGTGAGAGTGTCATCATGTATGCTGGCCCTTTATTCTCCGATTCTCGGATGGGAATATTGTTAATCGAGAAGTTGATCGCCACTCGCTTACCGCAATCCGGCCAGGGGCAGAAGATATTGGCTCGCACCTGGTCCCCAAAAGTCACTTCTCGTAACTTGAGGAGAAGATACTGCCTGTCCGCAATGAGGAGGCTGCGCGCCACTTCCTCTGATACCAGGTGAATGGTGCCAATGCGCCTAATACAGCGGCTTAGAACGACAGTGACAAGTGATGCGCTCTCCCCCTGGTGGCTCCCAGCAAGAAGCTCTTCCTCCCGGCCGGTGAGCGGTATCAGCTCAACCTCTCGATGAGCCACGCCGCCTTTGTCCACGTAGCCGCCGGGCAGCAGGCCAGTCGTTATATCCATAGCAAAGTTGATTATCGATTCTTACGTCTCCGTGGGTTCGACCACAGAGGTGTCCCGTATCCACCCTTCGTTCTCAAGTTTAATGGTCGTGATCATGACGGCGTTCCCGCCCGCATCGAGTTCGGGGAGGGCCTCGTATTCAGAGACCCAGCAGCGGAAGACGTTGTACGATAAGACCTTCGCGCCCTGGAGATTAAAGACATCGAGGGTGATGTCCTTGCGAAAGCCCTTCAAAGACATGGCGGCTTCGCCCTGGTAGTTGTTCACTTTATTGGCCCACTCTTCAAACGCGGTGTCGTGGGTAACGCCGGCCTGGAGGGTGATCGGATCGTGCTTCGTTTTGCCAGGGATCTGGTGGGGGCCGCTATGGTCTCCCGCTTCGTACCAAGGGGTCACCTCGGTGGTCTTTTTCAGGGCGCCGCATTTATTCAGACCCGCTACATACTTGCCGTCCCACTTGACTTTAAATTTGAAACCAAGATAGGGATCAAATCGGTCGCTGTTGACAGTAAACTTGGCCATGCGATGCTCTCCTTTCGGCAGTTCTAATGCAGAGATGTTATGAAGAAGATTGCCCGGCCTTTTGGCTGATCTTGACCACTACGAACTCAGCGGGCTTGAGCGGCGCGAAGCCCACCAGCATGTTCACGATCCCCAAGTCGATGTCGGCTTGGGTGGTGGTTTCACTATCACACTTGACAAAGAAGGCCTGGGAGGGAGTTGCGCCTTGAAAGGCCGCTTGGCGGAACAAGGTCATCATAAATGAGGTGATATTCAGGCGCAGTTGGGACCACAAGCCCTCGTCGTTGGGTTCAAAGACAGCCCACTGGATGCCGTAATAGATGCTAACGCGCAGCATAATAGCCATGCGGCGGACAGGCACATACTTCCATTCGGGATCAGAGGTCACGGTCCGTGCCCCAAAGGCCACAATGCCAGACGCTGGAAAGCGGCGGATGACATTGAGATTAAGGGGATTCAGGTTGCCGTGCTGAACGTCTGTGAGATCGATAGCTAAGCCCACAGCACCGCCCAGGCTGGCCTCAGTTCCGGCAGGCGCCTTCCAGACCCCGCGGCTGGCATCGATGCGGGCGTAAAGACCAGCTATGTAGCCGGACGGGGGAAGGAGAATCGGTTCCGATGACTTACCGGAAGGATCCAGTGCTTTGATCCATGGGAAGTAAAGAGCCCCATAGGAATTCGGCTTCGTCAGCTTTGCCCGGAAGGCTTCAGCCTCTTCTGGAGTATCGTCGGTCGCCAGCGTCTCCCCGATATAGAAGACATCCTGGAGGGGCCTCTTCTGGCAATAGTTCATCCCCTCATCCACCAAGACTGTGGTGTTCTCACCCGGTACGGCCAGGAGGCTGAAGTCGGTCTTGCTGTCCAGAAGAGTAAAAGCGGCGCTAAAGGACAATGCCGCATCCGCAGTACCGTCTGCCCCCGGGGTGACAGCCGTCACGGGCGCTGCTCTCGCAGCATCTCCGATCTGAATAGCCAGCGGGTGGAGAACGGCAAGACCATTTTCAGAGCGCCCACCATTGCCGGCCCCCAACTTAAGTGCAGTTGCGGCATTATTCGGTTCGGCGTTCTGGATACGGACGGAGGAAATAGGGCTTACCGTTCCCGCCTCAGTGTTTGTTCCCGATTGCAGAATCAATTGCTGAGTAGCCCCTGTCCCGACTACTTCACACGTGAACGCGCTAAGTGTCGCATCCAGAGTGCTGGTCTTCTTTTTAGTTAAGGCTCGGACAGCGGTCTGAATAGCTGCGGCGACAGCGGTAAGATCTGTTGAGGCGGCAATACTATCAGGCAATGAGACAGGCTGGAAACCATCGTCATCCACATTAATATGGAAGCTACGATTAGTCCCCAAAGGCAGTGTAGGCCTAGTACCACCGCGGTGAATGCCCCGCTGCAGTTCTAATCTGTCCCCCTTAGCCGGGCGGCGAACGGCAAGAGCATTTTCAGAGCGCCCACCATTGCCGGCCCCCAACCTAAGTAGAGTTGCGGCATTATTCGATGCGGCGTTCTGGATACGAACGGAGGATAATATAATTCCCGGGGTGCTGGTGTTCGTTCCCGATCCCAGAACCAATCGCGCTCCCTGCTCTACTTCACATGTGAACGAGGTAAAAGCCGCTGTCAGAGTGCTGGTCTTCTTTTTAGTTAAGGCTCGGACAGCGGTCTGAATAGCTGCGGCGACAGCGGTAAGATCTGTTGAGGCGGCAATACTATCAGGCAATGAGACAAGCTGGAAACCGTCGTAATCCAAGTTAACTTGGAAGCTACGGTTGTCTCCCAGCGTTAAGGGAGGAGGACCTGGGGCAATGGCAGGCCCAAATCCTCCACGGTGGATGCCCCGCTGCAGGGCGTCATTGGTCGCGAGGACCTGGGCATCAATGAGGTTAGAGTTCTGGCCCAGGACATTCACCACGTAGTTGGCGGCGTTGGGGTCCATACTCAGGTTATCGTGGACCTCCAAGGGCGCGATATCCAGGAAATTTTCGGGAACGATATCCACTTCCGCTTGCCTGCGAACACTGATCTTGAATTCGTTGCCTGGATCAGTCGAGCCATCCTCGATCTGCAGGAACAGATAATTACCCCATGCCCCCTTGTTTTTCGCCGAAAACGTTAGACCATCGACGGGGGTGGGCGCGCGATTCTGCACAGTGACATTGGCCGCCACCGCATCCTTGGTTCGATCGGGTGGAGTGGATTGTCGGGTGACACGCACGATGTAGCACTGCCGGCCCCCGTTATTAAAGAATTGGAAAACACTATGGGCCAGAAAGCTGTCATTAATAAACGTCCCGTAGTACCTCTGGAACTCGGTCCAATTCGTGATGCGCCTGGCTTCATCATCCGGCCCCATCTCGGCCAGACCCACAAAGGCCGCAGTGGACGTACTGGCCGCTTCGATGGGCCGCACGCCACTCGGAATCTCCTGTACATAAACACCTGGATAAGTCAGAGTTGGCACGATAGTCCTCCTTTCAGGATTGGCTGGTCACGGTTTCACTCGGTGGATTCTGCTTTTTTCTTCCTGGAGCGTGCGGAGGTATCTTCCCTCTCCTCCACCTCAGAGCAGACAGGTGCCTCTTTCTGTTGCGCCACATCATGTAAGGCAATGACGCGCCGTTCCTGGAGTTTCTGAACCTTGAGGTTGTTTATGACTTCCACGTCCCTAAGCTCTGATGAGGTTTCTCTCGGCGCAAGGCGCAAGGTCTGCCCACTGGTCAATGGCAACAACACAGGTCTCATTGTTAGATTTTCGATTTTATATGGCATAAATATATTCTCTCCTTCTCTCAGGGTAAGAGCATTAAAAGTTACTATCCGAACAGTACCTTAGCACGGTAGTTGTCGTGCCAACCGGCTTTGAGCCGTTTTTTGATGCCTTTCTTAAGCGTCTTTTCTTGCTTGAGAAGGTTGAGGGCGAAATGCCGTAGGGTACAGAGGTTCTCGGCCGCCTCCCCGC
>JBOHVJ010000558.1:0-14123 GCA_050735075.1 Binatia bacterium
GTGTACCACCTTGCGAGAAGCAGGCAGAGCTGATCTGCCGAAGATGACATGGGTTGGGAAACTGACATTTATATTTAGTAGTGGCTGAGGGTTCCAGTGACCCTTACACGACGCACCCCTAGGCTAAAACCTACGAGACTCAGCGGCAGACCGACCACACTGAAGAAGGCCAGCACCCAAATTTGAGGGAGGAGCTCTACGACGGCAGCTTCGCCGAGCAGGGCCGCCCGCATCCCCTCCAGCGCGTGAGTGATAGGCAGCAACTGCGCGGCCTTTTGGAGCAATGGCGGTAGCACTTCAAGGGGGTAGAACACACCGCCCAACAGCCACGAGAGACTGCCAAAGAGCCAGAGCAATGGGTCTCCCCGCTTAAAGACCAATGTAAAAGTAGCGGAGATAATGCCGATGCTGCTGAAGGCCAGCAGAGAGAGGAGGAAGAGGAGAAGCACGGCCGCAAGGTTGACCCGCGCAAGGGATAGACCGAAGAAAATCCCGCCGAGGAGATAGAGCCCGCCATCCACTGTAGCGCGCAAAAGTGGGTACAGGGAGGAAAAGAAGATAAGAGACCGGGGAGAGATAGGCGTGGCCAGCACGGCCTTCAGCGTCCCCATCAGTTGATTACCTCTGATCCCTTGGGCAAAACAGGCAAGGGCTGTCGTCATATAGCCGTTGACAGCCATTCCGACCAAGATGAATGGGAAAGAGGCGTAGCCTTGGGGTGTCCTCTCGCCCAAGAGCTGTGCAAGAAAATAAAAGGCCGCGACGCCGAGCAGAATATCGAGAGCTTGAAGGACAAACGAAAGCTTATAACTCAAGTCGGTCAGCAGGTCCCGCTTTAAAAAAGCCCAGGCCTTCCATGCCAATTGCATTCAGCGCCCCGCGCCCACAGCTCTCTCAAAAGCCGCTGCCAGGTCCCCCGCCCCAAGAGCCTTCTTCACCTCCGAGAGTGTGCCCACACTCAAAATGCTTCCCTGATGTAAGATAGCCACCCTGTCACACACCTCCTCGGCCTCGGCTAGACTATGGGTGACGAGAAGCACCGTTTTTCCCATCTCCTCTGCCAGAGTCCTACGGAGAAACCTTCGAATCTCTTGCTGCAACAATGGATCAAGGCTTTTGGTCGGCTCATCCAAGAGCAGGATAAAGGGATCTGTAAGGAGAGCTCGTGCGAGAGAGAGCCGCTGCTTCATCCCCTCCGAGTAGAACTGAAAACGGGCATTCCTTGTGCCGTCCATGCCGACCAAGTCCAATAGTTCATCAATCTTGCGCTTTGCCGTCAACGGCGAGATATCATTCAACAGTGCAAAGAATTCGAGGTTTCCAAGCCCAGTAAGCCGCGGATAGAAACTTTGGGACGCAGAAGGGCAGTAGGCGACTGTTTTTCTTACCTGCGCCGCCTGCCTCACTAACTCATAACCCCCCACCCACACGCGTCCACTCGTAGGGAGAAGAAGAGTCGAGAGAATCTCCAGGAAGGTGGTTTTTCCCGCGCCGTTCGCACCGAGCAAGCCCAAAACCTCGCCGGTGAAGACTTCCAGATTAATATCGCTCAAGACCTCTATCCGCTCTGGGCGAAAGGGCTGCCGGAGAAGTGTTTTTAGGCTCTTTGCCGCGGGGAAGTTTTTTGAAAGGTTCTCGACAGAGATGGCCACCTTGTTCATCGTTCGTTAAGATCCTCGCCGCTTAAACGCCCACTGCTATGCCGTCACCTCTGGCAAGTCGCTCACTCTAAAGCAGACAAGGAAGTGTAACGTTCCAGTTCTGAGCCGCCAATCACAACCCTGCCTTGGCTTTCCACCCAGGCGTGGGCGTCTAGCTTGCCTCGCTCGTCTCTCGCGACGCCGATGTGTAGAGAGGCCCGGAAACCCTGACGGTTAAGCAGCACCTGCGCGGCCAACGCTTCTGTGAGACAGTTGCTCCCGCCGGGTGCAAACCGGCTTGCTGCCCTTACCGCCCACGCGATCCGGTCTTGAGGCGATGATTCAGAACGGCGTGGGTTGGCGGGAACGCGGGCACCACGATCCAGAAAGCGCCGAAGAGTCTGAAATGGAACGAGCCACAACCCAATTCTGATCGCGCAGAGCAGGATAACGGATCGCAGCAGGAGGCCACGCTTAATTGGTGGCAGAAGTAAAAACTTACGGAGCTGCTTCATCCTTTAGATCGATAAGATCATCTGCGGCCAGTGGGGCTTGATGGTAGGCCTATTTGCTCATAGCTGGCCCCGCGGGACTGTCCATCATTGTTCGTGGAGATGCAGCGTGCGTCAGCTCCCGAATATTTCCATAGAGCACCAAGTGAGGAGAATGATAAGGTTTCTTTGGAGAACCACTGCTGCTCTCCTCGTTGGACGGCTTTGTTTCTTCGTTCAAGGTAATTGAGCAGAGAGTAAGTAAGGTGGCAGGCCTATTTGCTCATTGGATTCGGCGAAGGATTGTCAAATACTACTGACGGATTTCCTGTACGCGTCAAATCCCGAATATTTCCATATAACACCAAGTGAGGGGAATGATACGGTTTTTTCTGAGAACCACTTCTCTTCTCTTCGTCGGACTGACTCGTATGCTCGGTCATAAAGAATCCCCTTCGATCACAGTTGCTTGTCGCGAGAGAGTAGAAAAGACCGATCGGCATGCAACCCGGCCGCTCCTGCTCTGCAGCCAATACTCCAGGTTTACTGGAGCGGTGATCATAGCATATCTCACCACGCCATTTGCCTTGTATTGCTCCACCGCCTGCTGATAAATCCCTCTGTCGACATAGTTCTCTCCGACAATCCCCAGTTTGGTATCGAGGGTGTCCGGTCTCGTGGGATGGCTGAGACGCGCGTGTATAGGATCTCCGGCCAGAGGCGCCTTAGGCCGAGTACGAATCGGCTCCGGCAATATGCCGCGCATGGCTTCGCGATGGATTGTCTTCCTATAGCACCAAGGCAACGGAGGGATCGCCAGCAAGAAGGCGATCAGCCTCACGTCAAAGAAGGGATGACGTGTTTCGATGGGCAGAACACTGGCATAGCAGAGTTCAAAGAGCTCTGACCATTGAGGCAAGCTAAATAGATGGTAGGTATCCTGATGGCTCCACTCTGCGGGAGTGACCTGCCGGTTGTAAAGCATCGGCAGGCAATGCTCCCAGCGCTCGCGCAAGCCGATGCGCACTGCAAACCCCGGCCGGATCCAGTTGGGATACTCGGGCTGCCAATCACCCTGCCCAGGCAGCCATTGCAGTCCCGATCGAAGGCCGAATCCCTTTAAACTCCGAAACCGCCGTAGGTGGCGAGCAGCCTCCACGAGAAAACGGCCTATGTGCCCACGCCTCAGTAAATCCACACTGTAGGAACATGATCCAGCCATGGCCGGATCTCCGCCAAGACCTGTGAGAACCACAGAGTTGTGGATTGCAAGCAGCCGGAAAAAGTCAACCCACAGCGCGAGGGTAGAGGCCTCGACGGGCTGTTGGCTTCGCATCTCCGGCTCGTCCCACCGCTCGAAGAGTCGGTAGCTGTCCGCGGCCAAATAATCGATAGGAATCCCCAGGGCCTCCGCGACCAGCCCGGCGTAATACTTTTCATGATCATCGGGTAGCAAGTGCTCATGAACGATTGTATAGGCGCGCACGTCGGTAAGATTTCGCTCTAAATACTCTCGGGCGATGGCAGCAACTGCCGCGGAGTCCATCCCCCCGCTCATCATGCAGGCGACATGATCCGTTCGCAGGCGATCCTTTACTGCAGTACGAAAGAGCTGGCCGAAATGGGCCACGTAGTCGCCATCATCTGCATAGCGGATGTGGCCATCAGTGGGCAGGCTCCAATAGCGGTCGAGCCGTACTGTACAACCCGTGACGATGAGCCGGTGGGCAGGCATGAGGCGCTGGATGTCCCGATAAATGGTCGTAGATTCATCCTGATTGCCGCCAAAGAGCAGAAAATCCCCGACAGCCAGTTCGTTCAGCGCGCTCGACACACCAGGATGCTGGCGCAGGGTATCCACATCGCTGGCAAAGACCAGGCTGCTCGCGGTTCGGGCATAGTAAAGCGGCTTCACCCCAAAATGGTCGCGCGCGCAGAAAAGGCTTTGTCCTTGTCCATCCCAGATCGCAAAGGCAAAATCGCCAAGCAGGTGCTTGACGCAATCTTCCCCCCAGACGTGATAGGCATACAGGATAAGCTCCACGTCGGTCGCAGCTTTAAAATCGAAGCGAGCGTTGGACTCCAACTTATGAACGAGCTCTGCCTGGCCATCCACCCTGGCATCGGCAGTTATCCACACCTGACCGTCCAGGCTACATGGCTGCCGCTCGCGCAGTGATTCCCGTGTTGTACGCAGCAACACATGGCCAAAGCCCACATGACCGTCGATCCAGATGTCCCCTGCATCAGGCCCGCGGTAGGCCACGATGTCGAGCATCTGTTCCAATAGCTGCCGGTCCACAGGGGTACCATCCAGGTTGATGATTCCAACGATGCCGCTCATAGCGACTCGCCTCTCTCGCTAAGCTCCACCAATCCATGTTCTAACAGCTTCTCGATCAAATCCTGGAGGTCGCTGCGCAGCCGTTCTCCATCCACATCATATTCAGCTAATAAGACCTCCCAGGCCTTCTCGATCGACTCGGATGTAGATAGGACAGCCAACATTCGGGTCCCCACGTCGTCCAGACCGAGATAGCGCTCACTATTGAGATTAAGAATGACGGATTCGCCTCCGATGTCGCGCATGAGAACATGCGTTGGCACCGAGACGCGTGTCGTAAACGGTATCACGATTTTGTCGCCTCCCCATTGCAGAATTTCCAAGCACCCTGTAGCGCCCGATGGACATAGAGCCCGGGTAGCAGGGCGCGGTTAGCGATAGAGTAGTGGTTGAGTATGTAATTCGCCGGAGGAAAAACATGTTCCTTAAGCAGTTGCAACTTGTCCCGCCAACGAGAAAGTGTACGGAGATCCGACAGCAGGACATCTATGCGTCGCTGATAGGGCTTGAGAAAACTAGCTGTCGCTTCGTTTGACATAGGGTTTCCATCCGCATGCAACGCCTCCATGAGATCCACTGGCAGGGGCGTATAAAAGCAATGCTGCGCCAGTTTCAGCCCATTGGAGCAGACGGCTCTAACCCGTTTGTCGATAGCAAGCTGGGAAAATGCCTTATGCTCTTCAGGTCTCATCTGACTTACCAGCAAATGAATGTCATAAAGCCAGATCAGACAATCGCTATTCTGATGGTGCGCAATGCGATGCAGGCATGCGAGCAGCAGGGCATGCGCCGCATCCAAGGCCCGTGCATTTTCTCCCAGGCCAGGCACAGTGATGGCACATCTTGCGAGCTCGTCGTAGGATAAAATGTCGGCGAAAAGCTGCGGGTTGCTGATTTTCCAATGGACGTCGTACGTATGTCGGACGCCACGCCTGTCTTCTTTGACGTAAATGGACTGGTGCATGATAAAGCTGCCGCTTACCATATTAAGTCGCTGGAAGCCGAGCTCGGCCAGTACCTGTTCTGTCAGGCTGATATTCTTCGGGTGAATCAGCAGGTCGGTATCGTTGCGTGGGCGCAGGCCCAAGAAAGGATAATGCGTATAGGCCAAAGCCGTTCCCTTAAGGATTAACGGCTGGACACCCCGTTCTGCCAAGGATTCCAGAGCTGAGACTAGCTCCCGTTCAAGAAGCAACTCAAGGCCAGCCTGACGTATCACTAGAGATTCAAGCGCCGCACGAATACCAGGTGGCCACTCTTCCCACGCCGAAGTCCGCTTAAGTTGCTTGGTGATCAACAGCGCCACACCGTGCGTGACGCATGCTTCTAAAAACTCCGCTTGGAAATCAGATCTACCGGATGGAGACCAACTTGGCGTCTCCCCCCGAATTATGGCGGACAAGAGCTCTTCAAAACGGACCGATTTTGGTTTGAACGAATTTGCCGAAGACGCAGGGACCAGCGAATCCTGCCGCATTTTTTGCCTAGGGCCTCTGTGTAGACTATCGACTGTATTTTTTCGACAACTCGCCGACTCGATTGAGGGCATCCGTCCAGGTGGCGAACCGGGTAGGGAACCGAGCTGAAATCTGACGCGCAATCTCTCCCAAAGAATTAATGCCGTCCATCAACCCTATAATGAAGAGATCGATCTGTCCCCCCTCACTCAGCGTTGGCACATGGCTACTTGCCCGTTTACGTAGATACGTTGAGGACAAAGGTGTACCGAAAAAGGTTGATTGTGCAAAGCTGGCTTTAATCCGCCCCGTATCACCCTGATCCAGGATGCAAGTGTTCCAACGCCAGATGTAGTCCTCACCGATTAGCTTGGCTTGGAGGCCAACCGACGCGGTGTCGCCAACGGCGAGTGGGACAGGTCGGGACAACGGGAAAAAGGCGCTCCCGTAGATGAGTTCAGGCTCACCGGGGGCGTTGGAAAAATACACGCCTTCGACCAAGGTGGCATCAAACCAGAGATTGAGCCCGTGCGCAGTTCCGGGGCGCGTTACGGTCCAGGTCACTGCTGCGGTCGCGTCCGGGCTCTCTACTGTGGCATAGTCCAAGGTAGCCCAAGATTGCGGCTGCACCAAGAGTTGCTCCGGCGTAACCTTGACCTTGCCCCAGGTGTTCGTCACGATCTGGTGAGCTACCCGCATATCGATACCATAGCCGTTGTGATCCCAAGGATTGGTGTACTGCCCATACAAGTCCGGGGCCTCCACCACCGTAATCCATAAGGTGTCTCGCTGGGGGATTAATGTGCCGCTGGGCTTCAGAAAACGCTTCCGGGCATCGACCACAGAAGGTATATGGGTGTCGAATAGAGGAAGCACGCCCCGCAGGTCGGATATGATGACATCGGCTCGCTCCGGTAGCGTGACCTCGGTGGAGCGTTTTTGAACGAACTCGATACGCTCGGCGTAGCCGTTAGCGGCCGCGGTTTCTCGCGCTACCTCGATGGCGTCATCCGGCTCGATGGCGTATACCCGGCTGGCGCCGAGCTGGCAAGCCAACAGAGCAAAGATGCCCGTGCCGGTGCCAATGTCAAGGACGACAGAGTCGGGTTTGACGGCTTGTCTCAATGCCCGCACGTAAGCATCCATGCGCAGATGGTCTAGAATCATCCTCCCATGGGCGGAAATACTGTACATGGGTTCTTTCCTAACTGAACCAGGTCACGATCGTGTAGCGCTCGCCATGGGTCACAGGTGTAACCTCGTGCAACACGTCGGAGCGAAAAGCAATCACCATCCCGGCTTCGCCGATCAAGCCAAAACCGCACGGCTTCCAACGTGGATCATCATCTATAAGCCCGTAGAACGTCAACGAGCCTCCCCCGTAATTATCTTGTTTGGGTTTTCGAGCCTCGCCGTTTAAAAATATCGCCACGGACACCCGACGCTCTCGCACGCAGGGTGAGACGTCTGGGTCCGTTTGGCTATCCTGGTGCGGCAGAAAAAAATCCCCACCTTTATAGATCAAGAACTGTGGTCGCTCGCAACCCTTAAGCACCACGCAGAAATGCCTCTCCAACATTGGCTTGAGAGCAGATAAACGCGACTCGACAAATACATTCGTCGAAGGAGGAACCTCAACCCACTTGGTTCTACGCACGCTCTCGTCGATCAAGTCGGTCCCTTTCCTCGTAATCATCGCCTGCCCGCCAGCAGCCAGACAGGTTTCAGATCGAAGTCGAGCGCACAACTCGGCATCGAAGAAATCCCTGAGGACGAAAAGCCCAAGGCGACCAAAAAAGTCAGCGGTCGGCATTAGCTCTCACGATACGTTCCGAAAACCTCCGGTCGCCTGTACCGGTGTGAACATAGTTGGGTCGGGCGGAAAGATCGTCAAGGATGAGGTCGCAGAGTTTTGACAGATATGCCGAGTCTGCGTGAGGGACCACGCGCCGCAAACGGACGTACTTAACAAGCCGGCCCAGAACTTCGAATTCATGGGCGCGCATGCGCCTATCCAACACGTAGTTTACGTACGTGTTTCCAACCAACGTAATCAGACTAGCTTGGGCCGGAACAGTCTCAATAAAAGGCGCCGTTGGATCAGAACTCCGCTCACCCAGGATGTAAATGCCAGCCAGCGGTAGCGGTTGGCTCTGGAACCGATAGCCCTTCCTTGTAAGGTTAAGGTAACGTTTGTCCCATGTCGGCGTCAGGCGCGGTAAAACTTCCGTCGAACCATACAAAGCGTTTACCGACTCGGGCCACAGGCGCAGGCCTGGATAACCGGGCTGGATGAAGAAACTGGAGCCTCGATCCGTTAGTGCAACGATGTCGTCCGATAATACGGGATGGCCCAAAGTTGCAAAGACCGCCGCCGTAGTCGATTTGCCGGCACCAGCCGCGCCCAGGAAGGCAATGGCCTCACCGCGTACCGCAACGGCACTGGCATGTAAGCAAGTCACCCCACGGAGCCGCAGGACAAAACCGAGAATCGGACCGAGTAGGTAAGTAGCCATGTTCTCAATGGTCTCTCCAGGAGGCCACTGGGCCCAGATTTTGGATCCGCGATGATCGAGCAGGAACTCGGTACCGTCCCTGTAGACCCAATGATAGAGTGTCTGGTCGGTTGACTGCTGGACAATTAACTGCGGGACTCCATCGCTATCCGCCTCCGAACTAACGTAGCGCGTAATATAAGGAAGGGGCTTCTTCCTTAGAAGCTCGGCTACGGGATACTCCAGCTTTACCTCAAGATCGCATTGGTCCGATGGCGCAGAACTTTGCAAGCCTGGAATGGACCGGTTAGAGCGAAAGCTCAGACCATAGGCAAGATAGTCAAATACCACGAGGATCTCTATAAAAACCTGAGGAAACGTTTCACGCGACCCGGCACACCTCGCGGTAGGAGCAGCCGGGCAGCAAAGCTCAGGAGTCGAGGTTGAGTCACTAGGAGTCGCAGAAACATCTTGGCTAGCTCGTCCCGCGTGTAGCGGCCCAGCAAATGGGTAGTCTTGCCATCAAGTAACTCCAGTAGCCTGTCGTAGTCTCCCCCGCTTAAGCGGTTCAAGATCGACCTCAACAGAAGGTGAAGGCCGAGCTCGCGGCGAAGCGGTCCGATCTCTTTCCCGTAGTTACCTTGTCCCAGGATCGCCTTGGCTGCGGCCTTCGCGCCCCACAGGCCGGACACCAGTCCACCTACCGTTGTGACCTTGACCTGCCCCGCGGCATCCCCAACCAGATAGATATCGCAATCGGAAACTCGTCTCCACGGTAGTGGAGTATGAGTATAGACGGAAATTTTGGCTGCCTGGATTTCGATCGCTTCCAGCCCTCGGCGGGCTAGAAACCGTTCCAGGTTTTCCTTGGCATTACTGCTGTCTTCTGCTATCAGCCCGACCGCTCCACGGTCTTGTGATTCCGGAATCAGCCAGTAAAAGTATGGAGTGGTCTCCGGATCGAACCACACCTGCGTAATATCCGCCTGCATCCCGGAAGGAAGGCGAACGATAGCCTGCAAGATCGGAACGGTGGCCCGACTATTCCGCTCTGCAACCTTCGCCACGCGACTAAAGGCGCCGTCAGCGCCGATCAGGGTTGTGGTTTTAAACTCCTCCGTTTGATCCAGCTTGAGATTTCGGACTTTAACCGTGACGCCACCCTCCGCAGGGGCAAAGTTGAGGAACTTAGTCCCACTTTGGATCTCCGCACCCGCTTGAATCGCCCTCTCTGCAAGTAGGCGGACTATGGTCGCCCTCTCCACCACGAGATCCGGCTCCGCCATCGGTATTGTGGCAGATCGGTGAGGGGAAAAGAGATCAATTCGGTTTATTCGATTGATAACAGCATCAGATGGAAAAAATCCCAGAATCTCGGTTAGCTGTGACGTGGCAATCAGCGTGCGAGGGGACGTTCGCAACACGTCGTTGGCGTCAAACAAACGGACTCTGACGCCGTCGCGAGCAAGAAGGTACGCGGCAAACAAGCCGGCTGCGGAGCCGCCGATAATCACGGCTTCTGATGGCCGAACTGCTGACTCAAGCGAAATCTCATTGCCGTTCATTTTATCAGCCTGTTGCTGTATCGCACGTGCGGCTCACGCTTTCAACCCCGTAAACGCCATCCCTGCGCAGCAGGATCACAAACGCCCTCGCCAAAATATAGAAATCCAGCCATAGAGACCAGTGATCGACGTACCAGAGATCCAAACGGATCCGCTCTTCCCACGGTAGCTGGTTCCGGCCGTGAATCCATGCCCACCCGGCCATTCCCGGGCTGAAGTCAAACCGTCGCCTCTCCGACGACGAGCAATAGGAGGCCTGGCTTGGCACCCAGGGCCGCGGACCGACGATGCTCATGTCACCCTTGAGAACGTTCAGGAGTTGTGGGAGCTCGTCCAACGTCCATACACGTAGGAATCGTCCCACGCGAGTAATTCGGGGATCATCCGCCGTGACGTCGAGCCCCCCTCCCTGCGCCTCCGCTCCACTGACCATTGTGCGGAATTTGTAGCAGCGAAAGATCCGCCGTCTCTTCCCGACGCGATCCTGTACGAACAGGACTGGTCCTCCATCATCCAGCTTGATTGCCAATGAGATCAGGGCAACCAGGGGAGACAGCAGGAGCAGGACACCTCCCGCTACAACCAAATCAGAAGCCCGCTTCAGTGCGAGTGCTATGTGACTCAAGACGTTTTGAAGACTTTGAACGATTTAAACGGATTCCTGCGATCGTGAGACGTCTGTATGGCATCGGGCCGGAGAGATACCGCCGGGCCGATAAGGTGAAGATGGAGAAACTCTCTTGACTAAATCCTCCCGCGCCATCATCCATACGCAGCGTGCTAAGATTCCAGCCCCTACGGTTGCATCCTTCAGGAGATTGCGCTGGAAATGCTTCGCATAGTAGCGCCACATACTCCGATGACGCTCGATAGCCATCAGCGCGGGAGACTGGCGGCTGCTGCCGCCGATGTGATGCAGCACCCGCATCCCGGGGTGATAGTGAACCTTCCATCCTGCTTGCCTAGCCCGAAGGCAAAAATCGACATCTTCGCAATACATGAAAAACCGCTCGTCTAGCCCGCCGATGTCGTCGAGGACCACGCGCCTGTGAAGCAAGCAAGCACCAGAGACCCAGTCTACTTCCCGTATGGCCGCATGATCCCAGTCGGTGTGGAGGTAGTCTCGTGAGTAGCGGTTCTGCGGGAGCCAGCGGGTCAGCAGGGAATAACGGTGGAACAGGACGGTCCGGTACGAAGGGAACGAACGGCAGGAGAGCTGGATACCCCCGTCGGAATCAACAATCTGAGGACCGATGATCCCTACCTTGGGCTGGAGATTCAGATAGCGAAGCAGCTCTGCCATCCCGCCGTCCAGAATCTCCGCATCAGGGTTAAGCCACAGGACGTATCGTCCGTGGGTTCTTTCCAACCCCTGGTTCACTCCTGCGGCAAACCCCAGGTTGCGGTCATTGGCAATGAGCTGAAGACTAGGAAATCGATCTCCGATCAATATCCTGGAGCCATCGGTTGAGGCGTTGTCCACTAGGCAGATCTCGTACGTAATACCCGACAAACATGATTCGATCGACGTGAGACAACGCGCCAGGTATGAAGCGGCGTTGTAGTTGACGATAATGACGGAGAGGTCCATACCAGAGGGGAGACGGAAGACCGATGCTCCTACACCTCCAGACTCCTTCGAAACGCCTGACATTTTACGAATAAACGGTGCCCTAGCTCTCGAACTGGAACCAAGTCCTCGGGAGTGAAACCGGTTGATCCCTCAGTTCATCCTTAAATCGCTCCAAGACATAAAGGCTCCAGATCCTCGACCAGTGCACCTTTCCCCGGACAAACCCTTCGACAAAAGGGCGATAGTATGGTTTGTCCAATAGCAAACGCAGATCCCGACTCACACCCGATGAAGTCCCATTCGAGAGCGCTTCCCTGAGCCACACTTCAAAGGGAAACACGAATCCTCTCTTGCGCTGGAGAAGATGCTCTGGTGGTAGAAATCCATTCATGTTCTGAAAGAGAGCGATCTTGTACGACTCCGCCCCATCTCTCGGCCATTTCCCAACTTCAAGGACAGAGCTGAGGAACAGATGATCGACAAAGGGCGTTCGTAGCTCCAGTCCATGACACATGCTAAAGACGTCGGCGTCGCGTAGGAGCTGAGGGACCATGAAGCGATCGATTTCTAAAAAGGCAACAGACCAGAAAGGATCTTTCCACCTAGCAGGCAGCTTTCTGTCCTCAGCTTTCTGCATGTTGCCTGCTGCCTGCTGCGTTCTGTCTTGCCCAAGGCGCAAGAGTTGCCTATCGGTAAATAGGCCCCGGTACTCTTGCCACAGAGTCTCTATACTGCCAGGTGGACTTCGCAGGAGCTGCGCCAATTTTGGCGCAGAACGCAGCGGAAGCTGTTGTGCCAGATTCGATGCCAGGCCAGGCAGCCAAGGAACTCGCCCAACCAGCCCAAGATATTTCTGTAACATTGGAACATGGACAAAACTCTTATATCCCCCAAGGATCTCATCTCCGCCCAGACCAGAAAGGGCTACCTTCTCCCCAGCTTGACGAACGCACTTGGAGACAAAATATGAGTTATATCCATCGCTCGTTGGCTGGTCCATGGCGAAAAACAGATCATCAAGACCTTCGAAGAAGTCATCCTTGGTGACCTCAAGCTCCGTGTGATCCGTCGCGTAGTAGTCTGCAGCCTGCCGCGCGAGAGCGCTTTCGTCCCACTGAGTTCCAGGGAACGTGATGGTAAAGGTCCTCAATGGGCCTGAATAAAATTGCCGAACCGCCGCCACAACTGCGGTCGAATCCAGACCGCCACTTAAAAATAGTCCAACCGGAACATCGCTCACCATGTGAGCCTTGACAGAGTCCACTAAAGCCTGGCGAACATAGTTGGCAATTTCCGTTGCCTTTCGGGTTTCATGTTTCAGGTTTTGAAAACTCGAGACGGCTTCATATAAAGACCAATAGGGTCTAATGGAAAGGCCTTTGCCATCCCATTTCGCCCAGTGGGCTGGCGGCATTGCTTCAATCTCACGATAGAAGGTCTTCGGCGCAGGAATGCACCCTCTCTGAAGAAAAGCTGTCTCTGCCACCTGGTCCATGTCCCCCGAGACCCAGCCGGAAGACAAGAGCGCCTTCAACTCTGATGAAAAGAGAAATGGCCCTTTAGAGGACTGTATGTAATACAGCGGCTTCATCCCAAACCGGTCTCTGGCCAGGAACAGCTCGCGCTTCTCTTCATCCCAAAGAGCAAAGGCAAACATTCCCCTTAGCTTGTGCAGGCAATGTGGTCCTTCCCTCGCGGTGAGGGCGAGGAGAACTTCCGTATCCGAGCCCGAACGAAAGGTCATGCCATCTGATTCGAGCTCACGACGCAGTTCACGATAATTATAAATCTCCCCGTTAAAAGTGATCCAAAATCGGCCATCGGCTGTTCCCATCGGCTGGTGCCCGCCAGGCGATAAGTCTATGATAGCTAGCCGTCGGTGACCGAAGATCACAGTTTGCTCGGCACTGCTCGGTCTCGCTCGCTCGTCATATTCCCCTTCGGGACAGCCCATGGAGCGATGCTCTAGCCGAGCACCGTGCAAAGTGATAATTCCCCAATCATCGGGGCCACGATGTGCCAGCGTTTCACACATCCGCTGGACGGATGCCCGAAGTCTCAAGGAATCCTGTCCGGAACAATCTACGATTCCCGCGATTCCGCACATAAGGGGCTATTTCTTCTGACTACTGGCCCATTGAGAATCTCATCATACAGGGCTTCCAGTCTCTGCACGCACTTGGTCTGGTCATACAGTTGCTCAACGCGCCGGCGCCCGGCCGCTCCCATAGCACGAGCTCTCTCGGGCTCGCGCAGAAGCGTTAAGATCGCCTCAGCTATCTTCTCTGGGCTTCGAGGTGGCACGAGAAGTCCCGTCTCGCCATCAACGCAGATCTCTTTCGGCCCTCCATGGTTCGTGGCCACCGCAGGCTTGCCCGACGCCATCGCTTCTAACAAAACCAACCCAAAAGGCTCCGGCCAACTCGATGCCAACACAAAAACGCTCAAGGCGGCATAGACCTGGGGCATATCTTCCGGCTGATAGCGCCATCCAGTAAAATAGACGAAATCTTTCAACCCAAGCATCTCAGCCAGTTGAACCATCCTCTCTGCATACT
>JBOHVJ010000559.1:0-8178 GCA_050735075.1 Binatia bacterium
AAGCTCTGCCTTCGCTCCGGCCATAGCCCCGGTAGTCAAAAATAAATATGTTGATCTTGACCTTTTCGTGAAGGAGCTTGATGTTCTCTAGCCGATGGCTGATGTTCCCCGCGTTGCCGTGGGACCAAAGCAGGGTCGTGTTGGCACCCGGATAGGGTACGAACCAACTGTTGAGGCGGACACCATCGGCCGTAGTGAAAAAGACGTCATCGAAAGGAAGCGCGTAGTCGCGGGGAGTCTGATCAACGCTCGCTATAGGGTAAAAGATGAATCGTTCTTCCATCAAGCAGCCCCCAAACAACAAAGTCGAGAGAAATAAGGAAAAGACAACTCCGCTGCTCACTTTTGTCATGCAAATAAAACAGGAAGGCAAAACGTAAGGATCAACCGGATTGTAAGGAGTGAAGGCCACCTACCGGGGGTATTAATGCTTATGTTCACCCCTTAGCTTCCACTCCAGTCCATCAATGATGCATTCCACGCTGGCCTGAAGGATGTCTTCGGCTACCCCAACGGTCCCCCACCTCTCCTTCTCATCGGAGAAGATGGCCAGGACCCGCACCGGGGCTTCTGCCCCTTTTTCCTCTTCATCCTCCACGGCCTGCCCTTGGTGTAACAAGCGCACATCAAATTCCTCAAGCCGGACCTCGGAAAGCTGAGGGTAGTGCTTTTCAAGGACCTTGCGCATGGCATTGTCCAATGCATGGACCGGGCCTCGACCGCTTGCGGCCACCAGTTCCTCATCCCCGAAGATCTCGATCAACACGGACGCCTCGGTTGCGTTTCTCATTCCCTCGGGGGCCTGGAAGTCGACCTGATCATCAATCTTGCACCGTAGGATCCGAAAAGGCTTCAGGTAATCTTCCCGCTTACGGATCGACATCAACTCGAACGAAGCCCAAGCGCCGTGCAAGCGAAAAAAATCCTCTTTGAGATCCCTTGACATAGGCACCTCCCGTGATCAGGAGCCACGCTTTTAAAAAACGGCCTTATTATATATCTCTCCCTCATAAAATGGCCAGGAGAAAAAATGTTGTCTATCGGACCACTTGTGCCATAATGAAAATACAAGGAGGGTTCGCCATGGCCCCAGAAGCAGCGGAAAAACTAATCGGTCGCGTCACCCACTACTATTCCCATCTCAGCGTGGGCATCATGGAGCTAACCGGCGGGGAACTCAAAGTGGGTGACACCATTCATATCAAGGGGAAGCACACCGACTTCATTCAGACTGTGGACTCTATCCAAATCGAGCACCAGAGCGTCACCCAGGCTGAGATGGGGAAAGTCGTCGGGATCAAGGTCAAGGAGAAGGTGAGGGAACACGATCAGATCTTTCGCGTCTGACCGGTGACTTTGGACCTCCCTGAGGAAGCAGCAAAAATTAAGGGGGCCTCCCTGCCCCTTCGATGAGCACGGAAGGGTTGCTGCGCGTGGAGCGAGGGGAGTCCCGAAGCCCTTAATTCTGAATGCAAACCCTCCCAGATAGAAATCTTCTAAAAGCATCCCAAATTTGGTATCATTGAGGCTGTACGATGGAAAAAAGTACAGCTAGCGACCGATTGCATGCCTTCTTTCACAACCTAACTCGCCAGAGCTTTTGGCAGCTAGGGATCAACGACTCTACGGTAGCACGATACGTGGCAGACGTGTTGACTGACTTTGCCAGCAGCGACAACCTCTACCGGATCCGCTCTCGCGGAGGAAAGAAGTTGGACAGCGTGGTTGAGATCCTGGCCGAGACCAAACCAGACGCGATGCAAGCGGGCGGCCTACTCAAGGAAAGGGCCCGGCGCAAATATCTAGGAGATTACACCCTCTTTATGAGCGGCATCTTTCGCTCCCATGTCGAGGGAAGAGGTTTTCTCGACTACTATCTCCAGGAGGGAAGTCGTTCCTATTGGACGGTCTCGGAGTTGGACCTCTCTCTCTATCGCACTGGCTTCATCCTCTTTCAAGAGCTTTCTAAAAAGTTTGAATACTATTCAGGGGCCCTCGACTACATGCGCAAGGCCTATTTCGCTCCGGCCCCAACGGAGGATCCTTTTGCCGGCTTCCTGAAGCAGATCGAAGGCTGGATGAAGGTAAACCTAGCAGAAAATTAGCTCACGCCGGGCCGATTCCCAGATAGACCTATCCCCGCCTTTGACGTTAAAGCTTTGAGACCGTGAAGTATTTTCTCCTTACCGCTCTGTTTGTCTCTCTCTCTTTCCTTTCGTTCCTCGGGTTTCTACTCCTTTTCGTTTCTGTTCCCCCTGTACAGGAGCAAGCGACGGTGGAGGTTAAGGTGGAGCGAGGAGAGCCCTTTTCCTCTGTGGTGCGTAAGCTGAAGGAGAAGGAGGCAATCTCCAATGCGAAACTTTTTTCACTTTGGGCTCGACTGTCGGCTGTGGACAAGAAGATTCACTGGGGCCTTTACCGGTTCGAGCTGCCCCTGGCGCCACAAGAGATCCTAAATCGGATGGTGCTTGGGAAAGGCGTCTTTTACCGGATGACGATCCCCGAAGGGCTAACGCTAAAAGAGATTGCAGAGCAGTTGCAAAAAGGGGAAATAGCTAAGAAGGATCAGTTCTTGGCAGAGGCTAAGAGCCCAGAACTTCTTTCCCTGCTCGGACTTGAGGGTAAGGGGATTGAGGGCTATCTCTTCCCAGATACCTATTACTTCACGCCCCTTATCACAGAGAGGGAGATTCTCATGACCATGGCGGAGAAGTTTCGTGGAATATTTAGTCCGATGATGGAGCAGCAAGCCAAGGAGATGGGACTCAATCTTCACGAGGTGGTGACCCTGGCCTCATTGATTGAAAAAGAAACTGGCATTGAGGCCGAGCGTCCTTTGGTCTCGGCGGTTTTCCATAATCGGCTGAAGTCCAAGATTCCTCTCCAAAGTGATCCCACTGTGATCTACGGTCTCAAGCACTTCTCGGGAAACCTGACGCGCAAAGACCTTCGGACCCACGGTCCATACAACACCTATCTCATCCAAGGGCTTCCTCCCGGACCCATCTGCAGTCCAGGCCTCTCCTCGCTTATGGCCGCCCTCCACCCGGCCCCAGTACCTTATCTCTACTTTGTCTCGAAAAATGATGGATCCCATCTCTTTTCCGTGAGCCTCGAGGAGCATAACAAAGCGGTAAAGCTCTACCAGAGCGGAAAGCAACACCTTCCCAGGCGGTAACGTGGGTGCCTTTATGGTGGTAGAGTTCGGGACATGTTATATTGGAAAGGTATGGAGAGAGGCTCATCGGAAAGAAGCACGGAATTGCCCGAGAAACTGGTGGATCGACTGCGCCGCCATCTTAAGAGGCATGCCCTTTGGGACTCTCTGTTGATTTTCCCCCCCCCTATCCTAGTTTTTTTCTATTTCATGTTTTTTCTTTATCGCTCCCGCCTGATCGCCCAGGAGACCGTCATCTTCGCAAGTGTGGCCGCCCTTGGGATCGCTTTACTCATAGGGATTTCGCGCCATCACTCGATGGCGCATTTGGTCCGCCTCGCACCTCGATTGATCGACGACAGGGTGGAGGGGAAAGATCGCTTTGTCACCTTGGCCACCATCGACCCCTCATTTTACCCTTCTTTTTTGGTTGACCGTTTGCGGCATGAGGCTGCCGGGCTCGGACATCGCTTAGATCTGAAGAGGGACTTCCGCTACCGGGTGAAGCGCTCCTTTCTCGATTCATTGATTGGCTCTCTCATTATCGTTCTATTGTTTCATCTGTTCTTGCAGATCATTCCGTTTTTTGCGTCTAAGGAGCCGCACGCGAATGAGTTGACGCTCTTGGCCAAAAAGTTGTCTCAGGTGCCCCGTTATTCAGAATTGGCTCGAAGTATCGAGGCCCTGGCAGCTCGGATGCAGGAAAAGGGTCTCACCGACGCAGAGAAGCGCTCCATGATCCAGGAGACGCTGAAGAAGCTAGAGAAGCAACGCGCAGCAGAGCGACAGCAGGGGGGAGCCGGGGACGATCTTTCAAATCAGACGGCGAATGCCCTGCGAAAATTAGAGAAGGGACTTGAGGGGAGTCAGGAAGAGGGAGAGGGTGGAGGAATAAAGAGCAACCTGCCCCAACAGGGAGAGGGGAAAGGAAAAGAGTCAAGTAAAGGGAGTGGGGAGGGGCAAGGTGAATCAGCCATATTGGGAAGTAAAGATCTCAAAGGAGATAAGTCTCTGGCAGGAAATAAGAATGAACCCGGGCAGGGCCAGGGCGAAAGCGATAAAGGTGAAGGGGAAAAGGTCAAAAGAGAAGGAGAAAAGAGGCGAGAAATGGAAGGCATGGCCAAGGGGGAACTAGAGCAAAAGGGTGGCAAGAGCAAGATGAGCGAAGAGATCCCCCGAGGAGCACCGCCCGCCGAGCGCTTCCAGCAACCAGGGGAGCAGGGGGAGAAAGGGCTCAAGGGGTCGCGTTTTGTTACCGTGCAGTTGCCCGAAGAAGAAGCGCAGGGCTCAACCGGCAAAGGCGGTTCGGGTAAGAGGAAAGAGCTTCAACCCAAGGTTCCTGTTAGCAATACCCCTCTACCTCGCTCTGCCGGACCCGATGCTGCTTCCGAAAAGCAACCTGTTCCCTTGGAATATCGAAGGCTGATTCGCTAGGGAGGAGAGGTGATGGAGCCAGAAAAGTTTAAGCAGGTCTTTTCGCTTCTGGAGGGGGAAGTCAAAAAGATCATTGTTGGCCATGGGGATGTTATCCGTAAGGTTCTCATTGCCTTCCTTGCCGGGGGGCATGTGCTCCTTGAGGGGGTGCCAGGTTTAGGCAAAACCCTGCTCATCAAGTCTTTGAGCCGTGCCTTGGGACTCTCTTTCAAGCGAGTTCAATTCACGCCAGATCTCATGCCCGCGGATATTACCGGGACTCAAGTGCTCGCTGAGAGCGATGGGCGCAGGGATTTCCAGTTTAAGAAGGGGCCGATTTTTGCCCAGGTTGTCCTTGCGGATGAGATCAACCGGGCTACCCCAAAAACCCAGTCGGCCGTTCTAGAGGCGATGGAGGAGCGGCAGGTGACAGTCTTTGGGGAGACCTATCCGTTGGAGTCTCCTTTTATGGTGCTTGCGACCCAGAACCCGATTGAACTCGAGGGAACCTATCCTCTCCCGGAGGCCCAGCTCGATCGCTTCTTCTTCAAACTCCTGGTTTCTCCCCCTTCACCGGAGGAGCTAAGCGAGATCTTACATCGTACTACAGGGGAGACGATTAAGGAGGCAGCGCAGGTCCTTTCAGGCGATGGCGCGGGAATAATCGCTCAGATGCAACTCCTGCTACGCCAGGTGATCATGGCTCCACCCCTTGAAGGCTACGTGGTGCGCTTGGTCCACGCCACTCAACCGCCGGGCCAGAAGGGGAACGGTGCTGTCTCGGAGGTCAAGGAATACCTCCGCTTTGGCTCGAGCCCGCGCGGGGCCCAGGCCATCATCCTAGGAGCCAAGGGAAATGCATTGGCCGAGGGCAGGGTTCATGTGAGCTATGAAGACATCGAGGCAGTCATCTATCCCTCGTTACGTCACCGTTTGATTCTCAATTTTCAGGCCGAGGCAGAAAATGTCGCCCCCGACCAGATCCTGTCAGCGCTGGTAAAAAAGGTACCGCGGGACTAGGTGCCATGCTACCTGCGCCTTTTACCTCTGAGTTTTTGAGCCGTCTGGAATGTCTCAGGCTCCGCACGCGCAAGGAGTTTCTAGGCAGCCGCCCGGGCAGTTACTCCTCTCCGCGCCGAGGGACCAGTCTGGAATTCGCCGATTACCGAAGGTACTCTCCGGGGGACGACATCCGCTATCTCGATTGGGGAATTTTCGCCCGCAGTGACCGCCTCTATGTGAAGCTCTTCCGCGAAGAGGTGGACCTCTTTGTCTACCTCTTTATTGACGCTAGCGGCTCGATGGCCTTCCCTTCACCCAAGGAGAAATTCTCTCCAGCCTGTCAGGTTGCCCTGGCCCTTGCCTACGTGGTCTTGGCCAACCACGACCACGTAAAGCTCCATCTCCTGGAAGGAACTTCCGCTCCTTCAGCCTCCCCCTTTTACCGTGGGCGCCATCGGATCATGGACTGCATCGATTTCGTCTCTGCCCCTTCCCCTGCAGGGCCGGTGGAACTGGCCCTGGCCTTGGGAGAGCACTTGAAGCGGATCCGCCGCCCGGGCAAGGCGATTCTCCTCTCCGATTTTCTCATGCCCATCTCTTCCTACCAGCAAGGGCTGAATCTGCTCCGTGCCTTTAACCTCGATATCTCTGTAATCCAGGTTCTGGCCCGACAAGAGGTCGACCCGCCTTTTCCTCGCGGGGGCCTAGCTCTAGTGGATAGCGAGAGCCACGCAGAGCTAAGGCTCCAATGGAGCGGGAATCTCCGCAGAGAGTACCAGGAGAGTCTGCAGCGCCACAACCTCCAGCTCAAGAGTTTCTGTCATCAGAGCGGAATCCATTACTCCCTTTTTGTGACGGACCGGGAATTAAGCGAGTTTGTCCTCGAGACTCTACCCGCTATAGGTCTTTTCAAGTAGCCGCTATGGAATTCCTAAATCCGGCAGCGCTGTACGCCCTTTTTCTCCTCCCGCTTCTCCTTATCCCTTATCTCATCAGGGGGAGGCGCCGTCTCGTTTTCTCAAGCCTGCTTCTCTTCAAGGAGTTTTCTCCGCGCTCTGGAGGACGGCCGTGGGGATGGCTGCATCTTCCTCCTATTTTCTTTATTCAACTCCTCCTCCTTTTACTGTTGATACTGGCTCTGGGCGAGCCGGTCTTCTCCGTTCAGCCCTTGAACATCGCCATCGTCCTGGATAACTCTGCAAGCATGCAGGCCCTTGAGGGACGGAGGAGCCGCTTTGCCATAGCCCTGGATGAAGCGCGCGATCTGCTGCGGAGCTTTTCGTCCAGGGCTCGGGTCGATCTCTACCTTACCGTTCCAAGGCTCGAACGGATCGGCGGAGACGCCTTAGCGCCCGGCAAGGTATTAGGCCTTATCGGTACTCTTGCTCCTTATGACCTGGGGGAGCCTCCTAGCGGGTACGGAGAGGGGCTTTTCTGGCTGGCAAAGGAGAAAAAATACGAGCGCATCTTTTTCTTAACCGATCATCCGTCCCAAGGCCAGGGTGGCGCAATCAGGGTCATTACAGTAGGACAACCCAAAGAAAATCTCGCCATTACCTCTTTCCATCTTGCCCGCCCCTCCTTTACCTCATCCCAGTTGGAGGCCAAGGTCGAAGTCACTAGCTTCTCCTCAAAGGAAGAAAGGGTCAAGCTATCATTAAAAGGTGGTGGAAAAGTCCTCTCTACGCGCACGTATACCCTAGCGCCACGTAAGATCACTGCAGCATCTTTCGAGGGCTTTCCCACCCACTCCACCTATGAGGCCGAGCTTGAGTTGAGCGATGGATTACCACTTGATAATCGCCGCTTTGCGATTCTGCCGACGTCGAGGGAACTGGAGATCCTCGGGATTTCCCCCCGGCCTGAAGAACTTTATAGCCTCCGTTTAATCCCGGGCCTCAGCTTGAAGGTGATCTCACCTGGAGCCTACGAGAAAAGCCAAGCTGAGGGACATGCCCTGGAGATATTTCATTTTTCTGCGCCGGCTCTCTTGCCGCAAAAACATGCCCTCTTGGTTCTCCCGCCTAAGGAAAATCCCTTGGTTGCTGTAGGAGGGGTTTTGTCTCGACCTGTCATCTCAAGCTGGAGTGAACCCCATCCCTTAACCCGTTACGTTAACTTTGCTCTTTTCCATCCCGCTTATGCCCGTTCATTGAAACCTCTCTCCTTTGGAGATCCTATTATAGAAAGCCCTGAGGGACCGTTGGTAATCGGTCTTGAGGATAAGGGGTTTCGCTATCTGATCCTCGGCTTTGACCCATTCCCATACCTTGGGAAGGAAAATCTTCCGGTCTCAATCTTTACCTTGAATCTCCTAGGGTGGTTTTACGAAGGGCTGCGTGGCTCCAGCACGGCCACGGGCGAGCCGCTTAGGCTGCATGGCCGCCAAGAAGACGCCATAGTGGTGACCCCGAAAGCGGAGAAGTTTCCGATCAAGGGTGGCTCAAGTGTCTTTTCCCAGACTTTTTTTCAAGGTCTTTATCAGGTGGATGCGGGCAAGGGGAAAGAGCCCAGAGCGGTGAATCTCCAGGATGTGAGAGAATCCGATCTCAGCAATCCTCAGCCCATCAACCTGAGAGAAGAGTCCGGGGCATCGGGGAGTCGCT
>JBOHVJ010000560.1:0-2338 GCA_050735075.1 Binatia bacterium
TCTCTGTACATGACGTTTAGGGCTGAGAGCCAGAGCCCCACAGCCAGCGATGTCACGACGGCAAGGAGCAAAAAGAGGGGCAAGATCAGAATCCGCCAGGTAGGCACGGTTGCAAACCAGACCAACAGGACCAGCAGAACGACGAAGGTGATGGCGAAATCTACCAGGCCCGATAGCACACCCGCTGTTGGCAGGATGAGTCGCGGGAAATAGACCTTGGAAATCAGATTAGAGTCGCCAACAACGCTATTAACCGCCCGGTTCAGAGCACTGGAAAAATAGGTCCAAGGCAACAGGGCCGAGTAGGCGAAGAGAGAATACGGGAACCCATCGGAGGGAACCTGGACGAGGTAGCCAAAAATCACTGTAAAGATGATCATGGTCGCAAGTGGCTGTAGGACTGCCCACGCGACGCCGATTATCGTCTGCTTGTAACGGACTTTCAGGTCACGCCAGATAAGAAAATAGAGCAGCTCCCGATACTCCAGCAGTTCTCCTAGCCTTGGGGATCTCCAGCCCCGGGAAGGCGCAATACGAATAAAGGGAAGGGCGGCTACACCCTGATCCTGATAGTGAACAACTGGGGAGTCCGGTTTAAATAGTCGCATGATTACAAGACTCTACCAAACAGCTTAGGCACAGTCTTTAAGATCAATGTCAGATCAAATAATATCGATGAATGCTTAAGATACTCTCTAGCTAGCCTCAACTTATCAGGCAAGATACTCTTGACATATTCCTCTTCTGCGTCCCTGGACTTCGCGAGTAGCTCAGCCTCGTGCCGATATTTTAAGGAAGATAGATCGGTAATTCCCGGTCGTACTTTAAGGATCTCCTCATAGTCTTGTCGGAAAAGTTCTACATATTTCCGTAACTCGGGTCGGGGACCTACAAAGCTCATATCTCCCTTAAGAACATTGAGGAGCTGAGGAAACTCGTCAATCTTGGTCCGGCGCAAGAACCATCCCACTCGCGTGATCCGTGGATCCTGACCTACTGTGATAAGGCCCCCTTTACTCGGGGCATCTTGTACCATTGTGCGGAGCTTGTAGATATAGAAGGGTCGAAACCCCCTGCCGATCCGTTCCTGCCTGAAGAAAATAGGACCCGGGGAGTTCATCTTGATTAGCAAACCTGCTACGAGGAACAGTGGGGAGAGCAGCACAAGCCCAAAGAAAGCTGCGACAGTATCAAAGGCGCGCTTTATCACCGCCTGTGCTCCCTAACGATTCTTCTTACTGCCGCGATGACAGCCTCTATGTTGGCCTTAGTCATTCTCGGGTAAATCGGGAGCGAGACAATGCCTTCAAAGACGGCGCTCGCATTGGGGAAGTCCTGAGGCTTATACCCGAACGTGTTGCGGTAATAAGGATGGAGATGAAGTGGGATGAAGTGAACCGAAGTTCCGATCCTCTCTGTTTTCATTGCCTCGATAAATTCGTTCCGGTTAATCCGCAAATGCTCCAACTCTAGCTGAATCACATAAAGATGCCAGGCATGATCCACATGGGGTTGACGTTTTGGGGTTCGAATTTCTGGCAGGTCGGCAAAGCCCGCGTCATACATCGCGGCGATCTCTTTTCTGGCCTCGCAGAAACGATGGCATTTCTTCAACTGCTCAATGCCGATTGCCGCGGCAATATCCGTTAGGTTGTACTTGTAGCCGGGATGAAGAATCTCATAATACCAGGAGCCCTCGACGGTGTAGCGTTTCCAGGCGTCCTTACTGATCCCGTGGAGTCTCATAATCCCCATCCGATCGGCCCACTCCGGGTTCTCGGTCGTCGCCATGCCGCCTTCCCCTGTCGTGATAGTCTTGGTGGCATAAAAGGAGAAGCAGGTGATGTCGCCAATGGCACCAACCATTTTATCGTGATAACGAGCCGGTAGGGCGTGGGCCGCATCTTCTATCACATTCAGGTTGTGATTCCTCGCAATCTCCAGGATTCGATCCATCTCACAGGGCTGGCCTCCAAAATGAACAGGAATGACGGCCTTAGTCCTCGGGCTAATTGCTTTCTCGATTTGATCAGGGTCCATGTTAAAAGTGTCCCGCCGGCAATCCACCAGGACCGGTTTGGCCTTAAAATAAAGCACGACCTCAGCCGTGGCCGCAAAAGTCATTGTGGGAACTAGGACTTCGTCTCCTTCCTGGACCCCCACGGCGTCCAGAGCTAAATGGAGCGCGGCTGTCCCGGAATTGACGGCGACTGCATGCCGGCAACCCACGTACCTGGCAAAATCCTCTTCAAACTGTTTGACCTTCGGCCCGGTAGTGAGCCAGCCCGACCGGAGAGTCTCCACCACCGATTGAATCTCGTCCTCGGTGATATCAGGG
>JBOHVJ010000561.1:0-14896 GCA_050735075.1 Binatia bacterium
GCACCAACAAAGCGAAACATTTTTTTTATGCCTAAGGCTTGCACCCGTTCTTCAAGGTACCGTCGCATGGACCCGTCACCGACAATCCAAAACTCTACCGGCTTAGGACTATGTTCCAGGATCAGCGGCGCGGCCTCTACCAGATATTGAACACCATTCTTCGGTACTAAGCGCCGCACGGTAACAATCCGAACTGGCAAAGTAGGTAGGCCATTACGGGACGGTGCAAACTCTTCGGTATCAACACCGTTTGGAATTGTTACGATGCGAGAATCTGGAACAAAGCGGCGGGCGACTTCCGCCATTTCTCGGCTAGTAGCGATAACTCTATCTGCGGCACGGAAAGCAAGGCGCCGCCAACGCTGCAGCCAGAAACTCCCTTGCACCGAAGACTCTAGAGTTCCGTAGCCATGCAAGGTTACTACAAACGGGCGACGCAAAACCCCCGCTAATGTGCCTAGAACCGCTGAGCAAAAAGCAGTGTAATGTCCATGTACGACCTCATGTTGCAGCACCAAACGCATGAGTTTAGGCAAGTAAAGCGGAAGAAAACCGACCGACCGCTTACCCTGACTCTGTAACAGCGGAAAGCGATGCACGGAAAGCCCCTCCGAAAGAGATGGGCCTTGGGTCGCGGTGACTACCTTTACCTGATGTCCCCGCTTTAAGAGCGCTTTGCTGAGTTGCCAAACGTGCACCTCTGCCCCCCCAAGATTTGGGAGAAAAGTGTCCTGAGCCATCAAGACTTTCATGATTTTCTGCTGACAACCATGACAATTCCGACGCCGAAGTTGCGCCACAAGCGCTTTTCACGCAAGCATTCATCTGCCCATTCCTGTAGTCGGATAAGAGGTGGAGAAAGGAACGCTAGATACGGTACAAGCAAACTATCTGCCATCCATTGAGCCACTTTCAGACCATTTCGCTCCATTCGCTGAACTGCTCGCCATGGGAAACGGCGAATATGGGGAAGTTCCATCTGCCCTGCATATCCCTCCTGCACTCCCTCTTCGCCCCTCAGCCATGCCCAGAGCAACCTAGCCAATCCTTTCCAAAAAGCAAAAAGAGTGCGCTTCCGAATGCACCAGTAATCGTCTCCTCCTAAGAGCACGATGGCACTGGGATTTAAACAAGCAGGAATGGCAATAACGCCAACTCCATTAGGGTGCAGGACCCGCCTAATTTCTCGCGCCCCGTGATCAAAGTTAGGCAAATGTTCTAGCACCTGACAACTTGCGACAGCCGGAAAAGCGGAATTCTTAAAGGGAAGGTTTTCAGCATCAGCAACTACATAGATAATACGATCCGCCACACCACGTAAGATAGCGGCATGTCGGGTGCGCCGAACTCCGTCCAATGAAATATCCATAGCCACCACCCTTTGGACACGATGTCCCAGCGCCATGAGAACGGATAAGACTCCGTCACCACATCCCGCATCCAAAACCATGGGGCACTTAGGTATACAATCAACTGTTACTTGCCACATGGTTCGCGAAAAATAGCGTCGCAGCAAATATGGAGATTCATAGCGTTTGGTCCAGTTGGTCTCTGAGCGAGTGAGGTAGAAGCCCTTAATCGAATCAATCTGCATATTTGGCCCTAGCCGTTCTGACCGTAATTTGCCATGCCAATGCGACGCAATGCCCAAAGACTTGCATCACAAGTAACCACCAGGCCATGCCTAAAAAGCCCCAACGCGGTGTGACCAGCAGAAAGCCGGCGGACAACAACACAACAATGAGAATGCTAATGTTAGCCCAAACTCTCACATGACCTTCTGCCAAAAACAGTGGTCTTATCCAAAAGAAGGCCAGCCATACAGCGGAGCTGGCTAGAAGTAGTTGCGCTGCGAAGGCAGCCGGCCTGAACTGTTCCCCAACCATAACACTGATGAGCAGTGGAAGGAGTGGAAGGCTAATGAGTAGCAAGACTCCAAGAGGCGCCCCTATCCAAAAGGCATAGCGACGGATTGCTTGCCTTATTTCATCTTTCCGCTGAGAACCGCACAGATGGGTTAAGCGGGGATAAGTTACAGACTGGAGTGGGCCCACCAAATTGCCCACAAGGGCTCCAGTGGATTTGGCCAAACGATAGTACCCGGTCTCGGTCGGACCGCGGAAGTAGCCCAAAATGACTACGTCCAACTGCTTTGCGATAAGCCCTAGGAGGGCGTTAAAGTCGTTGTAAAAAAGAAAAGAGAAAATCTCACGACCTCGGCCCTTCAGTTCATGCCATGACCCAGAAACCCAAGACAGTCCCCAGGCTTGCCTGATCGCAGGATAGGCAATAATGCCGAGCGCGATGCCCTGAAAGGCTATACTAATGGAGTTTCCTAATATCACCCCGGCAACTCCCCACCCGCTAAGCACCAGCCCGACTACCAGCGCCACCCTTACTGTCGCGGTAAGGCTCTCCACCCAGGCCAGTGCAGGAAAACGGTCCAGCGTGGCCAGCACAGCATAGGAAGTACCGACCAAGGACCTGGGTAGAAAAGCCGCGGCATAAAACACCATCAGCCATCCTATCCCCTCCACGTGCACAATATGTTCCTCTGCCCACCACGCTGTGGTGGCAACCAGGATAAAAGTCAAAAGGGCAACTCCTAGATCCACCCCATAGCCAAGTTTGCAGAACGCAACAGCTCGACCATTTTCCTGCTTCACAGAGAACTCTCCAAGGAACTTGACCGACGCTTCCCATGAGCGAGCATCCAAAAGGCTAAACAGAAGTGAAGGGTAGCTCAACACGAGGGCGACAACGCCGTAAAGCTGGGGCCCCAGCGTCCGCGCCACTACAATGCCTTGTGCAAAACTCAGAGCGGTGCTAAAGGTATTAGCGATGGTTAAGGCTGCTACGTGTCTGGTAAATGCGGCCCCGGCCTTGCCTCGTAGTTCATCCCAGACTTCAGTGATGACCAAGCACCATGACCGTCTGGGCTGAGACCAGGCTTCTTCGAGTGCTGTTTGAGTCTCCACCACCATTCGGTCAAGGCTGAAGCGGTTCAGAACCGTCTCCTGCCCGATGCGCGCTATTTCACGCCGCCGGTCGGGATCAGCGAGGATTCCCTTGATCGCCTGCTCCAGCACAGCTCTCTCACCCGGAGGAACAAGCAACCCATTTCTCTGGTCCTCTATGACTTCTCTGGTCCCGCCAACGTTTGTCGCTACAACGGGAAGGCCAACTTGCATCGCTTCGAGGACTACATGGGGAAACCCTTCATGATTCGAATTGATGACAAAAAGGTCACTGTCAGAAAGCGCGAAGCGAAGCCGACGGCTGTCCAGCTTCCCCGTAAAACAGACCCGTTCATCAACGCCGAACTGCTTTGCTAGACTACGTAAGCGTCTCTCCTCCGGCCCATCCCCTACCACGACAAGCCCAACATCATCGAGTTCAAGCAGTATCTGGACCAAGTCATCCATCCCCTTGCAGGAAACTAGGCGACCGGCGGTGATCATTTTGAAGCGCGTGTCCAGACGAATCGGCACTTCGCATTTTCCGTTCAAAGGTCCCACGGCGTTGTAGATTACACGCAGTTTTCCTCCCACAACTCCCCAGCTCTGCACCCATCGCGCAAGGAACTGGCTCGGCACGATAACCATGTCCGCACGTCTGGCACAGAAATTACGGAGTGCCTTTAGGACTTCAACTCTGGGACTGTGTTTACTTCTTTGAAACTCCTCAAAAGCATCACGAGACCAGCCCTTGTTTGTTGCCCGTTCCCAGGCCCAATCTCCCACGATCTTCTGTACCATGGGCTTACGGAGAAAGAAGTTCGCCACTACGCTTTCGAGATAAAGCCCGTTAACGAAGAGGGTGTCGGTTTTTCTCCCCAGAACCAGGACTTTGATCGCCGTCAGCAAGAGACGGAATGGTTTGAAGAGCCCTCTTCGGATTCGGACCACCTGGAAGGGATAGCCAGAGTCATCGTGGGCGAGGGAATCGCTCAATGTAAGCGCACAGACGCTGTGGCCTCGCCTAGAAAGCTCCGCGGCAACGAGCGGAACATAATAGGCTGGTCCTCCTATGTCGGGAGGAAAAATTCCTGTAACGATGAGTAGTTTCACCGGCGATGTAGTAAGTGCAGGATGCGCTGTTTGCTGGATTCTAGAAAGGCTTCCGCCCTTGCTTCATTTTCTGGTCCAACCAAGCTACCGACCGTTCGCATCACATCTGGGGTAAGCAAGCTCGCTTTGCCACCTGAAAGCCCCAGTCTGTACCATGGCAAGGGCTATGCCAAATCGGGTAGACATTGTTCCTTTATGAGCTAATAGGCTGTTTTTGAAGGATTTTTTTCGCGGTTAGGACTTCTAGCTCCTCACTAAACAAGACGGAGGCCCCTAAATTAAAGGCCAAGAATGTCCAAACTTGGCAGATTTTGTCACTTAGAAGACGAGAATTGACCTTATTACTCCCTATTGCTTCTAATTGCTCCTCTGCTTCAGAAAGACTAGGTAGGCACCTCTACCGGGCGGTAGCAGGTAGAGTGTGGTCGGGGGGTATATAAAAAGACTATGCCTGGTTCTCAGCCTGTTTCAACATCTTTGGCCCATTCTCGATTTTCCTTGTACCATTGAACCAATCTAGCAACGCCATCTTTGAACCTTGTCTGTGGCCGCCATCCAAGCAAGCGTTCCGCCTTACTAATATCTGCCCAGGTAGCCATTACGTCCGCCGGATGACGTGGTTTGTGCTTGATGTTCGCTTTTCTCGCAAGCTGCTGTTCCACGATTCGGATCGCGTCATTCAACACGATCGGTTCGTCCGAACCCAGATTAATCACCTCGTAACCGATCGGCTTTAATCCCGCCAATGTACCTAACGCAATATCATCCACAAATGTAAAATCCCTCTCTTGATTGCCATCGCCGAAAACGATCACTGGCCGCCCCTCGCTGATCCACTGCACGAAGCGAAACAGGCTCATATCGGGCCGCCCCGCCGGCCCATACACGGTAAAGTAACGCAGGACAGTCGCGTCAACGCCATGAAGATAGTGGTACGTGTAGCACAGCGCCTCCGCTGCTTTCTTCGAGGCTGCGTAAGGTGATAAAGGGCCGTCGGTGTTGGCGCCCTCCTGGAAGGGTCGCGGATTATTCGCGCCATAGAGGCTGGATGTAGAGGCAAGCACAAACTTCTTCACTCCGTACTCCCGGCATAATTCCAGCAAGTTCAACGTGCCAGTAACGTTGGTCTCAAAATAGATCCAGGGGTTTTCGACACTCTGCCTTACCCCGGCACGAGCCGCTAGGTTGATCACAGCGTCAAATTTGGATTTTCCGCTTTTGAATTTTGCCCCGAAGAGCTCCCCTAGCCCCTTTCGGTTGCAAATGTCCAGATTATAAAAAGTGAATCCGCACTTCCCATTGAGCTGATCTAAGCGCCACTGCTTGAGACGGACGTCATAGGCATCATTGAGGTTATCGAGGCCCCACGCCGTGTGACCGTCTGACAGCAAAAATTCAGCCAACTTGGCGCCGATGAATCCAGCGCATCCCGTCACAAGATAGGTGGCCACAGCTTTCTCTCGAGAGCTTGTTTGCAATTCATTACCTGTCTATTAGCACACGTCACGGCAAATCGTTCATTGAATATCAAGGTCAAGAAAATATTGAAGTTTTAAAGTGATATGGGTTTTTTGACTTAGTTGGTAAGATCTACCAAATCAGACGCGGGCAATCATCTCACTGGGAAGAATCAAACGCGTCCTACGGCCCAACAGCTCCAGGAGAACCGCTACGCGCTGGCTATCCTTCATCTCATGCTCAAAAATCGCCTCAAGGCCGGATAAAGGTCCTTCCCTGATCATGACTGGCTCACCAACTCTATAAGTTCGCGGCTGGAAACGAGCTACTCCGTTGGGGCAGCGGTCCTGCAGAGTTTCGATGACCTCCACTTCTACCTCCGTAATGCGATTCCCGAACTTCACAAAATCTTTTACTCCCGGAGCGTACCGGGCAGCCTTGCCTGAAAGAACAAGATCGAGACGGCAAAAAAGATACCCGGGGAAAAGCGGCACCAATACCCACTGGTACCTACTCCCAATCCTGCGCCTGGAACGAATCCAGGGAAGAAAAACTTCCAAGTTGAGATCACCGAGCCTCTTTTCAACCACGGTCTCTTTCCTGGGTTTCGTTCGGATGGTATACCATCGAAGCCCGCCTTCGACTTCAAGAGATCGCAGTTCCATCGGCTAGCCCCCTCCGTAGCGGAGGATATTTCTCGAACCCATTTGAGATGAGAAACGATCGATTTGTAATAAATTTCCCAGCTTATTAGACATATCCCCTCGTTCCAGTAAGTGTTCTACCTTACCGATAGCGAGGGCCACCGCCGGGGCCTTCACGCCGAGAAGCTCCCCAATGGAACGCAACGGAAGAGTCGTCTGCCTTCTAATCAGGTACATCGCCACATGTCTGAACAAGCCTCTCCTCCTTCTCCTGCGCAAACCTCCGGCTTCATTGGGACCAAGGGAAAGACTAACCTCACGTAGAATTCTCTCCGCCTTTCTTAAGGGTGCCTCCTCCCCGCTATCCCGCGATCTCTGAGGTCGAGAGAAAACCTTTTCCACGAAGTTTGGAGAACCCACAATCTGTTGGGAAGTAACCTTGCCGGGATAGGAGTTCCCCTTTACACTAGCGTCTTCGACAAACTCCTGATAGCGTCGGCGCTGCTCCCTAATCCCCCGGCCAAACCGGTTGAGAACAACTCCAGTCTCCACCAGATCTGACTTCCCCCTCCCGAGATAAACACGGTAACTGCTCCAGGGGTAATCCCTTTTCTTCCTTATCTTCAGACCCGACTGGAGGGGATCTCGATGAATATAACGGGTGACCTCAGAGAGGTAACGCCTCTTGTCGATGAGGTAACTCTTGTACCGCCCCTCGAAGAGGGTCCCTCTCCTCTTGTACCGACGATTGAAGTATGAGGTATAGCTTGTTCCCAGGCATTGCATTAGCTTGCTTACATTTCCCTTAGGGGTCTCCAGAAGGAGATAAACATGGCGACTCATTAAAGCATAAGCATAGAGCCTGCATCCAAACTGACCTCGGTAGCGACTCAGGAGTTCGAGATACCGCCTCCTATCTTGGTCCTCCCGAAAGAGAGGCTGCCGGTTAATCGCCCGAACCACCAAGTGATAAACGGCGCCTTCAAACTGAAGTCTCAACGGTCGTGCCATAGGGGGTTCCTTTTCGTGTTAGAGCACTGCCTCACGGGAATTACAGGCAGCTTATAACCCAATAGTGGAATAAGCGTCAAGTAAAAAGTTAAAGGTCCGACCCCCCGAGGCCATATTTTTCTTGACTTTTTGTGAAAATAGCGCTTCAATAGGTGGGAAGAAGGGGTGATATGAAGGCCTTTTTCTTTCATGGCGTCAAACTGACGGGAAACCCCACAAGCAAGGAGACCGGGATTCTAAGGGGAAGGGGGGCACGCGCGGGCCCTGAAGAGTTTATGGTCCATCGTTGGTTCTCATCCAGTCTATTCGTACCCGCCTCTGTTAATTCCCAAAGGAGACAACTGAAGCTAAAGAGTGGCGCTAACATTTTCGATGGGTCAGAAAATGCTCTCGTGTCTATGGCGACCAAGTCCGCTCTTCAAAGTTAACCAAAATTCGCTATGCCTGGATCAACAACTCCAAAAGGAGGAGCCGCTGAAATGGAGCAAAACAAGGAATTTGAAGCGATCATCCGAAAGGACCGCGCCTTACGCCGGGTAAAATCCTGGCGAGGAAAGCTCCTGGGTTATCTGGAAAAGATCAAGGAAGATCCCTCCATCGCCAAACTGGCGCACGCCCGTGTCTATGACATTATGATGAAGACCGGAGTCCGGGACATCCAGGATACCGAAGACCCGCGTATTAAGAGACTCTACAAAGACGAGTCCATTAAAGTCTACAACTTTTTTGCGGATGAATTCTTTGGCATCGAAAAAACCATTGCTCAGATCGTCCGCTATTTCCATGCCGCATCCCTGAAGGGTGAAGAGAGTCGTCAGGTGCTATACCTGATGGGTCCCGTCGGATCGGGAAAAAGCTCCCTCATTGAAAAGCTTCATCGGGGCCTCGAGGAAAGTGATCTCTTCTATGCGATCGAGGGATGCCCGATGTTTGAAGAGCCGCTACATCTGATCCCCCGTCACCTGCGCAAGGAATTCGAAAAGATGCTCGGGGTACATATCGAAGGGGACCTCTGCCCAGTCTGCCGCTACCGTTTGAAGGAAGAGTTTAACGGCCGATACGAAGAGTTCCCCGTCTACACCCCGGAGTTTTCCAAACGGGCCCGGATCGGTATCGGCGTAGTCCCTCCGGTGGACCCCAACAACCAAGACACATCCGTGCTTATCGGTAGCGAGGATATCTCCAAGCTCGACCTTTACTCGGAGGGAGACCCCCGGGTCCTGGAGCTTAACGGGGCCCTTAATATCGGCAACCGCGGAGTCGTGGAATTCATCGAGGTCTTTAAAAACGAAATTGAATACCTCCACTGCATGATCACGGCAACGCAAGAGAAAGTGATCCCAGCCCCCGGAAGACATGGCCTGGTTTACGTGGACACGGTCATCGTAGCCCACTCGAACGAAGCCGAGTGGCAGAAGTTTAAGTCCGACCACACCAACGAGGCCATCCTGGATCGGATCGTCGTCATCAAGGTCTCCTACAATCTAAGACTTTCCGAAGAGGTCAAGATCTACCAGAAAATCATCCGCAACTCCGATTTTCATGCCCACGTTGCCCCCCATACTTTGGAGGTCGCCTCCATGTTCGCCATCCTCTCGCGGCTGGAGCCAACCAACAAGTGCGATCTGATGACTAAGCTGAAGCTTTATAACGGCGAAGAGATCGTCGAAAAAGGAAGGACCAAAAAGGTGGATTTCCAGGAGCTGCGTGAGGCCTCCAAACGGGAGGGGATGACGGGGATCTCCACCCGCTTCATCATGAAGGCCCTGGACAATTCCCTTTCGGATAATTCGGCGGGCAACTGCATCAACCCCATCAATGTCCGGGAGGCCCTCATCAACATGGTCAAAGAGGCGGATCTACCTGACGACACTCGCAAACAGTATCTCGAGTTTCTACAAGACGCGCTTCACAAGGAATACCTCGAGATCCTGGAAAAGGAGATCACCCGGGCCTTTGTCTACTCTTACCAAGAGCAGGCTGAGGCTCTATTCCAGAATTATCTGGATCACGCCGAGGCCCATGTCAACAAGAGCAAGGTCAAGGATCGCAATACCAAGGAAGAACTGGCCCCCGATGAAGGCTTTATGAAGTCTATTGAAGAGCAGATCGCCATTATCGGCTCAGCCGCAGATGGCTTCCGCCAAGAGGTCATCGCCTACCTTTGGACTGCGAACCGAAGGGGGGAAAAAATCGACTACCGAAGCTATGAACCGCTCAAGGAGGCCATTGAGAAAAAACTGATGACCTCGGTGCGTGAGCTAAGCCGCATCATCACCAAGGCCAGGACGCGCGATGAGGAACAGTCCGAGAAATATGATGCCATGGTCAAAAACCTCCTGGAGAACGGCTATTGCCCAAACTGCGTGGATGTCGTCTTAAAGTATGCCGCCAACAATCTGTGGAAAGACTAATCAGGAAATAGTAAGTTAGCAAGCTAGTGAGTTAGGTCCCAATTCACTGATCTCTAACTCACTAAATCCCTGGTCTATGGAGACTATTTTCCGTTCCTACCATCCCTCCTCAGCCGAACGTAGCGACCGGAGCGCAGGGGACCGCCTGCGCCATCGTCAGAAGGTGCGCGAGGCCATCCGGCAGAACATCGCAGACATCATTGCCGAAGAGTCGATCATCGGCAAAGACCGGGACCACATCATCAAAGTCCCCATCCGCGGAGTTAAAGAATACCGCTTCATTTATGGGGAAAACGTGCCAGGAGTCGGACAAGGAGGAGAGGGAACCCAACCCGGACAGGTCATTGGTAAGGGCAAGGAGTCTGGCCAAGACCAGCGTGCTGGCGACCGGCCTGGTGTCGATTACTACGAAACCGACGTTACCCTAGAAGAACTCACCGACATCATGTTTGAGGACCTAGAGCTCCCCTACCTCGAGAGAAAGCACCTAAGGGAGTTGGAGATAGAAAAGCAGTATCGACGTAAAGGATACCGCAAAAAGGGTATCCGAGTCCGGCTGGACAAGAGGCGCACGGCCCTCTCGCGTTTGAAGCGGAAGAAAGCGACCCAGCGTGAAGAAACCACTAACCTGAGGCCCCAACGTTTCCCCTTCCACAACGACGATCTCACTTACCGCCACACGGTTAATGAGATCCGACGGGAGTCCAACGCAGTCGTCCTCTGCATCATGGATACCTCCGGCTCTATGGACACCATGAAAAAATATCTGGCGCGGAGCTTCTTTTTCCTCCTCTACCGATTCCTCTGCACTAGATACCAGAATGTAGAGATCGTCTTTATCGCGCACCACACAGAGGCGCGCGAGGTGACCGAGGAAGAGTTCTTTCACAAGGGAGAGTCTGGCGGCACCTTTATCTCGTCAGGTTACTATAAGGCCCTAGAGATCATCCACCAAAGGTACCACCCTTCGCTGTGGAATATCTACGTTTTCCACTGCTCTGACGGTGATAACTTCGAGTCCGATAACCCAGCCGCCCTTCAAGGCGCCAAACAGATCGCTGACGTCGCCAATTTATTCGGCTATGGAGAGATCAAACCGTTGGGATCTGGTTATTACGGCAGCAGCATGATCCACTTCTTCTCCCAGCTCCAAACAGACAATTTCCAAACGGTCCAAATCCAACGCAAAGAGGATATCTGGCCTTCTTTCAAGGCCTTCCTGACCAAGGACCGTGCTCGTGAAGACGCCGCGTGATCACCGAGAGCTATGCCCGCTTCCTACACTATTGAGGAGCTAGAAGACTGGAACGAGCGCATTCTATCCCGAGTACGGGACCTCGGCCTGGAGCCCTATCCCCAGGAATTTGAGTTTTGCGATCACGAACAGATGCTGGGATACATGGCTTACTCCGGCATGCCTTCCCATTACCCTCACTGGTCCTATGGCAAGAGCTACGAAAGACTAAAAACGCTTTACGACTACGGAGTCAGTGGGCTCCCCTACGAAATGGTCATCAACTCCAATCCCTGCATTGCCTATTTAATGCGGGACAATACCCTGCTCCTTCAGGTGCTTACGATCGCCCATGTCTACGGACACAATGATTTCTTCAAAAACAACTTCACCTTTAAGCCGATTCGCTCCGAGTTCACCATCGAGATCTTCAAGACCCACGCGGACCGTGTCCGCAGATACGTAGAGGACCCTAGCATCGGTTTGGAAAAAGTCGAGCGGCTCCTCGATGCGGCCCACGCCCTCTCCCTCCAATGCCGGCGGAATCTGGCCATTCGGAAACAGACTCCAGAGGAAGAAAAGGAACGACGCTTCGAAGAATCGAAGCCATTGGCAGACCCGTTCCAGTCTATCCACCGACGCCGGGAGTATAGCGCTCCGGATTTGAACAAGGTCCCCCTATACCCGGAGGAGGACATCTTGCTTTTTATCCGGGATTACAACAAGTACCTTAACGACTGGGAGAAAGATCTCCTCACCATCGTCCATGAACAGGCACAGTATTTTATTCCACAGACGGAGACAAAGATTATGAATGAGGGCTGGGCTAGCCTATGGCACAAGCGTATTTTAGAAGCCCTGCATCTACCCCAAGGTATGGCATTGGAGTTCATGGTTCGGCATAACCAAGTATTGAGCCCGACTCCCGGAGCGATCAACCCCTACCACCTAGGAATGAAAGTATGGGAGGACATCGAAAGGCGCTGGGATCACCCGACCTTGGAAGAGGAAAAAGAATATGGTCCAAGGAAGAAAAATGGGAGGGAAAAAATATTTGAAGTCCGCGAGGTCGAGAGGGACAGCTCCTTTCTCCGCCGCTACCTTACTGAGGAGCTGATCCGAGAACTCAACCTCTTTGAATACCAAAGCCGAGGCAGCGAAAGGGTGATCAGCCGAGTTGCAGACAAGGAAAACTGGCGCGAGATCAAGGAGACGCTGATTCACAACGTAGGCATGGGGACGATTCCTGTGATCAAGATCGAGGATGCGGATTACAATAACAACCGGGCGCTCTTCTTAAAGCACCACCATGATGGAAGGGATCTCCATCTAGAATACGCCGAGAAGACCCTACAGTACCTGCACCAGTTGTGGCGGCGGGAGGTGGTCTTAGAGACAGTTATCAACGAGAAAAAATCCCTCCTTTGTTTTTCCGATGACAAACTGGTAATCAAACCCCTCCATTGACTTCAAGCGGAAGGATGAAGCTCATCCTTCATCTCTTTCCCAATCTGTCCGAGACATGCTAGATTTCGTCCTCAGTTGACTCCACTTTAATCAAAACGCCGGGACCCTCACGTGGCAACACCAAACGAGATTGCACGGATCCAGTCATGTATCAACAATACGCTGGATCGAGATGTGATAGGCAAAAACCAGATTGCCGGAGTCATCGGGGATTCTCCCTCTCACTATTCCAAAAGTCCATCCCTCTGGAATGCGGCCTTTCGCGCCCTCAACATGAAAGCCGTCTACCTACCCTTCGATGTGACGGACTCTCGGCTGCCTGAATTGGTCCACGCGCTTAGGGAGTCCGACCGAGTGATGGGGTGCAGCGTGACGGTTCCCTACAAGGCCAGGATTATGGAATACCTCGATGGCCTAGACAAAAAAGCAGAACAGATCAAAGCCGTTAATACCGTAGTCCGTACCAAAGACGGACGCCTTATCGGTTATAACACGGACGGCAAGGGGCTCCTGGAGAGCATCCTGACACCGCCACCAGGTCAGGCGAGACCGCTTGTGCAAGCTCTAAAGGGGACAAAGGCGTTGCTTATAGGCGCCGGAGGGGCCGCTCGCTCTGTAGCGTTCTACCTGGCCGAGATTTTGGGAAGTGGCCAACTCCAGATCTGCAACCGAACACCTGAAATAGCCGACTCTTTGGCAGAGGAGATTAATAAGGTTTTCGGCAATGCCAGCGCTATCAAGGAAGAAGAGATCCACAAAGAGGCGCCTAAAGTAGGATTGATCGTCAATTGCTCCATCAAAGGTCAGGGTGGGATACGAAAGATCTCAGATGAAAAGATTACAATCCTTGAACCTTATTCCGCCCTAGCTCCTGCCAACCCCGCTTTCATTCCCGCAACCGAGAACGACAGGCCTGAATTTTATCACGACTGGTTGAGCGCCTCCCTGTCCGATATCGAGGCCAACAATCGGGCCTCATGGAATCTGGTTCTCTCCATACCACCGGAGACAGGCTTCTGCGATCTCATTTACCATCCTGAAGAGACCATTTTTCTCCGTCACGGTCGGCTCAGCGGGCACAGGACTCTAAACGGAAAAGGGATGCTCATTGCCCAGGCCGCGGACGGCTTCTTTGACAAGATTTGCAGAGCATATTTGCAAAAACTTGGGATTCACAATCCAAACACATATAAAAGTCTCTTTGAACTTATGCACAAGGCTTGGTAGAGAGCGCTGAAACCACTAGACTCTTTGCTCTTAGTTAATTAACCTTTGAGGCGAGGCTAGCTCGAACGTAATAGAGATAAAACCCTAATAGGACCAGTATTAAGCTAAACCACTGGGCCTCGGTCATGCCCAAACCGATGGCCGGATTAATGCGCCAAAACTCAACACCAAATCGGGCCAACCCAGCCAGGATCAGATAAAGCCAGAAAATCGTACCGTGCGGATAACCCTTTTTCCTCAGAGACCACAGAATCCCAAACACGATAGCTGACTCGATCATTTCGTAAACAGAGGTAGGATGAACCCTCACCCCCGGTGGATAAGGCAAACCGGTAATAGGATGGACCCACCCTATAATCGCGTTGGTGTAGGCGACGGCCCAAGGAACATCGGAAACGACTCCCCAGTCTCCATCACCGGCGATATGGCAGCCAATTCGACCCACTCCATAGGCCAGGGCCAAGGCCGGGGCTGAGATGTCGGCAGCTTGAAGCCAGGGGATTCCCTTGCGTCGGACCACCCAGGTAACAGCTAGGGCGCCCCCCAGCATGCCCCCAAACCAAGTGAATCCCGCGCCAGTGAAAATAAAGTCTCGGGGAGACTGGATAAAGTTGTTCCACTCCTCAAAGATGAAGAGAATCCTGGCTCCAATCAGCCCACCGACTGCTGCGGCAAAGATCATCGTGGAGGCAATTTCCGGGTTGTAGCGATAGCGCTTCAGCTCTAACCAAACCACCCATCCAGCAGAAAGAGCGGCCAGGGCCATAAGAGTCCCAAAGCTATATACGGTAAGCGGTCCGACCTGAAAAAGAATTGGGTACATTAACCTATCCTATTACCGTATATCACAGAAACAGATGCCGAGGAAAAAATCCTGTAGATTACCATAGGGCCAATTTGCCATCTCCTCTCCTTTGAATCAACTCCCAATATCTGTCACCCCTTGTAATCAAAAAAAAATAATCTTAATAGAAACACCCATGATGGTTCTCCTGCAAAGGATCAAGGAGGGAAAGGTAACGATTGCGGGGGAGGAGTTCAGTAGGACAGGCACGGGGCTCTGTCTCTTTCTCGGTGTCGCGAAGGGAGATACGAAAGAAAACGCCAACACCCTCGTTGAAAAAGCTGTAAACTTAAGAATCTTTGAAGATGAAACGGGAAGGTTCAACCGTTCCTTATTAGAAGTAGGCGGGGAGGTCCTGGTCGTTTCAGAATTCACCCTCTACGGAGACTGGTCCAAGGGGAGACGCCCGTCTTTCAGCCGAGCAGGCCCGCCTCAGGAGGCAGAAATGCTCTACAACTACTTCGTCCAAAAACTAAAAGATATGGGCCTCAAGGTCGCTACGGGAAAGTTCCAAGCAAAGATGGATG
>JBOHVJ010000562.1:0-4616 GCA_050735075.1 Binatia bacterium
CGACCTGATCCGCACGCCGATGGCATCATAGATGGCGTTGCCGATCGCTGGGGCGACGGTCACTATGGAGGTCTGGGACATCCCCTTGGAGCCAAAGGGGCCCGGCCCATCCTGGTTCTCAAGCATCGACGCATGGAACGATTCCGGTGTATCGTGCATAACCGGAAGCCGGTACTGGAAAGGATCCGCGTTTTGGAGCTGCCCCTCCTGGTAGACGACCTCTTCGAAGAGCGCGTGCCCAAGGCCCATGATCGCTCCACCCTCTACCTGTCCTTTAGCCGATGGATAGTGAAGGGCCTTACCCGCGTCCGCCACGACAGAGAACTGGAGCACATTTAAATCGCCGGTATCACAGTCCACTTCCACCTCAGCAACACCCGCACTCGGAGCCCAGTGATCCATCCCGCTGAATGCGGAATCTTTTTGCGTCGGGGCTGCCTTGTGAAAACCGATGCTCTTGACTACAAAGTTGCCACCCAGAGCCCGGACGATCTCGCTGAACGGAAAACAGTTTTCAGCCCGGCACAACCGTCCTTCCATCACGCGCCATTCTTCCGGACTGCCACCCTTGACCTCAGCGGCAAGCGCGATCAACTCCCGCTTCAGATTCTCACAGGTATTCTGCACCGCCTTTCCCATTTGCATCGTCGTTCTCTGAGCGCTCACGCCGGTGAAAGGGAGATTCACCGCGGTATCAGGCTGGCCGACCTGGATCTGGCTCTGCGGTATCCCCAGCGTCCTCGAAGCGACGACGCTTATGAGATTATGGGTGCCCTGCCCGATCTCGGGCGCGTTGTGCTGAATCTTCACGATGCCATGACTATCCATCGTAGCCATGGCGTAGGCCCCACCGCCTCCCTGAGAGCCATGGCGCAGGCTGAGCGCGATACCTCTTCCCCGTGCCTTCCGAGGCTGACCGGTGGAATCAGCAGTGCTCTGTCTGCTTGGAGATGATCGCCCATCCCAGCGGATAGCTGAGACGGCCTGATCTATCAGATCCAGGTAATCCGTATCCATGAGCGGTGTGCCTTTGGCGACGAACTCACCGCGGAGAAGCACGTTCTTCTTTCGGAACTCCATCGGCTCGATGCCTAGCTGGTGGGCCACGCTATCTATAGTGCACTCGATCCCCCACGTCGTCTGTACCTTGCCGGTAGCTCGAGTATGGCTCGCAGGGACTTTGTTCGTGTAAGCGCAGCGGGCACTGATGCGCAGGTTAGGTATGCGATAACAACCCCAGGCCGAGATGACCGCGTTATGCGTGGCCGTAGCACCGCCAGTGGTATAAGCGCCGGTATCGACATCCAGATCGACTGCCAGCGCCGTTAGTGTCCCATCCAACTTCACGCCCACTTTTGCCTTGTAGACCATGGCGTGGCGGGAGTTTTGCCTGAAGCTCTCCTCCACTGAAGGGATCAGCTTGACGGGTCGGCTAATTTTTCGGGAAAGAAACAGAGCGGCGAGCATGGCGCTGGTTATGGCTTTAGAGCCGAAGCCTCCCCCAATGTAAGGCACCCGGAGCCGCACCCGCTCAGGGTCAAGGCCAAAAAAATGGGCGATCTCGATAGCGTCCCGGACAGGAGAGCTGGTGGGCGCCCAGAGGCTGATCTCATCATTTAAAAACTGCGCGACACAGCCACCAACGTTTTCCATAGGATGGTGGAACATGGACGGGGAAGTGTACGTCTCCTCGAAGACGCGGTCTGCTTCCTTAAATCCCTTTTCCATGTCGCCCCACTCCAACTTGTCATCCAGTAACAGATTGGTGCCTCTATCTTCATGCAGAATAGGCGCCCCAGGAGATAGGGCCTCCGCAGCACCGAACACAGCAGGCAAGTCCTCGTACTCAACGTCGATAAGCTGCGCGCCCTGCCGCGCAGTGCGGAGATCTTCAGCCGCAACCATTGCTACCAGTTCACCATCGAAACGTACTTTATCGATGGCGATAAAGGTTTGATCGCTCGTAAGCTTAAAATGTTCGTGGCGTGGAGCAGCCAGCAGGGGATTGAGTCCGTCCAGGCGCTCGCGGTCTAACACGCCAAGGACGCCCGCCAGCCTTTCGGCTTTAGACGAGTCGATAGACGAGATCCGCGCATGGGAGTAAGGACTAAGCAGCGCGGCGCCATAGGCAATGCCGGGAAGGTCAGGCAGGTCTTCGATGTACTTCGCTTTCCCGGTCACCTTGTCCCACGCATCTATCCGAGGCTCAGCCGCCGATTTTTCCTCAGACTTCAAGTTCATAGCTCTCGTCCCAGTTACATTCATGACTCATGCCTTTCGATTCCGACCGATGACCGACGACGGCTGATCGGTCTCCCGTCTTCGGTCCGCTGTCATTTGTCCTTAAGCGCTCTCCACACTTTCTCACGGTTCAGCGGGACCACCTGAATCCTCACGCCGATAGCGTCATAGACCGCATTGCACACGGCTGGCGCGACCGCCAATATCCCGCCTTCGCCCATCCCCTTGGCCCCATAGGGACCCGGCCCTCCTCCTTCTTCGAGGATAAAGGTGTTAAACGATTGGGGAAGATCGCGAAACCTTGGAAGACGGTAATCCACAAGACTTGGATTAACGAGCTGCCCGTCCTGATAGACGAGATCTTCAAAAAGAGCCTGACCGATGCCGAATACCGTGGCTCCCTCATCCTGTCCCTGGCATTGTAGGGGATGAATCATCTTTCCCGCGTCCGTGAGAGAGACATACTTGAGGATTTTCACCTCGCCCGTCATCTCGTCTACCTCCACCTCGGCAGCTCCGAAACCGATCTCCCAAAATGGAGAGGGGTATCCAAGAGGAACTCCGTCATTACGCGGAACTTTGAAAAATCCCCTACCTACAATCTCATCCTCACTATCGGCAAAATGAAGACGCATGACCTCGCGAATGCTCAAACTCTTAGCCCGCGATGAAACTCTCCCTTCCTTCAATTCCACTTCCGACGCCTTCGTCCCAAGCACAGAGGCCGCAGCCTCGAGAAGCTGATCACGGGCATGCCTGGCCGCCTTCTGCACCGCCTGCCCCATCACCGAGGTGGAACTGCTCGCGTTGGTGCCCTTATCGAAAGGAGTATATTGGGTATCCAGCTCCGCCACCTGAACTCTTTCGGGAGGCACGGATAGCTCTTCGGCCACAACCTGTAAGAAGGCCGTGCGCATCCCTTGGCCGATCTCCACAGATCCGGTAGATAAGAGAACGCTCCCGTCGTTCAAAATCTTGACCATGGCATTGGCTGGCTTATTCGTCCCCCCGCCATCCTTCACCGCAGTGGCAATCCCCTTTCCCCTCTTAACCGTTGATTTCCCAGCGCCAAGCGCCTGGCTCATAGCGCTCAGCGATGATTCCCTTCCCCATTCAATCGCCTCCGCGACTTTCCTCAACCCTCCCTTGAGGTCGCAGTCGATGGGAGTATCGCCAGCAGCATACGCTTCGCCTCTTTCTAGCAGGTTCTTCATCCTGAGCTGCAGTGGATCGATTTTTAAACGATGGGCGATCATATCGAGGTGAGATTCATAAGCAAACGCGACCTGCGGCGCCCCAAAGCCACGAAAGGCCCCGGCCGGGACCGTGTTGGTGTAAACCGAGTAAGCATCCGTTAACACGTGGGGAATGCGGTAAGGGCCATGGGCTCGATAGCCAGCCTTTTCAGTGACTGACGGACCTGAATTGGCGTAGGCGCCACCATTGAGATATACCTCACAGCGACGGGCGATAAAGCTCCCATCTTTTTTCACGCCTGTCCTGATCACAATCTTTGCCCGAGGTTGACAGATGGTCTTAAAGGTCTCTTCGGCCGTAAATGCAGCCTTGACCGGTCTACGGGCCAGCCTGGAGAGGAGCGCGGCCACAGCCTCGGTCTTAATACCGCTCTTTGCCCCATAGCCACCGCCTACATAAGGAACGATCACACGAATGCGGCTGAGGGGAATTCCCAGAAGCCGAGATAACTCTTGTCGAACGGGAAAGGGGCTTTGAGTAGAGCTCCAAATCGTGAGGCTATCCCCATCGAAGTTGGCGAGACTTATGTGAGGCTCCATCGGATAGTGCTGCGCGCTGGGAAAAAAGAAAGTATCCTCAAAGACAGAGTCAGCCGCGTCGAATCCCTTCTCTATGTCGCCGCGCTCGTAGCGAAAGTGAAGACAGATATTGCTGCTTTCGTGGATGAGGTGAGTGCCGCCCCTGCCATAATCAGGTTCCTTGCGACCCTCGAGCTTCTCGTGGACCAGAGGGGCATCTTCCTTCAGCGCCTCTTCTACGGTCAGAACCGCGGGCAACTCTTCGTAGTCAACCTCGATCCTCTTCAACGCCTCTTCAGCTATTCTCTCTTCTGTCGCGGCCACGGCAGCCGCGATGTCCCCAACGTAGCGCACCTTGTCCAGCGCTACGATCGGTTGATCCTTCACATACGCCCCGTGATAAGGATAAGCGACTTGCAGGTTTTCACGGGTGAGGACAGCCAGGACTCCTGGCATAGACTCGGCCTTGCGGGAATCGATGCGACGAATTCGGGCATGAGGCATGGGACTGCGCAGCACCTTACCGTGAGCCATGCCCGGGAGTTTGATGTCACCCGTATAGATGCCTCTGCCTGTGACCTTTTCCAGGCCATCAACACG
>JBOHVJ010000563.1:0-3025 GCA_050735075.1 Binatia bacterium
CATGTGTGTGGCAAGATTAGTCAAGTTTTCTCCCAACGCCGTCACTCTACCGGGCAATATTGTCTGAGAAAAACCCGGAAGTTCTAGTATATTGCCAAGCGCTATGACAATGCACGCAATTGAATAGGTGAGCAAGACATTTACCGCCGTCTTTCCGTCCTTTAGGACGTCTGAAGCAATCCAAAAGAAGACGGCTAATTGCAATAGCGAAAAAAGCCGCACAAAGAAATCGAGGAGAAGTTCAGCGGGGACGAAAAAGCCCTTTAGAGTATAAACCACAATATATCCGAGGAACCACCACATGGCGTGAGGAATGGAAGGAATGGATCTCTTATGAGATAGAGGGGTGTGGTGTAAAAAATAGATTGCGAAGAATAAGAGACCCGAAATCTTCGCCAAAGATAAATACCCAGTCATGATACCCAAATCTACAGCTTCGAATGGAAGCGTGAAAACGAAGAGCAGGAAAGACCACCGGACCACGGCGGGGACGCTCGTCGTTCGCGCGACGACAGATTTGACCCTGCTGGGGGAGACAAACCGGGAAGGTCTGTCACCAATAACCCTAGCCCTACTTAATATGTTCTGTGGGATAGTCATGATGAAGTCCCGCTCTTTCTCTTTTAATAAAATCCGCTGCTCATTGCTTTCCGTAGGACGACATCAAGTTTCTTAGCTATGTTGGGCCACGCATAGACCTGTCCGTTTTTCAGTTCAAGAGTCTCGCCAAGCATCAAATCTCTGAGAAACGAAGCCATGCCCTCAGTGTCCCTCGCCGTAAAGCTTTCAACTAATCCTGTCGTCTCAGCAATGGATTCGAGATCGCTGCCTCGAGGCGCGACAGCGAGAACCGGGATCCCGAATCCCAGGGCTTCAAAAACTTTTCCTGTCACAATCCCCTTATCGACCAGTGTCGGCTCCTCGGCGATCGACGTGATCACCAGCGCAGCACCCGCGCCCTTTACGGCTGAGAGCGCTTCGATCCGAGAGACCCTGCCATGCACAACGACTCGGTCCATTACCTCAGCTCGCGCAGCCTCTGCGCTTACGTAATCATTGTGGGGACCATAATAATGAAAATACCATTCTTTACCATTTCCACTCGTTGTTTCTTTGAGGCGTTTTAGGAGAGCCGTGACTGGCGAGATAACCCGCTTTGGCGGATCGAAGGCCCCGGCGTAAACTATTGCAAAGTGGCCAAAAGCGTAGGGCTTCACGTATGCAAACTCTTCCGGGTCGTACCCGTTTGTAACCACATGCAGCTTGGCTCCACAGCCAAAACGCCGATATATGGCTAATCCACAGGACCGAGACACCGTTGTTACCGCTGCACATCCCTCAAGCAGCCTTGCCTCTTGCTGAGCTGTGGACGCACTAGGATACCAGTCTGTCCAGAGATCTCGGTAGTCCAAAACATAGGGACGCCTGAGCTTGTCCGATAGACGTCTGGCCAAGCGGAAGGCGGCAAAAGGCGGGCCGCTTGCCAGAATTATTTCCACGTCCTCTCTAGCTAAGCGAGAACAAGCTTGCTCGGCCGCTTTGACCCAACCAATTGCCTGCTCGATACGAAGGCGCCACGCTACCTGGCGGACCACCCCTCCGATCAACCGGCCGATCCCGCGGTTCCAGCATTTCAAGTGATCCGCTGATAAGCAGCGCCAGTGATGATCGGTCAATATACGCCGAATCCCTTCCCGTTTCAGCTCCGTAGCCACATTCTCGGCTCTCTCCACATGCCGTAACATAAAGGGGTTTGGCGTCACCACGGTAACATCCCAGCCTAACCTCGCCAAATACTTCGCAGTATTCCAAGTCCGGACACTGGAACTACTAGCGTTAGCTGGAGGAAAAGCCCAAGCAAGGAAAAGCAGCTTGGGCCGGTTTTCCGCGTGTCCTGTCCGTGAGCCCGATCCCGTTGTAAGGGGGAAGTTAGTATCCATACTCTGAACCGCTTACGAAAGGAATTACGTTGCTCTGCATACCCGATAGGGAGTACCAGACGCAACTAGCCCTTCGAGCGTCCGCTTAACGCTGGATCGTGTCATTGCACCCATGTACGGCTGAACCAGTACAACAATTGGACTCGGCCCATCCGGTAGCGCAACCGAAAGCCGGCCTTCTCAATCGCGTCTCGTGCCGCAAAGTCGTCGCCCGCGCAGGATATCCACAACTGTCGGTGCCTCTCAGGCGCCAAATTGACGAGCTTTCGTAGCACGCTGGCAGATATTTCCCGACCTCGAATAGCCGGGAGCGTCCAGTAATCGTAGACGAGGCTGACGGAATCATCCAGTTCGAGCCGCCATTCTGAATCGACCTCGGATGCCGCTACCTCATTGCGCGTGCCTATCCAGACTACGTGTAAAGGGCCAACTCCGTCTTTTGCCACATAAGCCACATCGCCCTGTTTTAGCCGGTCTCGGGCTATGTGGAGTCTCCGTACATCTAAAAAATCGGAATGCTGAAGCGAAAGGCTCGCCAATTCGGCAAGCGTGGATGACCAAATCTTAAGATTCTCGTCGGCTGCAGCTCGTACTTCAGTTACACATGAAAATACAAGTAGGTCATCGCGCGCGAACACTGCCCTACGAAATGCCCGAGTAATCACATCCGAGCCGAGTCGCCGGAGAGTTCCAACTTGCAGCGCAGAACGAGAGCTGCGTCCGATTCTTTTAGAGACGGAAATTCCAGCTTTAATCGCCTGGAGGATGGATGGGTTTTGCCTCAGTCGTGCCTTCGCACGCTCTTCAACGGTTTTACACACGCAGAGGGTAAGACCTCGCGGTCCCGGCGGGTAGAGGTGAAGTGTATAGTTTCTACGCACCTGGTTGGCAAAACGATACTTGTAGGCTTCATCACCAGCCGTGAAGTCAAACTCCCGGATCCCCCTGCTAGCGGCGTAATCAAAGAGGTGCCTGATTAACACCTCTCCCGGCCACTCTGCCCACAGGTTGACGTCAAAGGTTGGCTTGTAAAAGATAAACTTGCCGTTGAGTTCAAAGCCCAAATGGTATGCGATGGGTTGTTC